>JBKQMP010000133.1:0-26312 GCA_052146665.1 Dissulfurispiraceae bacterium
ACCGATTAGAAATTGGGAATCGTTGGATAGGTGAGATGATCACCCCTCATCATCTCGAATTATGAATCGCTCAGGGTGGTCAAAATTCGGTTATCACAGGTGGTCAATTTTCGGTTGCTTTTTCGAATTGCGGTTGGGCCCAAAGACTACTTGCATTTCTCCAATAATTCATGCAGGGATCGTTGCCACGAGTTGGAAAGCGCAGATACAGCAAGTACCTTTTTAATTGCCTCGCGATTGCCCCTGTCATGATGGTAAATATGGTTGGCGAATGAAACCGAAATGCCAAGAGGGTCCCTCACTTTGAGCATCAGCACGTCTCCTTTTTTTACCATACCTTTTTTCATCACCCTGAAATAGAATCCCGTGCGGCCGGAATCCACCACAAGCTTTACCATATCGTTTCTTCCGTGCCGTGCTGCAAGCGTGCTGCATGGTTGCCGTGGCTGGCTGATTTGCACAACAGCATCACCAAGCTGAAAGACATCACCGATGCAAACATCTTCTTCACGCAGAGATGAAACGGAAAGGTTCTCTCCAAAGGCAGCGGGTATGAGCTTGGTTCCAAGAACGGTGTTCCAATAAAAATAATAGTCGAAGCTGTAAACACAAACAGCTTTATCCAGTCCTCCATGGTTCTTTCTATCTCCAACGCCATCGCCTTCAAAGCCGGACTCGCCAAGGGCACACGGTCCTGACACAGGGTTTTTGCGTATGCCTGTCACTATCTCTTTACCCTGGAATATCTCTTTTTTCGGAAGGCCGATGTTGAGCGATTCTATTACCATATTCGTCATGTATTATTGCTGTCTGTAGATTCCCCTTTAATAACCTGTTCGGCAATATCCTTGTCCTCAGCCTTTGCAAGAAGTTTGACTTCATCCACCTTGCCGACATTGACAGGATAAGGACTGACCTTTGCTTAGCGGACCACTGCCTCGATTCCGCCGCTCTCCAGAAGGCCCTTTAGCGTTTCCGATTCTATAGCATCACTTGTAACGAAGACCTCTACCCCCTCGCTCATTGCAACTGTTCAACCGCATATCCTTTTTTTTCAAGCAATTCGATTATTCCGTCCCCTCCGACAAGATGTCCTGCTCCTACTACTATAAAATAAGACTTTCCGGTCTTCAGCATGCTCTCAATTTTCAGTTCCATCGTAATGTTCCTTTTTGTTATCAATCTATCAGTGATGGACGAGGGTAAAGGACAGCTTTCACTATCAGCAGACATGATGCTCTCTAATCTTTTTGCATCACCGGTGTTCCAGGAGGCAAGAAGCATGTCTGGCATCTTTTCTTCGTTTTTGGCGCTCTTAACTGTGAAATTCAGAAATGCATCCTGCTCGCCATCAGAAAGTCCTGATAGGAGGGCAAGCTGCTCATCGATGTTTTCCAATTCCAGAACTTGTTTTTTGTTGGCTGCCTCATCCAGAAAATGTTTGTCTACGCCATAGTTCGGATCAAACCCCATCTTCCTTAACAGAAAAGCTTCCAGTGAGATTACAATAAACCATGGCTTTTGAACCATGAAAAAGCTGCGCTCCATCCCAAGCCGGTCCGCTTCATTCATTACGGCATCGAAAGTCGCTTTTGAGACATGCTTGTCGAGAGAGTCACTGTCAGAATAAAAAGCCTCCGTGATAAGCGCTGCAAGACCGTTCTGGCCCATATTGTTGATATCGGCCTCTACGACAAGGACTTCTGATTTATCAAATGCCGTTTCTATTTTGCTGTTGAGAGGATAACTCTCCTTCTTCATGGCATGAATAGAACCAAGAAGATAAGATGTTGCAGTATTATATTGAATCTTCCAAATAAAACCTTTACCGCTGCCGGCATCGCTGCCTGCAGCATATGCGGCTGGCTCCGACAAAAAAGCGGAACAAAGCAATAACGCATATAATAAGCGCAGCATCATCACTTTAATTTTACATTATTTTATGATATTGTTTTTAAGAGTCAAACACAGCGTGATATGTTGACAGGAATATGCATCCGCGAATGCCCTTTTAAAACTGAAGGTTTCGGTTAAGAGTCAAGCCACATTCACTAAGTTGAGTTCAAAGAAATGCCCCTCTCGCGTAGAACGATCTACACAAGGCATTATCAAGACTTCAAATGTCTAGATCAATGCCACTCACGTCCCACTCTTCCGAGTCTGCAGGCGTCTACTCGCCCTTAGGTTGAAAGAAGCAGCTCCGGAAAAAGGTGTTTGCGGAGCTGACCCAATCGAGAGGAAGTGAAAAAGAGAAGATGTTAACTAAGGGAGTTTGCCGTTCGAGTCCAAGCAAGGACCACGAGACTTCGGGACTGAGAGCATTCCGGGTTTTTTTCATGTGTGCACATGGGTATCTTGAGACTGTATGTGGTCGAGACCAGAATGGGCACCAAGAGGGAGGTCAACCCCTCATTAAGAGAGCGCAAAAACGAAATAAAACGGTCATCAGTAGGAATCGCATCTGGGTCAAAGTAGCCATTTTAAACCTTATAAACAAACTTTTATGGCTAAACAGGCGAAAGAAACCTCCTGCTATGATTACCATGAATAGATGGTTTTATCGATAAAGCCGCACTAAATACCGGCCCTGCATCCTGCATTCTGCCATATCCTCACATGCATTCTCACACGGTGGGCGATTGATCGAACTGACTGTTTCTACTGGAAACGGCTGTGCATATAAAATGCTGAGGCATGACGCTATCATATAACTGGCCGTCATCTTCAATATATCCATGGCACCAGTCGCCACGTGTGCGTACAGTACGTGTCGTACTCAGCGCCGAAGTGCTCCCGCAAAAGCCGCTCCTCGGCGTGAATGCGCGCTATAAGCGGCACGAGCAGCGCTGCGATCAAAATCACGCCCACTGCAGAGCGGAACGCAAGCACCCATCCGAGAGAAGAAACCAGCAATCCCAAGTAGCTCGGGTTTCTGACGACTCCGTAAATCCCGCGCGTTTCGAGCTTGTGCCCGGTCTGAATCGCCACCAGTCCGCTGAATCGGTGCCCCAGCACGAACACAGGAACGATGCGCAACACGCCGCCTGCGGCGCACAGCACTACGCCTACCCATCGCATCATATCGCCATCGAGCGTCCAGAACCCAATGCGGTCGGTGTAAGCCGAAAAATATGCCATCGATAGCGCAATCACTGCAAAAGCACCGAGCACCCAGCGGTTGTCACGCTCTTCCTTAATACCCTTATTTAGGCCGCTGCTGCCTGAAAACACCGACACAGCGGTAAGCCCGGCCGTGATCCATGCCAGCGCCCGCATCGCCGGATGGGCAAAGAAAGGGCTCCATCCACCCCACCTTGCGATTGCAAGCCTAAACTGGATGACGATTGCCACAATGGCGGTAATGAAGATTTTGATGCCGGTTGCTACCTTACCTCCACGGTGACGTGCCTCCACATGTTCTTCCATATTTCGATTATAGCAAAGAATGACCTTTAGGATGAAGTCGGATCTTGGGGGCACGTCTTGATAAATAGTCTTTTATTGACCGAATGCGGCAGACTGATAATTCATATTTCAAGACTTGACTCCAACGTTACGTTTTTTCGGGGAAAAGTTAAAGCTCGATGTTCATTCTTGCTAACAGGAGTCCACATACCCTGCAATCATTCAGAACCGGGTAGTTCGTCCCGAAGTGCGCGACGTCCAGAGACGCCAAGTTGACTGCCTCTTGGTATGGGTCCTTAGGTAAAGCCATTTCTCTGGTGTGAAATGCTGGTTGTAACATTTATCTGCGAGACCTTAAAACGCAGCAGAGTATTTTATCGAGGGATTTTTGCGGCTTGCAGGAAGCAAATCTCGCGTCTTCACAGCTTTATTCACTCGCTGCGACTTTCGCCCCGTACCATACATAGCCGTTTTATCGAGTCCACCGTCTCTGAAATCAGACTCGGATCGTTCCGGAGTTTCTTCTTCCAAATCCTTCCACCCCCTGCATCGATGATCCTCACGTATGAATTGCTTGAATGAAGATCAAAACCTGTGTACAATCCCATAAGGCACCTCCTTAAGGTTAAGATTGACTCTCTTACCTCAAGCATACCGTAAACCGATATGCTCGGGGAGGTGCTCGCTATATGATTATCAAACCCACAAAACCGATCGTTTGAGAAACGCCAGATTTCCGTTTGCACAGCTCACATTTCGGGGCATGCCACGTAAAACGACTTCATGTCGTTATCCGCACATGATATAAAACATGTGGGAGCAATCAATCATATTTATTTGTTCACGAAAATGTTAAAATGCTCATATGAAACTCACAAGACAGAGCGGCACCATTCCCACCTCTTTCGCGCCATCTGATGAGCAGGATGACAAACTAAAAGATGCCGCACATAGAATATTATCGGACTCTCAGGGATTCCAGCAGTTCCTGTACGCCCTAGAACAACGAAGAGGAAGATGAGCCATGAGTGCGATTACAATTTCTTTAATTGCTTTTACATGCATCTTCGGTGGCGCGCTCCTCGGCCTATTCCTTCGCGGTATTCTGCCTGAACATCATCTGAGCGCTGGATCAAAGGATGTGATAAAGCTAGGGACGGGGATGATCGCAACAATGGCGGCTCTTGTCCTCGGCCTGATGATCGCCTCGGCAAAGGGTACGTTTGACACGGTGAACAACGGGCTCACGCAGGCTAGCTCCAAAGTCATCTTACTTGACCGCACCATGGCCAGTTACGGGCCGGAGACAAGGGAAGGCCGAGATGTTCTGCGCGGCGGGGTCATTACCATAATCAAGCAGATCTGGCCGGCAGAGAAGAACGTAATCGCACTGGAGAGCGTTGGACAAACAGTGAACAGACTCGAAAATGTCCAGGACAAAATCCGGCAACTGACCCCAAAAAACGATGACCAGCGGCTGCTTCAGGCGCAGGCCCTACAGATCAGCGGCGACATTGCAGCAGCTCGTTGGCTCATCATCCAGCAGCTCGGGCAGAGCTCAATTCCGACGCCGTTCCTCGTGTTGTTAATTTGCTGGCTCGCCGGCATCTTTTTGAGCTTTGGCTTGTTCACCTCTCGCAATGCAACGGTAGTTGCTGTCTTGTTCTTCTGCGCGTTGTCGGCCGCGAGTGCGCTTTTTCTGATTTTGGAGTTGGACCAACCGTACGGAGGGTTAATCAAGGTTTCCGATTTCGCGCTGCTCAAAGCCCTCGCATATCTTGGCCAATAGATCCCATCCACTCCTGCACTGGGAGCCGTGGCGAGCGCAACGGGGGCGGAGGATTTCGTTGAAGCGGAGGTAGTCGTCGGTAGGAATAGCAAAGAGCGCCCCTTGGGAATATATCCTCGCGGGCACGAATTGAGCCCGCGGCTTAAAGCGCAATATTCTGAATAAAGCTGTTATGCATTACTTAGTGATCACGCCAAAAGTCGGGATAAAGCAGCGTTAGGCCAAACGTGATTCCATATTTTGGCGCTGGCCCGTCATACGAAACGTTCCGAGACAACTCGACAAACCAGCTTACGTTTTGCCGACCGATCTTGACAACGCGTCCCAGTCCGAGATCGAGCGGCAATAGCTGTTTGCCTGTCATCCAGTCAAAGACCATCTGAGGTTGTGATCTGACAAACCAGCCTTTGCCCAGTTGATAGGAAACAAAAGGTTGCAGAATCATGACATTTACATTTGCCCGATTAGAATCTCCGCCAACAGAGATCAGATTTTGTGCGAGCACTCCCACCAGCCACCGCTCAGGCAAAAACGCCACCGCCGCGGCCGGTCCCGCCTGCCATTTGCCCTGACCGGTAGTGGGCGCACTTGCTGTTGGAAATACGAAGGCTGGCCCAACTCCCCAGAGGACACTATGCCCGGCATTCAGAACAGCGATGTCGACAAATCGGATGTCGCCGAACCCCGTCTGGCCGCCAGGGAGTGTGACTACCGCTGGAATCGTCAAGAGCGAAAGCTGAGGAAAAGGTATCAGGCGGTATTTAGGAAATGGCATGGTCACAGCTATTGCCAATGTATTGCCCTGGCCATTCAACCCGGTGAATTGGGGGGCGTAGGTATCTTGGAATCGAACCTGCAGAATACTCGATATTGGCGCGCTGGCCTCGCGGACGAGCTTCTGCTCATCTGGGGTGATCGGGTTGTCGTCGTCAGCCTGCGCTCCGCTTATGAGAATCAGGACGCTGAAGAGAACGCTAAAAATTAAGGTACGCAATATGTGAACACCCATCTATTGAGAATCACCTATGTAAGAATCATAGGGGCCGATCCTTGAAAATTGGAAGTCTCCTATGCAATGAGGGTACAACGTGCCGCCGGTCACCCGCGCACGCAGACGCGCGAGGCGGTTTGAGAGAGCGCGAGCGAGGCAGTAGGGCCCCACGATCAGCACCGGCCCCACCACTAGCGCCGCGCCGGGATGCGAGACTCCAAGGATTACCCACTAAAAGACAGAGTCCAGGAGAATGCCAATCAACAGGAGGTTCACCACGGCCTCGGGGCAGCTCCGACAGTAAGACGCGAGTGTTGATCTCGTAAATAACGGAATGCGCGGGCCATATCCTCATGTCTTCTGCCCCCCGGTGCCCGGGGCGCCCTTCACGAACCCGGCCGTCACGCCCGCCTCCAGGAACCGCTTAGGATTCAACAAACCGTAGAGCTGGATGGTCTTGGCCACAAGGCCGGTCCAGCCGGTCTGATGGCTCGCGCCCAATCCGGCGCCGTTGTCGCCGTGGAAGTATTCATAGAAGAGGATGTAATCGCGCCAATAGGGATCGCTCTGGAACTTGTCCGAGCCTCCATACACCGGACGCTTACCCTGTTCATTCCGTAGAAAGATCCGACTCAGCCGATCCGCGATCTCCTTCGAGACCTCGAAGAGGTTCATCATTTTCCCTGACCCCGTGGGGCATTCAATTTTGAAGTTGTCGCCGTAGTAGAGGTAGAAGCTCAGGAGCGCACGGATGATCATCACGTTCACCGGCATCCAGACAGGTCCACGCCAGTTGGAATTGCCGCCGAACATGCCGGTGTTTGATTCGGCTGGCAAGTAGTCCACCCGGTACTCCTGGCCTTGCACGTTGAAGATGAACGGGTGCTGCTCGTGGAACTTCGAGAGCGAGCGGATGCCGCAGGGACCCAGAAACTCGTTCTCATCGAGCATCTTCGTAAGGATTCTGCGGAGCCGCTCCGGGTTGATGAGTGCCAAGATCCCCCGGTCCGCCACGCCAAAATGGCCAGGACCCGTGGGATGGACGGTCTCCAGGAGCTCTGGCATCCGGCGCACGCGCTCAAATATCTGAGCCATCGCCTGCGGCATGCGCTGCCGGTGCGACTTCTCGACAACCGTCGTTGCGCACAGGGGCAGGAGCCCCACCATCGAGCGCACCTTGAGGCGTGTGGCACTGCCGTCGGGGAGCTGCAGGAGGTCGTAGTAGAAGCCGTCCTCGTCGTCCCACATGCCTTCTTGGCCGGGACGGTTCATGGCCGCGGCGATGTACGCGAAGTGCTCTGCGAACTTCACGACCATTTCCTCGTAAATGCTGTCGTAGGAGACAAGCTCCATCGCGAGCTCGAACATGTTCTGGCTGAAGAGGCACATCCAGGCCGTGCCGTCTGCCTGCTCGAGATGGCCACCGGTGGGCAGCGGGGCGCTGCGGTCGAAGACACCGATGTTGTCAAGGCCAAGGAAGCCGCCCTCGAAGACATTCTTGCCCAACCGGTCCTTGCGGTTCACCCACCAGGTGAAGTTCAAAAGCAACTTGTTAAACGCCGACTTGAGGAAATTCACGTCCGTCTCGCCGCGCAGAGCCTGCTCGGTGCGGTGCAAGAAGAGCGTTGCAAAGGCGTGGACCGGGGGGTTCACGTCGCTGAAGTTCCACTCGTACGCGGGCATCTGGCCGCTTGGATGCAGGTAGAGGCCCTTGAGCATCAGTTTCATCTGCTCCTTGGCGAAGTCGGGGTCCACGATCGCGAGGGGGAGCGTGTGGAATGCCAGGTCCCAGGCCGCGTACCAGGGGTACTCCCACTTATCGGGCATGGAGATGATGTCCTGGTTCAGCATGTGGAACCACTCTGAGTTCCGGGAGTTTCGATATCCATGATGGAGCGGATGGGAGTGGTGCTCATCCAGCCAACTGCCACCATCGAAGAAGAAGAACTGCTTGCTCCACAGCATGCCGGCGATGGCCTGGCGCATGATGTTTGCCGCGTCTTCACTCACTGATGGCGGCGTCACAGACTTGTAAAACTCATCGGCTTCACGAACCCTGTCAGCGAAGACCGCATCAAAATCCTTTCCAAAGGGTCTGCCCTTCTGGCCCTGAGACATATTGGAGAGCCGCAGGCAGATCACTGCGGTCTGACCAGCACCGACATTGACCTCGTAGTGCGCCGCGACCTTGGTGCCCTGCTTTTCCGGATTCACCGCAGCCTTGTTGCCGTGCACCACGCAGTTGTTAATGCCGTCTTTCACGTACGGGCCATCGTTTGGCTGGCCGGGAAAGAGCCTCTCGTTGTTCGTTGTGTTCTCGGTGAAGAGCAGCGGCACCTCGCCTTCGTAGGAAAGGATGAATTCACCCAGCAGCGAATGCGTTGCAGCTACCACGCTCGTGCCCGCGGCTGCTTTGATCTGCTTGAGGTTTGGTTTGCCGGGCGTCCTGTTAGGTTCGGCTATCCACGAGGCCCAGTCGTTCCGGAACCAAAGCGTCGGCAGAAGATGCAACTCGGCCGCCACCGGTCCCCGGTTGGCTATCGTGATCTTTATCAAGATGTCTTCCGGATCGGCTTTGGCGTACTCAACAAAGACGTCGAAATATCGGTCGTCGCTAAAGACACCGGTATCGAGGAGCTCATACTCCATATCGTTGCGGTTGCGCCCACGGTTCGTCTCCAGCAAATCGGCGTAAGGATAGGCAGCCTGCGGATATTTGTAGAGATACTTCATATAGGAGTGCGTCGGTGTGCTGTCGAGGTAAAAGTAGTACTCCTTCACGTCCTCGCCATGATTGCCTTCGCTGTTGGTAAGGCCAAAGAGGCGTTCCTTGAGAATCGGGTCCCTCCCGTTCCAGAGGGCCAGAGCAAAGCAGAGGCGCTGCTTATCATCGGAGATCCCGGCGATGCCGTCCTCGCCCCAGCGGTAGGCGCGGGAGCGGGCATGATCGTGGGTGAAGAAATTCCAGGCGTCACCCCCCTCGCTGTAATCCTCGCGCACGGTGCCCCACTGCCGTTCACTTAGATACGGGCCCCATTTCCTCCAGGGAATCTTCTGCTCCCGTGCCTCTTCAAGTCTTTTCTTCTCTGTGCTGCTATTCACGCTCCGTTTCCTCCCTTACGTGCTGATATTCCAATGTTCACTCAGACTGTTTCGATCTCCTGCCCAATAAGGCATAAAAGGATTCCTGCCCATTCTTTGCAATTTCATTTTATCAGAGATTGCTTGTATGTCAAAAGGCGTAGCTCCGGAATTGGGGTAAACTTATTTTATCGTGTGTTATTATAAAGGTAATCTGCCCATTTGGGCGATTGCTTATTTCAATAAAATCATTGTTGATTATGTAGTCAAACTACAAAAAGGCAGATGCGCACGTTATTCCTTAACCCGCCTTCCTATGGAGGTTTTGACGGAGCTGCAGGCTCTCGGTATCAGGCGCGGCGTGAAATCCGCTCCTTTTGGTATCCGACCTGGCTCGCCTATGCGACGGGCTTGGTCCCAGAAAGCCGTCTCATTGACGCCCCTCCTGCTAATCTTGGTATCGATGAGGTCATCCAGCAGGCTCGAGGTTTTGATCTGATTATCATTAACACGAGTACGCCGACGATCTCCAATGATGCGCGGATTGCAGAACTACTGAAGGACCACTACCCCGGCATTAAGGTGGGATTTGTCGGACCTCACGCAATAGTTCTTCCCAAGGAAACACTCAACTCTTCAGGGGCGATAGATTTTGTAACAACGGGCGAATTCGATTACGCAGTTGCAGAAATAGCGAGCGGGGCCCCTTTTGAGAAGGTTGATGGTATAGCTTTCCGCTCATGCGGCAGTATGATACGTACTCCAGACAGGCCTCCTATAGAGAACCTTGACGCTCTTCCCTTTGTCACCGAGATCTATGCGCGTGATCTTACCATAGAGAATTATTACAATGGGTATCTGAAACACCCATATGTCTCACTTTATACTGGCAGAGGCTGTCGCGCACGCTGCACATTCTGTCTTTGGCCCCAGACAATCTCGGGACATAGCTACCGGGTACGAAGTACAGAAAATGTATATGAAGAAATGGTGCGTGCTACGGGCCTTTTCCCGCAAGTGAAAGAGTTTTTTTTCGATGATGGCACTTTCACCGATAATCAACAGCGCGCAATGGAGATAGCCAGGAAGATCAAGCCGTTGGGGATTACCTGGTCATGCAATGCCAGAGTAAATGTCGCGAAAGAGACGCTTGAGGTGCTCAAGGAGGCCGGACTGCGTCTGCTGACCGTCGGGTTCGAATCAGGCAATCAACAGATACTGAAAAACGTCAAGAAAGGTATTCTCATTGAGCAGTCAAGAGAATTTATGAAATACGCCAAAGAGCTAGGCATACTTGTTCACGGCGCTTTTATCCTGGGTCTGCCAGGTGAAACCGCAGAAACCATTGAAGAGACAATCCGTTTCGCGCTGGAATTGGACCCTTACAGCATTCAGGTATCTCTTCTAGCTCCCTATCCTGGGACCGAGATTTATGCACAGGGAATACGCGAGGGTTGGATTATTCAGGAAGACGACAGGCTGGTAAACGCCGGAATCCAGAACTCGGTCGTCTCGTATCAAAGGCTCTCTCGTGAGGAGATCTTTGAAATGGTCGAGCGCTTTTACAGGCGCTTTTATCTCAGGCCTCAGCCAATCCTCAGAATTCTGAGGGAAATGCTTCAGGACAGAGATGAGTTCAGACGTCGCATCAGAGAAGGTAGGGAGTTTTTTTCCTTCATGGCAAAGCGCAAAGAGGCGGTTAAAGCTCAGTGAAGAGGGATGCGTCCCCTCTTAACAAAAAGTTTCTGGTCGTCGTTGCCGGTCAATTAGGGCGCTCTTCAGGTATCCATCGGCCTATTGCCGAGGCCCACGACAGGGGTAATGGTTACAGCTGCAGGCATCATGGCAGGTAGACAGGCATTCCAGAAATCTGGCCAAATAGTCCTTGTCCCTTTTACTTCTTCTATTGTTAGGCTTAAGCCTCTATGGACCGGTCGCTCACGCGGCTTTCAGCCCCACCTTTTCCTTTATTAAAGAAAGAACGAGTTTAACACTTTCAAATTTGAAATCGTTCTTTTTAAGTCAGAACGCAGGATTTACTGCCGTTTAAAACAATTCAAGAAGGCCGGAGATATTTGATCTGACTTCACCTTCAAAATGACAACATAACTAGACATGGTCCGTTGTCACTCTTTTGTATTTTCTGGCGCCAAGAACCATTCCTCTAATGGCTGGGAAACGGAGAACTTTGTCTGGAAGTATCTGAGATACGCAGTGTGGAGACTTGATAATCATCTTCAGGGCGTCGTGAATTAAGAAGGAAATTGGATCGCTCACCCTGGGCTTCACCGACCTCACAGTGTCCTCCAGACGACAGCGAAAGAGAGATTAGTCTCTTATGATTAGGCATATTTCTACAATATGACCAAAGGGGACGCATATGGAAGAAGCCCCAAACGAAACATTAAAAGAGAAAGTGGCGACAACACAAGTAGAAAAGAAAGAAGCCCAGCGCACTTGCAGACGAACCATCGGGCTGATCATTGCCATTGCAATCCTCATTGGGCTGCATTTTGGACCGACTTTTAAGGGAGTTACACACCAAACCCAGTCAGTATTGGGCGTGTTCCTGTGGTTTATCGTATGCATGACTACCGACGCACTTCCCGGCGCCATTGTTGGCATTACTTCACCACTTCTACTTGTATTGTTGGCAAAGATGAAAATACCTGTGGCTTTTAGTGCATTCAGTACGGATATTTTTTTCCTTGCGATGGGAGCATTCATAATCGCCGCAATCATGATGGGTACACCACTTGGGAAAAGGATCACGCTTTCGATAGCTTCGATAATGAGATCGAATCGCGTGACGCGGGTTATGTTGGGGTTGTCAGTGGCCGAGCTTGCTACCCACCCTGTGTTACCAGTTGTCAATGAGACCGCGTTGTTCCTACCCATTTGCAAAGGCGTGGGGGCCTTAATGGAAGGGAAAGGTCCTTTGCCTGAAATAAAGAAAATCAATACCGCTGTGCTGTATCTTATTGCGGGGATACTCCCGCTCTTCATAGGCCCCCTCTTTCTGACAAGCCATTTCCCTAATCTAATATTGGTGGCTTATCTCAAAAATGCGCAGAATATTAATATATCCTGGGGCCAATGGATGTGGTTGAATATCCCGCTCTGGGGCCTGCTGCCAATAGCATTTCTTTACGTAGTTTGGTACTTCGATCTCAAGGGACTTGATATACCAGGACTGGAAAAGGGAATTTCAAACATGAAAGAGGAACTCGGGAAGATAACGTGGCCTGAAATATGGACGCTGCTATGCGTTGCGGCTGGCATGTTTCTGTGGATAACGGGGTGGATACAACCCGGAATGACAGCCCTTTTAGTTTCGTTCTTATTGTTCATGCCCTGGAGTGGAATTAAGTTTAAGGTTATAAACCCTCATATACTATGGGATGTTTTGCTGCTGCTGGGAGGAGCCATATCTCTGGGCACGGCATTGTACGATTCCGGTGTTGTGAGCTGGCTTTCAGCCATTATTGTTGAGCCAATAAAAAGCCTGCATGCCCCCGTTTTGTTGGTTCTTTTAATTATAGCGTTCGGCTTCCATATCGCGAGAGCAGGTATCGTGAGTGCGGTTGCGGCCGGGGCGGCATTTGTCCCGTTGGTAGCGGGATTGGCTAGCGCCCTGGGCTATAATGTTCTGCCCTTCTCACTGGTCGTCATGAACTGCTTAAGTTATGCTTTTTTTCTGCCCATATCCATAACGGCATTTCTCATTGCTTGGAGCGCCTCGAAAACCTCGGGTTGGGAAGCCATTAAGTTCGGAGCACCACTTTCGATTATTGCAAATATCTATGTGATATTGGTGCAACCTGTCTGGCTAAGGTTGATAGGTTATCCTCTATAATTAGGGACCCGGCGTCATCCACCGCAGCATTGCGCCAAAGGCTGCCGCAATGCTGCCATTTCTTAAACTGTCTATCGTCTTTTTTGTTTCTCCGAGATATAATTAAGTAAAGCAGCTTATTGAGCACGGGATATATCCAGCATTATATGGGAAATACTTGGTATCTGAGTCCCCTTGAGATTATCGAAACATTGTCGCAGGAAGAACGCGAGCTCTTTTACCGGAAGACCTGTAGGAACAAGTACCCTAAAGGTACCCTCGTCTTCTCGCCTGGAGATTTGGGGGGAACTGTTTTCTATGTGATGAGCGGCGGAATAAAGATTTACAATATATCGTCCTGCGGCAAAGAGGTCATCTACTGGTTCTGCTATCCCCGAGATTTCTTCGGATTGGCGGAAGTGTGCGGGAACGAAAAGAGGACCGTTTTTGCTGAAGCCGCCGAAGATTCCGAGCTCCTGTCTCTTTCTGGAAAAGATTTCGAGGCATTTCTTGGAAGAAATCCGCGGGTCGCCCTTCTGATGATGAGAGTCATGGGGAAGCGGCTACGCCAAACCCATGAGACCATTAAAGAACTCATTACCTGCGATGTATATTCCCGTCTCGCCCAACTCCTCCTGAAGCTCGCTCAAATATGCGGAGCTTCCAGCAAAGGTGCAGTCGTCTTTGAAAAGAAGTTTACCCACCAGGAGATGGCAAGTATGATAGGCGCCACACGAACTACCGTTACAGAAGTCCTGAATGAGTTCAAGAAAAAAGGCCTCATCGAGACCAAAGGCGGGAGGATTACCATTCTCGACAGGGAAGGTCTTGCCGTCTCCCTCGATACCCCAGACGAAAACTGACGATATCCTTATTGTATTTTCGCGTAGTCGCATGCACCTGTAACAGTCCATTCCAAAACGTAATTTCCCGAGTCGACGCCCGATAAAGGCACTCGAGGGCAGAATCCACTCTTTACCCATTCATTTCCATAATGTCGGCGGGAAAACATACAGGCCCAATGCAGGGGCGTAAGATAAAAACAGGAAGTCATACAAAGGAGGAAATGAAGATGAAGAAGAGTCTTCCCAGAGACATCAGAGAGGTCGAAGAGGTAAGGATAGAAACAGACCTCCTTATTATTGGCGGCGGGAACTCGGGCTGTTTCGTTGCCATAGAAGCCAACGAAAAAAAACCTGACCTCGACATCACCATTATGGAAAAAGCCCATATCGATCGCAGTGGCGCTCTGGCTGCAGGTATGGACGCCATCAATACCTATATTGGAGAGGGAGAAACCCCTGAGACCATGGTGGCATGGAGCCGTGCCCAAGTGGGGGGAGGCCCCCTCCGGGAAGATCTTGCCCTCAGCAACGCAAAAATCCTGAATGAATGCGTCGAATCCCTTGAAAAATGGGGTGTTCCCTTTATGAAAGATGAAAAGGGTCACTACAAAAAAAGGGGACGATTCGACATCTCTATTCACGGCGAGCAACTGAAACCGATTATTGCAGAGAAGACAAAGAACTGCAAGCCGCGCGTTCTTAACCGTGTGGCCGCTGCCGACCTATTGATAAACAACGGCAAGGTCGTGGGAGCCATGGGGTTCGGCATTCGGGACGGTAAGTTTTATATCATAAAAGCTAAGGCTACAGTCGTCTCAACCGGTGGGGCAGCAGGCCTATACCGTTCAGCTACAGCTGACGGTACGACGTCCCATCATCAGATGTGGATGTGTCCTTTCAATGTGGGCACCGGCTACGCGATGGGCTCCAGAGCAGGAGCTGAATTGACCCTGATGGAACAGCGCTGGTGTGCAGCCAGAGTAAAGGATTTTTGTGGACCGGTGGACACTATTTCAGTGGGGTACAAAGCACGCATGATCAACTCAAAAGACGAGCTTATCCTCGGGGAGCGTTATGCTCATCTAGGGGGTGACTCGGCACCCCGGTATATCAGGGCTAATGCGCCCATGAACGAGTGGAGTGAAGGCAGGGGGCCTACCTACGTAGATACCCGCCACCTTTCCCCACAGCAAGTCAAGGATTTGAAGATCGACTACCTCAATGAGCGTCCTACGTATGTTCTTTTCCTGGCGGCGCGGGGACAGGACCCCTGCAAGGAACCCCTCGAGATATACGGCAGCGATCCTTACATTGTTGGCGGCCACACGGCCAGCGGTTATTGGGTAGATATGGACCGGATGGCCACCATCCCCGGTCTCTTTGCTGCTGGCGAGTGCGCAGGCGGGATGCCCAATAAATTTGTGGGCGGTTGTGCGGCAGAGGGCGTTCTGGCGGCCCGCGGCATGATCAAATATGTTGCGCAGTGCGGGGATGTCGCGCTTGACGAGGAGCAGGTGAAGACTGGAAAGGCTCGTGTTTTCGCTCCTCTATTAAGGGGTGCCGGCATGCAAGTTCGCTATCATATACCCACAGGGCAGGATTCACGCTTGCAGTACGATGGGATAACTCCCGAAGAGATGGAGGAAAGGCTCCAGCGGCTCATGGACGAGTATGCCGGGGGCGTGGGGCAGTTCTTCAAGTGCAACGAAGCGCAGCTCAATTACGCGCTGAAACACATCAGTATATTGAAAAAGCAGGTGGATAAACTGTTTGCGCTGGATCTGCATACCCTATCGTTGGTTCACGACGTTATTGACCGTCTTGATGTGGCCGAGGTGGTGGTGATGCACTTACGGGAACGGCGCGAGACGCGTTGGCCCGGTTGGCAGACACGTACCGATTACCCCAATGTAGACCCGGCACTGGACTGCTTCATCAATTCGCGACGAAATCCTGCAACAGGAGAGATCGAGATGGACAAGAGACCATATGAACAGATATTGCCGGGTGACAGGACTAAAGCGCCTTCACCTGTGCCACTGTCAGCGGAAAAGGCTTAGGAAAAAAGCGATCAATGAAAAACGGGAATCAAAGGAGGATACATTATGCCACCCTATGTAGTGAAAGACAAGTGTGACGGCTGCAAGGGAAAGGAAGAGCCCCTATGCGAGCAGATCTGTATAGGAGACCTTATGACCCTCGACGCGGATGCGGGAAAGGCCTATTGTCGCTCGCTGCGTGACTGTTGGGATTGCATGTCATGTACAAAGATATGCCCTAAAGGTGCCATCGAGCAGAGGGTCCCGTACCAGATCGGATATCACGGCGCCAAACTCATCCCTATGATGGGTACAGACTCCATCATGTGGACCTGTGTGGACATCGACGGTAAGGTGGAGCGTTTCTCATACCGTACAAGGAACAAAAAGTAAATGACGGACACGGCCTCTACAGGCATCTTTATCTGTACGTGCAACGGCCTCATAAGCGAAGCCGTGGACCTAGCCATCCTTGGAAATGAGGCAGCACAGTGGCGGGGAGCGGCTTTTGTGCGTGAAGCGGCCGCCCTTTGTTCCCCCGCCGGCATGAGTCTACTGGACGCAGTAAAAGGAATAGAAGGGGTCGACAGGATCGTGATAGCAGCGTGTTCACCCTTTCTGAAGAATCTTTCCCCTGTCGGCTGCCTGACCACGGAACAGGTAAGCATTAGGGAGCAGTGCGCGTTGCCCCATAAAGACGACTTGGGGAGGGCTACAGCGAAAGCCAAAGCTCTTCTGCGCCTTTCCTTCGAGAAGGTGCAGAAGACCGTTTACCACCCGGCAGAGCAGGTGCCAGTTTCCAGGTCCTTACTTGTCGTGGGAGGAGGAGTGGCCGGGATAACAGCAGCATTGGAATATGCAGGGGACGGGAGGGATGTATTCCTTGTGGAAAAGAGCCCATATCTGGGAGGGAAGGCAGCGGGGCTTCACCGCTTTTTTCCTTTCCTGTGTCCTCCTTCATGCGGTTTCGAATTAATGTATGCCAGCATCAGACAGAACAGGGCTATTCACGTCTTTGAGTCAACGGAGATTATTTCCGTGGAGGGGTCGCCCGGTCACTTCACTGCAACGCTGCGGCTCTCGCCTCGTTATGTAGAAACAAATTCCTGCACACTGTGCCAGGACTGTTTGAAGGTTTGTCCCGCTCAGGCAATCAGATTGCCTGATAATCCCCATTACCCCGCGTCGCCCGTTATTCTGCGAGATATTTGTCCTGAAAACTGCAGGAAGTGTGAGAACGCCTGCAGTCCCCGTGCTATTCGCCTCGACGAGAAAGAAAGGATGCAGAGAGTCACTGCTGGGACAGTGATTGTAGCGACAGGATGGGAGCCCTTCGATCCTGCGCCCCTCACAGAATATGGCTACGGGCGACTCGACGGAGTAATTATCCAAATGGAATTTGAGCACCGCTGTAAAGGGCATCTCATTCCCTTGGACAAACACCATTCGTACGCTTTTATTCAATGCGTAGGCAGCCGTGACGAGCGGCATTTGCAATACTGCTCCGATGTCTGTTGTATGGTGAGTATCAAGCAGGCCCTTTTTTTAAAAGAAGCAAACCCCGACAACGAGGCAACAGTATTCTATAATGATATCAGGACACCGGGGGGCTACGAGGAGCTTTACCGCAGAGCCCGGAAAAGCGGCGTGCGCTTCGTGAGGGGGATTCCCACATCTATTCGCCGTGATGAATGCGGGAAACTCCTTTTCTCCGCCTTCGATACCGCAGCGGAGGAGCGCAGGGACTTCAGCGTGGACATGGTAGTTCTCGCTGTCGGAATGAAACCGGCTACGGACAAAAGTCTACAGGATATGCTGTCCCTCGCGTTGAACAGGGATGGTTTTATGGAGTCTCATCTCCAGTGCCGTCCTCAGGATACCCGCAGGGAGGGTATTTTTTCCGCGGGCTGCTGCCGCGCTCCCATGGATATTGCACGTTCAATCGAGAGCTCCGGGGCTGCAGCAATGAGGGCACTCCGATTTATCGAGAATGCCGAACAAGGGAAAACAGATGTGCCCCAAGTTAATACTCTGAAGTGCGATGTGTGCAAGCGCTGCATGGAAGAGTGTCCTGCAAAGGCCTATGTGTTCGATGAGAAAGGTTTTCCTCGGCCCGATGCAACTAAGTGTCGCGGGTGCGGCGTTTGCATGGGGAGTTGTCCACTGGCCGCGATATCCCTAGGGAGTCTTTCCATTGACCAGTTATCGGGGATGATCGATGTCCTCGATAAGGATTTCCTCGGTGAGGATGAACCGATTATTCTCGGCTTTCTATGCCGCAACGATGCCTACCATGCGGTCGACGACGCTGGTCTGCGAGGGCTCTCGTATCCCGCGAACTTTCTGGGCATCATGGTCCCCTGTGCAGGGGCGGTAAATGGTGCTATTGTGGCCAAAGCCATCTCATCTGGTGTCGACGGTGTGGTGGTCGCGGCTTGCCAGGATGAGCAATGCCATTACACTCCGGGAAGCACCCTGGCAAAAAGCAGAGCGGGGGATATCATTGATAAACTCAAAGCAATGTACTTTGAGCCCGAAAGAGTGCGCTTTGTGCATATCAGCAGGGATGATGCCAAAAAGTTTGCCGCTTTTATCAGCATCTACACCGAAGAACTGCGTGCTCTCGGGCGGAACCCGATGAGGCTTTAATATGGATATTCTTGCTGAAGTGAGAAAATGCTACCAGTGTGGCAAGTGTTCTTCGGGCTGTGAAATGAACAGGCTGGATCCTTCCTTCCGTCCCCACAGATTCATCCGTTTCGTCGCTTTGGGGGAAATGGAAAGGGCCGTGGGAGATCAGGGCCTCTGGAAATGCACTACGTGCTTTACTTGCTCTGACGGTTGCCCGCAGGACATACCGGTTGCTGATGTCCTATGGGCACTGCGTGCTGCTGCCACGCAGTCGGGCTGTGCTTCTGCGCTTACCGGCGTGCAAAGGGAAGCGTTTCTCTTTGCAGGACGTCTCCACTCTATAGACAACAAGAAACGGACAAAATCGGGACTCCCCGCCCTCCCGGAAAAATCTGATGCTGCAGCCCGGATCTTCGCCCTTCTTGAGAAGGCGAGAGTGTAGACATGGCCTACGCTTTATTCCTCGGTTGTGCCGTCTCTTCAAGAGCATTGAAGTATGAGATCTCCGCCCGCAATCTTTGCAGGGTCCTAGGTTTAGATCTGATTGATCTCTTTGAATTCGGCTGTTGCGGTTTCCCCGTGAAAGCCATGGATTCCGATGCCGCTCTGGCCATGGCGGCGCGTAATCTTGCTCTGGCAGAGGAAAAAGGCGTTGATATTGTGGGCCTTTGTACAGGCTGTGTCGCTACATTATGCGAGGCAATCAGAGAATTGGAGGTCCAAGAGGTGCGTGAGAAGGTAAACCGGCTGCTTCAGCAATTGGGCGAGCCCATATACCGCGGAACGGTCAAGGTGAAACACCTTGCGCGTTTCTTGAAAGAGGAATACGGCCTGGCGCAACTGCGCCGGAGCCTTACGGTCCCCCAGAAGCGCCTTTCCCTCGCGGTACACCATGGATGCCATTTTGCACGGCCTGCACACGCGCATGGCTATTTCGAGAATCACTCACACCCCTCCGCACTGAATGAGTTGTTAGAGTGTGCAGGTGCGGCTACGGTGGAATACGCCACCGAGGGCCTTTGTTGCGGCCTCACTATCCTGGCAAAGGCGGAAACGGAGAGTATGCGGCTTGTTGCTGAAAAGCTTGAGAATCTAATGGAGAAGAAAATTGACGCATTAGTGATTGCGTGTCCGTCCTGCGGCATTGCTTACGAGAACAACCAGAAGCTAATCGGTAAAAAGATGACAAAAAATTTCAATGTGCCGGTTCTTTACTTTACCCAGATACTGGGCCTCGCAGCCGGACTAAGCGAAAAAGAACTCGGATTTGATCTAAACCGAATAGAATTCCGCGGTACTCTTTTTTCGTAAGCTTCCGCGGAAATGCAATCCGTTATTTACGTCTTATTAATGCCAGCACTCAAGTGAAATCATCCAACAGCAACGCTTAACTCGCAAACCCCGAAGCTCCAAACTCACGAGACTGAGAGAGGATCGGAACCGCTGACCTTCGAATTATGTGTTCTAAGCAGGGCTGATACTGACTTCTTGAAATATTATCGTATATGATAATATCTTGATATCGTAATATTATCCTTATATCTTTTTTTGACATCCTCACGGCCAAAAGGCCGATGATTCCCTGGGGAAACAGCACTTAGTAGTTTAGTTTCCGGAGTTGGAATACAAGTCGTAACAGGCATCTGCAAAACCTCAAAAAGTGGCAGAGCAGTTTGGTCGAGGGATTTTTACGGTCTCGGTGAAAGAAGAAAAAAACCTTTGTAGAGTTCGGGGAGAAAGATGAAACACGAATAAGAGAGGATCAATGCACAACAGTTCTTCCTCCTGCCATCAGCTTATGTTATAAACGAGTAAGGGTATTTCATACTCGTCTGTTGGCTTTATGAGTAAGAGAGGGGACTTTTTAGTCCCCTCTCTCTGCGTTTGATGCAGGGTTGACAATAGACTCTTCCTTTACGGAACGCAAATGATACTGACTCCTCCCGGAGCTAAGCACGCACTAGTCGTGCATTGTGGTATGACAACGTTGACACTGTGGGTGTTTGGGGTGCCTGACGTCACGTCAAACGTGGCATACGCAGTGTAGCCGCTCGCGAAAAGTCCCGTCACGGGAGTCGCGACGCAGAAAGGAGCGGTGGTGGAAGAGAAGGGGTCGCCAGTGATTGTGAAGGACATTTCACAGGAGTATTCTCCGGCCGTTGTGGTTACTGGTGTAGCAGCAGTGACAACGGTAGCTGAGTTTTTCGTTGCCGGGTTCCCAGCGCTCAAGGCGCAGGACGTCCAGGATATTGTGTCACGATAGTAAAAGCTGGAGTTAGTGCATGCCGCACTGAGTGCGCTGCAATCTTCGGTCAGGCCGGCAGATGAACACGTCCAGCTCCACCCGGTTGTTGCCGACCCAGTGACCGCAGAGGGCTCACCGGCGCTGCAGAGGCCGGACGTAGGAGGCGAGCCGGCAGGAAAGTTCGCCCCGTTAGCGCTTCCGCAGACAGCCTGGCCCTGGCCAGCCGCAAACCCAACATTTGGCAATCCTGCCATCACTAAAAAAACAATACTTGTCACAACAAATGCTAAGTGTACTTTTTTCATATGTCCTCCTTCAAAATTTGAGCAAACTGTAACCAAACAAATTTGCCACTTTGACCTGATAGCATGCGTCAGATATCGCGTCACCTCCTTAAACATACTCATAACTTCTTCCCGCACGACGAATTTTGGCGGGCTTGCCCTCAGCATCCGGCGCCGAAGGTCAGCCAGTTGCCCGGCCATCGGGTTGTCTTAAGAAACCTTGTTGAACAAGCTCACTTGCCTGTGAAAGAGATCATCTGGTCGTTCTTAAAGTTCTTCGCCTGCTGCCCCGCGCTTATCTCAGGCCACATCACCATAACGTCGCGAGAGCCATTTCCAGGCATCAGCACTGCAAAGTAGCAGCTGTGGGCCGAAAGAGTGGTCAGCAGAATCTCGAGGTTAGTTACGCCTCCTAATGTTGGGCATTGTTGCTAGGCGATTCTCAGCTTCTTTGTATTAAACTACCTCCGTGAGGGCGACATGAGCTTGCGAGGATTTACCAGATTTAGAGGGTTTTACTTCACCTTGCTGAACAGTCTTAAGGACTGGACACGATTTAAAACGCGAACGGAAACAGTACTGTTCCATATCTGCAATACTTGGGAAAAAAGGCATTTTTGATGCACCACAAACCCCGCCATACGCTTCCATGAAGCAAAAACAGCGCATACACCACCTCCTTTTTCCCATTGCAGTCACAGATAATGATTATTCCGCAATGTAAACATAACAGCAAAAGACATGCCAAAAAGCAGACTTTTTACTAATATCCTGATATTAAAAGTGATTTGCTTATAGATGTTTCTGGGTGTTTATTTTTTGGAAAAGGTCTTTTGTATGGAAAGTCCTACACGCATATCATTCGAAATGTTGGAAAAAACAGTATTGGTGTAGCGAAAACTCAATGTTGTTTGCATGCATGTAATTCCATACAGCAAATGACAAGCGTGCGAAGCTCAGTGGGTCCCCTTGAAGGAGTGTTTTAACCAGTACTATGATCCAAAAAGATCCGGCAGCGGGGTCAGATAGACTTTTTTGATTTTTCCTTCATGTGGACATAAAGGCACCATAAACACCGGTCTGGCAACGCCGCCCAGAACAGCCAGAGAGCTGCAATATTAAGGTTAGGAAGAATAAGCTCCCCAAGTGTAAGTCTTCGATTTTTATGTATGAGTAGTGCCAGGGGGAATATCGCATTATCTACACGGTGGACGAGAAGAATAAGACTGTGAAAGTCGGTCATATTCTCAATCGAAACGAAGACTATAAAGGACTGAAAGACAAAAAAATAATGTCCACATTGGCCAACCCACACCTCATTTATCGGTTGCGCCTCCTTTAAGCTTTAATTTCGGTCATGCCATACAATAATTCACGCTATTTCATATGCTATAATGAGAGCGCATTTTTTGCTGGCAGACATTGCATTTTGTTGGTATTCATTTGTATAGGAGCTCGCTCAGAGGAGATTTTCTATGGGTAACTTCTGCAGCAGGATTGTTGTAACACTTCCGTTCCTTCTAGCGCTTCTGCTCCCCGCACGGGGCCTGTGTACAGTTGAATATGCACAGCAGACCGGCAAGAACTGCAGTGATTGTCACGTTGATCCTGCTGGAGGCGGGGAACTTACTAAAACAGGAGCAGCATTCAAAGAACTATTGCAGGCAAAGGGAGACTACAAGCCTCTCACAAAAGCTCAGCACATCGTCAGATTTGCCACGGGGTATCTCCACATGATTACTGCCATAATGTGGTTCGGTACTATTCTTTACGTGCATCTCATCCTTAAGCCAGCCTATGCAGCACAAGGTTTGCCGAGGTCGGAACTTCTTGTCGGGTGGATTTCTATAACGATCATGGCACTGACGGGGACCTTGCTTACTATTGCCAGGATACCGACCTGGTGGTCTCTCTTTCACACAAGATTCGGCATTCTTCTTTCAATAAAGGTCAGCCTTTTTGTTGTGATGGTGCTTTCCGCAGCATTTGTAACCTTCGTCATTGGTCCACGACTTAAAAAGAAAACAAATCTCACCGTTGATCAGAATAAAAAAGATCTCACGGCAGATGAACTGTTGCAATTTGATGGAAAGGAAGAACATCCAGCCTATATAGTTTATAAGGGTAACGTCTATGATGTCTCACACAGCAAGCTGTGGAAGGGCGGTTCGCACATGAAGAAGCATGCCGCTGGGTTTGATCTTACGAGTGTGTTAAAAATGGCGCCTCATGGCGAAGATCGGGTGCTCAGGATGCCGGCTGTCGGAAAATCTATAAAGAATGAAAAAGAGGCGCCGGCGATAAAAAAGCCGAAGTTCTTTTATTTTCTAGCTTATTTGAATCTCACAATTGTTTTCCTCATTGTCTTCATAATCTGTCTCTGGCGATGGTGGTAATATTTTCGTTGCATCCCTTTTATTAAAAAAAGGGACAGTACATAAACTAATTGCCCTGTCCCTTTTTTTATCGCTATCTATGCCTTAGTCTTTGCAAGCCTGAAGAAATCGATGAGGAACATCGCCACTCCAGCGGTGAATCCCCAGGCTGATACCCAGAACACTGCATACCAAAGCTTCATGTATTCCTGCGTCGTGAGGTAATCCATACCTAGTATCCTCTGGAAATATGTCTGCACGATACCGGCTATTGCAAGGGAGAGCGCCATCATCACCATAAAAGAACACATGAACCAGAATGCCTTGATTCCCAGCGACTGCTTGAAGGTCGCGAGGCCCTTTATCTGCGGCACGGCAAAATACATTAACGTCAGATTGAGCATGGCATAGGCGCCGAAGAACGCGAAGTGCCCGTGAGAAGCAGTGATCTGCGTGCCGTGCGTCCACTGGTTGATCTGCGGCAGTGTATGGGCAAATCCCCAGACGCCAGCCCCGAAGAAGTGCATTACCGCGCACCCGACGGCCCAATACAACGCAGTTCTATTCGTAATCTCCACTTTCCGTTCCCGTACCGAGCGAAGGGTATCCATGACCATAAAGAGGATGGGAAGCGGTTCAAGGGCGCTGAAGATTCCTCCCCACCAGAGCCAGTAGTTCGGCGTACCGATCCAGTAGTAGTGATGACCTGTGCCCACGATTCCGGTAAACAGCACGAGCCCGATCTCAACGTACAGCCACTTCTCAACCAGTGCCCGGTCCACGCCTGTAAGCTTCATGAGCATGAAAGCCATGATGGCCCCGGTGATAAGCTCCCAGGCACCCTCCACCCAGAGGTGGATCACCCACCACCACCAAAAGTACTGGGTTGATAGGTTCTTCATGAAGAAGACGCCGAAGAGAAACATGCCCGCAAGCATCACCAGGCCGCCGAGGAGCACTCCCTGGATAACGGTCCACTTCTTGGTCTTCATCATAGTCATGAAAATGTTGTAGAGGAAAATCAGGGCAACAACTACGATGCCGAATTTCAGGATCGTGGGCTGCTCAAGAAACGGCATGCCCCAGGACCAACCTAAGATATAGCCCGCGATGGCCGTAACACCGATAACCGCGAAGAGAATGAGCTGGAAATTCGCAAGTTTTTTGCTATAGATATCGGTCTGCGCCTCTTCCGGGACGACGTAATACGTCCCGCCCATGAAGCCGAAGAGGAGCCAGACAACAAGAAGGTTTATATGGATCGCCCGCACGGTGTTGAAGGGTAAGATATTCAGAAGCGGGTCAAAATCCCACACATACTTGGCCCCCAAGATCAGGCCGAAGACGATCTGGAGCCCGAAGAGCAGAGCAGCGACAATAAAGTAGTTTAAAGCGATTTTCTGTGATTCGTATTTCATCTGTGCCTCCTTATCGCAGCCCGGCGAGATAGTTCGCAAGGTCGTCAAGGTCTTTTGTAGAAAGTTTAGAAAAGCCTGGCATGATGGACTGTGGATTGTGCGACTTCGGGTCTCCGATCTGAGCCTCGATCCAGGCTTCGTCCCTCTTGCCGCCGACCTTTGAGAGATCAGGCCCGACCTTGCCGCCAACACCGGCGACCGTATGGCAGGCGGAACACCCCTGTGCCTTGTAGACTGCTTCGCCCGGGCCTATGGAGGTTACTGCGGTTGCGACCATAGGCTTGGGAGGCCAGTTGTTCGTATCGATGTTGTTCACCCAGGTGAGGAAGGCCACCAGGTCAGCCACTTCCTGGTCCTGCAGATGCAGATTTGGCATTTTCCTCGGATTAGGCCAGACTTTTTCCGGGTCCTTCAGAAACCTTGTCACCCACTCCCTGTCCCGGTAACTCATGACCTTTGTCACATCCGGGGCATAGTATCCCCCGATCCCCAGAATCGTATGACAGTCGTTACAATTATGCTTCTGCCATATCCACTTGCCCGCAGCAACGTGGGCATCCAGGTTTGCTTCCAGCGTTCTTTTCGGCATCTGTACCAAAGAGTCGTAGGTGAGAACAAGGAAAATCACAGCTGAAATCGCTGTGCCCCAAATAAAAATTGCCTTCCCTTGAGACAGCGTCATAGTTCCTCCTTTCCTGTTAGCAAGTTTGAATCCGTCGAGCAGCCGCTATACCTCTAGATCAACAATCTTTTCCAGATCGCATCCTCCTTGTCAGACAGTATGCGGTTTGAACTCGTAACGGACAATTCACTTTAACAGCCATTGTTCGATACAAGTATGATGGGATATGAAGACCCTGAAGGCGTTAATATGACAGCCATAATAACGGCTGATTGTTAATATTCCCTGCCCTAAACCCATGCCTCCTGCAATATCTCTCCTTGAATACCTACCACCAAATACTTAATGGGAACCTTTCTGTTGGCCTTTTGCGCAGCTTGCTCCGCGATCTGCAATAACCCCGAACAGCATGGCACCTGCATTATCATTACAGTAAGAGTATTGATCTTCGCATCGTCGATCAGGCTCCTTATTTTGTCAACATAAATAGCCTGTTCGACATCCAGCTTGGGACAGGCAATAGCCAGCGATTTGCCTTTCAGGTAATCGCTGTGGAAATTCCCAAGCGCGTAGGCTACGCAATCAGCTGACAAAAGCACATCAGAACCTTGATAATAAGGAGCCAACGGCGACACCAGGTGCAACTGCACGGGCCACTGTCTGAGCTGAGATTTTACCTTTGCGGCAGGAGCATTATCCTGCGCTTCTTTTTCTTGGAAATAAGCCATTTTAGATCCGGGACATCCTTCGAA
>JBKQMP010000134.1:0-4746 GCA_052146665.1 Dissulfurispiraceae bacterium
CCTTATAGATATGACAGATGGAGCCTTTTCCACTTCTTATATAGATAAATCCTTACAAACCCTTACAGGTCTTACAAAGTCTTACAAAAACGCTATTTATCAAGTAATACATAGATTAAAGATTTCAAATAAGATAAAGAAGTTTGGCAACAAGGATGGTTGGTATACAAGGATTGAGGGGGAGAGCGAAGAGATAGAATGGTGGAATGCTGATACCACACCTTTACCTATTAAATACCCATTAGGAATAGAAGAGCTTGCATTAACTTATAAAAAGAACATTCAAATAATAGCAGGAGATCAAAACGCTGGCAAGACGGCTTATCTATTGAACTTTGCATTGCTTAACTATGAAAGGAGTAAGGTTAATTACTTTTCCTCGGAAATGGAAGGTCAGGAATTGAAAGCTCGGTTTGAGAAATTTGAGATACCATTACATACATGGAGGAATATAAGTTTTCAGAAAAGGACAGATAATTTTGTAGATGTTATTAAGCCTGACGAAATCAATATCATTGACTACCTAGAAATGACAGATGAATTCTATCGTATTGCAGGGTATCTGAAGGACATTTTTGAAAGACTCAATGATGGCATCTGTTTTGTTGCTATACAGAAGGACTCTAAAAAGGAGTTTGGCAGAGGTGGTACAATGGGTCTAGAGAAGCCTAGACTTTATTTAAATTTGGCAGGAGGAAGGCCATACAACACATTAAGAATAGTCAAAGCAAAAGCATGGAAGGATGAGGAAGACAATCCAAATGGGAAGTGGCGGCAATTTAGCTTAGTAAAAGGATATAAACTAATACCAGCTAAAGATCAATATTTTTGGCAAAATCCAAAGGAGGATTAAAATGACAACTGAAGAAATCAAAAAAAGAAAAAGCCTATTAAACACTCAAGAACGTCTCTTGCAACTTGAAGAAAAAGATAGAAGGACAAACGAGGCATTTGTTGAGATATTTGATAAACTTACCGAGCTTGAGAAACTTGTCAAAGACATAGCAATGAAGGAGGGATAGAATGAGGTCAATAGAGAAAGATTATAAAATTCTAGCTGACTTATGGCATGAAATGGTATATATTAAGCAATCTATTTTACGAGAAGGAGAATATGTAAATTTAGTTATATATACCGATAAAAGTGGTAAAAATGAAGAGTATGGCTATGAGCTATGATCTGTCACAAATGCAATGAATCTAAACCAGATAAAGACTTCCCTATCCGGTCAGATCAATTAATTGATTCTATCTGTAAGGAATGTAGAGCTATTCGGGGTAAGAAGTACCGGGCAAGGGCGGCGAGAGGGGCGCCGAAGTTAGAAAAACGGAATGCTCTGTAAGATTAAGGGAAATGATATAAAGGAGAAAAATGAATGAGCTACACCTATTTGCTGGAGCAGGAGGAGGAATACTTGGCGGAATCCTTCTCGGACATACCACAGTCTGTGCTGTTGAAATTGAACCTTACTGCAGAAAAGTCTTATTGCAAAGGCAAAGAGATGGAATCTTGCCAAAATTCCCAATCTGGGATGACGTTAGAACCTTTGACGGAAAACCTTGGAGAGGACTTGTCGATATCGTGTGTGCAGGATTCCCTTGTCAACCATTTTCCGTGGCAGGGAAGCGCAGGGGGGAATCGGATGAACGAAATATGTGGCCTGAAACTATCAGACTCATTCGTGAGATACGACCTCAATACGCATTCTTGGAGAATGTCCCAGGTCTGCTTGCTCACAAATACATTCAGCGAATATTTGGAGACTTGGCCGAGGCAAGGTATGATGCGAAATGGTGTGTGTTGGGAGCAGACGATTGTGGGGCTTCTCATCGAAGAAAAAGATTGTGGATACTGGCTTACCCCATCGACAATACAAATGGGGCTATCAGAGAACCGAATAGACAAAAGGACGGCATACAGAAAATCAATAGGCCGTCAATATTGTCCTGGAACATTGCAGGAACAAGTAATTACTTGGCCGACTCCCAGAGCATTACAATCAACAGAATCGTTGGAGACAATATTGAATTGCAGAAAAAAGACGGGCCGCGGAGAAATGAATTTAACGGCAGCAGCCAGGAATTATCCAACCCCCAATGCAAGAGATACGAGAGGACAAAGTATAAAGAGAGACAGATTACCAGACAGAGTTGGTGGAAATATGATCCAGCAGACAGGACTGAGATTGAATCCCGATTGGACAGAGTGGTTAATGGGGTGGCCAATTGGAATGACCGCATTAAAGCCATTGGAAATGGACAAGTTCCTATTGTGGCAGCAACAGCATGGAGGATTCTAAATGATCAAAGATGTGGAGATAAACCATCAAAGCCTAAAACTCCCAGAGTCAGGAATCCTTAATCAAGTCAAACATTTACTGCAATCCTATGGCTGGTATGTAATTCGCATACAGCAAGGGCTAGGTTGTCATCGAGGAATATCAGATTTAATAGCGATAGATAGAGATGGTAATGTCCATTTTTGCGAGATAAAAACACCTACAGGGAAACAATCTGAGTATCAACAGGACTTTCAGAGAGAGATAGAACTACGTCATGGGAATTATCATATAATAACCAGTGCAGATGCGCTGTGGAATATATTGAGAGAAGGCAATGGAAGGATAATATAAATAAAACTTGGTAGTGTCCTAATTTGAATAAATCGTTACGGCAGATGTTTTGAGATCGCTTTTTTAAAAGGCTGGAAAATATTTTTATAAGTATCAGTAATATTCTTTATACTGAAACTATACATCTTATACCTAGCATTGACGCTATAATCATACAATATGCGATAATCTGCATATAAAGGTCTAAGCTCCTTAATCCTATTCATATAATCCATACGAGTTAAATGATTTTCAACAGAAATATGCTTTGAACAGAGAAAAGCGTCAACAAGGTGAAGAGCGGAATAAAAAAGACCAGTGAGTGCCCAATCTTGGTAAGAATCACTTACATCATTAAAAAAGTTTTCATTATGGTCAGACTTTGAAAGGTGTTGCTTTAAAGTCGGCATGCGATTATCTGAGATAATCAGTTATAAAATTCACAGGTGCTTCTTCTTTGCAATTGAAAATGACGGTGAAATCAAAAAGAAAGTCTGAAAACATATCTCTTGTTTTTTGTTCTGCTTTATAAATTTGACGAAGAACCTTTTCATCATCAGTGTCAGCAAACGTCCAAAAGGTTAATAAGGTTCCCTTAGGGAAATAAGCTATTTTTTTGACTTTAGAGATTGGTCTTATTTCTTCCTTAAAGCAAGCAATTACATGGAGAATTTTTCTAACTATTTCTTCTGAAATAACATTAACTATCCTAGTTTCTGGATCTTGCTTTATTATTTTGGTCTTTTCAGTAGGCGAACATACTCCTGTCTCCATCTATTCCCCCAGTCTTCTGTTAAAAAGATAGTGGCAATTTTCAATTTGAACCACTACCTTATTATGGTACAGGGAAGAATCTTTTTGTCAATATAAAAGTGAAATGCCTTGGATTACATTAAATCCCTGATCGTCCAGAGATGATCTGTCACGCCTGCTTCCATAGCCGGAGTAACCCGCAGACTACTATGAATCCGCACAAAGTTATAATGAGCAAAATGCAGAGCAACGGCGGCTTTGAGATTGTCCAGTTTCTTACTGAAGGCATTCGTTAAACGGGTGAACCGCCTCATCTGCATACGAATAGTTAAATTCTGCCTTTCAACATATGAAGTAGAAATTTTTAATTTATCTGGCATACCAGAAACTATGATCTTCTCCGCTCCAACAACCTGTGGGGGTGAATACCTACCAGGCCCCAATGGCTCAGCTTCATAGGCTTTTACAATTTGTCCATAATCTATATTCATTCCAAATGCCTCTTCAACTGCGTCAACATACGCTGAAAGGGCATCACTGCTTAATTGCACCCTATTATCAAGCCGCCCTGCTAAATCCTTCATAAAGGCTTCTGCGTTGTCCACGGTGCGCTTCCCGACTATATAAGAGGGAATTAGTTTGCTATCTGCATCAAGAGCCACAAAGACCCACTGATCGCCTAATTCAAAGGCGTTGTCTGTACGCTGGAGGTGGCGTTGCTTCTTGCCAACATAGCACCATATTTCGTCAACTTCAATATTCTTACAGCTTAAATGATTCATATGCTTATCTAAAAGCCTTTCGCAGTTCTGACCGACACGAACCATTAGGCGCATGATAGTATCTCGGTGAATACCCGTCATACGTTCTACAGACCGTATAGACGTTCCCTCAACAAGTGCTGCTATCGCCATTTCCTGTTTTTCTGCCTTTAAAATATTCATTTTCAACTCCTACTTGACACGATGATTAAACTGTGCTATTAATTAAAAGGTGGAGCGCCGGGGATTCGAACCCCGCCTGGACTGGTTGTAAGGGCCGCCAGGGAACCATTCCCGCCCCATCAGGTAGTCACCACGACCCTAAGTATATTGTCTCGCTAAAGATGGCATACTTAGGGTCTTCTCGTTACAGCCCATCCTATCGGTGACAGTGGATAGAATAGGCTATAGACTCTTCTCATGGTTGTGGTGCCCTCCTCCTTCTTCGCATTGGAATTTCGGATACCAGAGAAAAACGACTAATGCCGTTTTCTATGTTGCTTTCCAGAATGCCATGCTTTTTTAAAGCACTCAACTTTGTTGCAACATCACGCTTTAAGGTTTGACTGCTTGAAAGGAAACCGCCACCTACTAACTTTTGGTAGATTTCAGCAGTGGAA
>JBKQMP010000135.1:0-18657 GCA_052146665.1 Dissulfurispiraceae bacterium
TAAGGAGGCAATATGGCCAAGGCAAAATTTGAGAGGGTAAAGCCGCATGTGAATGTAGGGACGATAGGGCATGTGGATCATGGGAAGACGACGCTGACGGCAGCGATAACGAAGGTACTAGCGATAAAGGGCTTGGCGCAATACAAGGCATATGACCAGATAGATAACGCGCCTGAGGAGAAGGCGAGGGGGATCACGATAGCGACGGCGCATGTAGAGTATGAGACGGTCAATAGGCACTATGCGCATGTAGACTGTCCTGGGCATGCAGACTATGTAAAGAACATGATAACCGGGGCGGCACAGATGGACGGGGCGATACTTGTAGTGAGTGCGGCGGATGGGCCGATGCCACAGACGAGGGAGCACATATTGTTGGCGAGGCAGGTAGGGGTACCGTACATTGTGGTATTTATGAACAAGGTGGACATGGTAGATGATCCTGAGCTATTGGATTTAGTGGAGCTTGAGGTAAGGGAGTTATTGATCAAGTATGGGTTTCCTGGCAATGACATACCGGTGGTACGAGGCAGTGCATTGAAGGCGATGGAGAGTAACAGTACTAATTTCGATGCGGAGGAGTTCAAGTGCGTGCAGGAGCTGATGGCAGCGGTAGACAGTTATGTACCGACGCCTGATCGGCCGATAGACAAGCCGTTTTTGATGCCTGTAGAGGATGTGTTTACGATATCGGGGCGTGGGACGGTAGTGACGGGAAGGGTAGAGAGGGGGATAGTGAAGGTAGGGGAGGAAGTAGAGATAGTAGGGTTTAGGGAGACGAGGAAGACGGTAGCGACTGGGGTAGAGATGTTCAGGAAGCTATTGGATGAGGGCAGGGCAGGAGACAACATAGGGGTGTTATTGAGGGGGATAGGGAAGGAAGAGGTAGAGAGGGGGATGGTGTTAGCGAAGCCTGGCAGCATCACGCCGCACACGAAGTTCAAGGCAGAGGTATACATACTAACGAAAGAGGAAGGGGGCAGGCACACACCGTTTTTCAACGGGTATCGGCCGCAGTTTTATTTCAGGACGACAGATGTGACGGGAGTATTGAACTTACCGGAGGGTACGGAGATGATAATGCCTGGAGATAATATAAGCATATCAGTGGAGCTGATAGGGCCGATAGCGATGGAGAAGGAATTGAGGTTTGCGATACGGGAAGGCGGTAGGACAGTAGGCGCAGGCGTCGTTACCGAGGTGCTGGAGTAGAACTGTGAACCAGAAAATTAGGATAAAATTGGAAGCTTACGATCATAGATTGCTTGACCAGTCTGTCAAGGAAATAGTTGATACTGCTCAAAGGACAGGTGCTAGGATTTCGGGACCTGTGCCGCTGCCGACGAAGATAAATAAGTACACTGTCCTGAGATCCGTACATGCGGATAAAAAGTCGAGAGAGCAGTTTGAAATACGAACCCATAAGAGGCTCATAGATATTTATGACCCCACACCAGATACGGTTGATGCGCTGATGAAATTAGAATTGGCATCGGGGGTTGATGTGGAGATAAAGCTATGACATGTATTTTGGCGAAAAAGCTTGGCATGACACAGATCTTCACCGGAGACGGTAAGTTGGTGCCGGTCACTGTGGTGGAGGCAGGGCCATGCTGTGTAGTCCAGGTTAAAACAGCTCAGGCAGACGGCTATGAGTGTGTCAAGGTCGGATATGTCGAAGCAAGGAAGGCAAAAACCCTTTCGAAACCGATGGCTGGAGTTTTTAAGAAGGCCGGGACAGCCGCATTTAAAGTGATGCGTGAGTTCCGTATGAGCGGTTTGAAGGTTGGGGATCTAATCAAGGCTGACCTCTTCAGCAAAGGCGATACAGTGTCCGTTTCCGGCACCTCAAAGGGCAAAGGATTTCAGGGCGTCATGAAGAGGCATAATTTTAAAGGTGGCCCGGATACCCATGGGTCAATGTTCAACAGGGCACCAGGCTCAATTGGTGCCAGTTCGTATCCTTCAAGGGTGTGGAGGGGGCAGAAAATGGCAGGTCATATGGGCGGCGAGAGGGTGACGGTACAGAATCTGAAGATTGTTGATGTGAGGCCTGATCAGAATGTCATCCTTATACGAGGCGCAATCCCAGGGGCCACAAATTCAATAATTGAGATACGGAAGGAAAAATAGTATGTTTGAGATTGGGATAAGGGATATCAACAATAATGAGAAAGGCAAGATGGGCCTGTCCGAATCAATATTTGGGAGTTCTTCTTCTGAGTCTGTGGTCCATACCGCAGTGGTGAGCTATTTGGCGAACCAGAGACAGGGGACTCACTCGACCAAGACGAAGGGCATGGTCAGGGGCGGCGGCAGGAAGCCATGGAAGCAAAAAGGCACAGGACGAGCAAGGTCCGGCAGCAATAGATCTCCGCTGTGGAGAGGTGGCGGCATCATATTTGGCCCACAGCCTAGAGACTACTCTGTTAAATTGCCCCACACAATGAGGAGAGTGGCTCTGCATAAGGCATTAACTATGAAATTCTCTGATAATCAGATTCTGGTGCTCGACAGTATTCCGGAGGAGACGAAAAAAACCAAGGAAATGGTGAATATCCTGAAGAATCTGGGCTTATCGGGTAAGTCGGTACTCATTGTGTTGCCGGAACAGAATCATAACATTGTTCTGTCGGCGAGAAATATTCCGAGAACGGATGTTATGTCATTTGCAGATTTAAACGCCTACTCCATAGCGTTGTATGATGCCGTGCTTTTTACTGCTGAAGCTATCACGCGACTACAGAGCAGTGGGGAGGTGCGCCCGTGAAGATAATCTATGAAGTGATAAAACGGCCTCTCTTTACCGAAAAGGGCATGGATTTAAAGGAGAGAGAAAACAAAATTCTTGTTCAGGTTAGTACTGAGGCCAATAGGCATGAGATAAAAAAGGCGATGGAGGAGATTTTTAAAGTCAAAGTTGAAAAAGTCGCTACTATTAGAGTCAAGGGCAAGATGAAAAGACACGGCAAATCTGTGGGCCGGAGACCGGATAGGAAAAAGGCAATAATAACTTTAAAGAAGGGTGAAAAGCTCGATTTTATTGAGGGGATATAAATGGGAATAAGAAAGTATAAGCCAACATCGCCAGGTAGAAGATTCCAGACCTCTTCGGATTATAAGGACATAACGACTGATGCCCCACGTAAGGCCCTCACAGTGCCGTTGAAAAAAACCGGCGGTAGGAATAATGAGGGAACGGTGACGGTATGGCATCGTGGCGGTGGCAACAAACATCGTTACAGAATCATAGATTTTAAGCGCAATAAGATCGGGATTCCGGCAACCGTGGCAACAATCGAATACGATCCAAACAGGTCGGCGAGGATAGCCTTGCTGAAATATGCGGATGGGGAATATAGATACATTATTGCACCGACCGGTGTCAGTATTGGTGATGTGGTAATGTCGGGTCTCAACGCGGAAATCAAACCGGGAAACGCCCTGCCGCTCAAAGAAATCCCTCTTGGGACGTTAATTCACAATGTTGAATTAAAGCCCGGTGAAGGGGCAAAGCTTGTCAGAAGCGCAGGTTCTTCTGCCCAGCTCGTCGCTAAGGAAGGCAAATATGCGCAGTTAAAGATGCCATCGGGCGAGGCAAGGATCGTCATGAGTTCCTGCATGGCGGTAATAGGACAGGTTGGAAATAGTGAGCATGAGAATGTGTCTTACGGCAAGGCTGGCAGAATGAGATATGTGGGGAAAAAACCACATGTCAGAGGAGTGGCCATGAACCCTATTGATCATCCATTAGGTGGCGGTGAGGGGAAGGCCTCTGGTGGAAGACCGGCTTGTTCGCCTTGGGGCAAACCTGAGGGCGTAAAGACGAGACGGAATCAAAGGACCGATCAGTTCATTGTAAAGAGACGAAAGTAATTGATGATTAAAGGTTGACTGGTAGCAATGACAATATCTTTGATCATAAAGAGGAGGACCTAAGTGCCAAGATCCCTTAAGAAAGGGCCTTTTGTGGACCCAAAGCTCATGAAGAAAGTTGAGGCAGTGATAGAGACGGGCGATAAGAAGATGATTAAAACGTGGTCCAGACGTTCAACGATAACCCCCGAGTTCATAGGTCTAACCTTTGCTATCCATAATGGGAGAAAGTTTATTCCCATTTACGTGACCGAGAATATGGTGGGGCACAAACTTGGCGAGTTTGCGCCGACCAGAACATTCAGGGGCCATTCGGGTTCAGCAAAGACGACATCGGTGAAGGGATAGTGTTATGGAATCAAAGGCAATTTTAAGATTTGCGAAAATTACGCCGAGAAAGGCGAGAAGGGTTATTGACCTTATAAGGGGCAAGAGGGCATCGGATGCCCTTATCTCTCTTCAATTCATGCCGTATAGGGGGGCCCATTTTGTGCATAAAGTATTGAAATCAGCAATGGCTAACGCTGAACAGAGGGGAAGCCATGTTGACATTGATAAACTCAAGATAAAAACCGCTGTTGTTGACCAAGGTCCTGTAATGAAACGTATGGAGCCTCGTTCCATGGGTCGGGCCAATGTAATAAGGAAGAGAAGCAGTCACATAACAATTATCCTTTCGGAGGAATAATAATATGGAATACAGGTGGGGGTGTTAATTTGGGGCAGAAGACTAATCCTATTGGCAACAGAATCGGAATCACCAGGACATGGGACTCAAGATGGTTTTTGAAGAAGGGGTACTCCGCTCAACTCTTAGAGGATTTGAGTGTGCGTAAGCTTATCAAAGAGAAACTCTTCCATGCAGGGGTCTCGAGGATAGAGATAGAGAAACCAGGTCAGAAGCTGAAAGTGATCATCCACTCGGCAAGACCAGGGATAATTATCGGGAAAAAAGGTGCAGAGGTCGAAAAGCTCAAGAAGGAGATAGAGCAGGTAACGGGAAAACAGGTATCAATTGACATAAAAGAAGTCAGGAAACCGGAGTTGGATGCGCAGCTTGTTGCCGAGAACATCGCGTTGCAGCTCGAAAAGAGGGTAGCGTTCAGACGAGCGCTTAAACGTGCGGTGTCATCTTCAATGAGGTTTGGAGCACTTGGGGTCAAGGTTCAATGTTCCGGTAGGTTGGCAGGCGCGGAGATCGCAAGATCAGAGTGGTATAGGGAAGGAAGAGTGCCTCTGAGCACATTCAGGGCTGATGTGGATTATGGGTTTTCGAACGCAAAGACAACATATGGAATAATTGGTGTGAAGGTTTGGATGTATCACGGAGATATTCTGCCAGGAAAGGGTACTTTTTAAGAGGAGCGAGACATGCTAGCACCGAAAAAAGTTCGATATAGGAAGATGCAAAAAGGCCGGATGTGTGGCAAAGCGGAACGGGGTTCTGAGGTTTCATTTGGCGAGTTTGGCTTAAAGGCTTTGGAACCAGGCTGGATAACAAGTAGACAGATCGAGGCTGCGCGCGTTGCCATCACGAGGCAAGCGAAGAAGGGCTGCAAATTGTGGATACGAATTTTTCCTGATAAGCCAATCACGCGCAAGCCCGCTGAAACGAGAATGGGGAAGGGAAAGGGGAATCCTGAATTCTGGGTGGCTGTTGTGAAACCAGGCAGGATAATATATGAAGTATCAGGAATCAGTGAGGAAATTGCCAAAGAGGCATTTGTCCGCGCTTCCCGGAAGCTTCCAGTCGCTGTAAAATTTGTTAAGCGCGGGGAGGTTTTATCATGAACCTTGGAGAACTCAGAGGCTTGTCCATCGAGGAGCTAGGGCAAAAAGAGACGGATTTGAGAAGGGAACTGTTCAACCTCAGGTTTCAACTATCAAAGGGAGAACTCGAAAATAACATGAGAGTGAGGGCTGTCAGAAAGGATATAGCAAGGCTGCTTACAATAAGGACCGAGAAAGAAAAAGGGGCTTCCATGGAGACCCGCGAGAGGGGTAACAAGAATGCCTAAGAAAGTATATACAGGTAAAGTGCTTAGTAATAAGATGGACAAGACAGTTGTGGTTGCGGTGACGAGAACGCTTCAGCACGCGCTCTACGGTAAGACTATCAGAAAAGTTACGAAATTTAAGGCCCATGACGAAGGCAATATCTGCAATATCGGTGACAGGGTGCAGATAGTTGAAAGCAGGCCATTAAGCAAGGATAAAAGGTGGCAGGTGCTGAAAATCATTAAAGACGGGGATAAATAGTTATGATACAGACGATGAGTATTCTTGAGGTAGCCGACAATTCGGGAGCTAAAAAGGTACAGTGTGTGAGAGTGCTCGGCGGTTCGAACAGAAGATATGCTCGACTCGGTGATATCATTGTCGTGAGTGTCAAGGAGGCTATCCCTGAAGGCAATGTCAAGAAGGGAACAGTGCAAAAAGCCGTAGTTGTGAGGACCAAAAAGGGGACAAAGAGGCCGGATGGATCATATATTCGTTTTGACCAGAATGCGGTTGTCCTTATTAATGCCCAGATGGAGCCTATTGGAACGAGAATATTTGGGCCGGTTGCGAGAGAGTTGCGATGGAAGGAATTTGTGAAGATAATCTCTCTTGCGCCTGAAGTTCTGTGAGTATGCAATTAAGATAATGAGCGCGTAAGTTCAGAATAGCTTCTTTGCTCATCTACTTATAGGTGGAGGATATATGGGGTTGAGGGTAAAAAAAGGTGATACAGCGATTGTCCTGACGGGAAAATTTAAAGGCAAGAGTGGCAGGGTTCTTTCCGTCAAGCCCTTAGAGGGGAAGATTATCATAGAGGGCATAAATATTGTTAAAAGGCATATGAAGCCGAATAAGAAATATACACAGGGCGGGATAATCGAAAGAGAGGCCCCATTCCACTTGTCGAATGTCATGTTAATGTGCCCGAAATGCAATAAGCCAACAAGAATCGCTAATACTGTTCTAGATGATGGGGGAAAGCTGAGGACATGTAAGAAGTGTAAGGAGGTAATAGATTAATAATGATACCTCGACTCAAAGAACGATATATAAAAGAAATTGTACCGTCAATGATGACAGAGTTTGTATACCGGAGCATAATGCAGGTTCCACGGGTCGTAAAGGTCGTTGTTCATGTGACTTTGGGAGAGGCGACACAGAACATAAAACTCCTTGATGCGGCGGAACGTGAGCTGGCGGCCATTACTGGTCAGAAGCCGCTTACTACAAAGTCAAGGAAGGCTATAGCGGGCTTTAAGCTTAAAGAGGGAGTACCCTTAGGTTGTAAGGTGACCCTGAGGGGGGTCCGGATGTATGAGTTTCTCGACAGGCTGATAAGCGTGGCACTTCCCAGGATAAGGGATTTCAGAGGCCTTTCCGCGAAGTCTTTCGATGGGAGAGGTAATTATTCTTTTGGGTTGAAGGAGCAATATATTTTTCCTGAGATAGATTATGATAAAGTCGAAATGGTTCATGGTCTGGACATCAATATATGCACAACAGCAAATACCGACGAAGAATGCAAAGCATTGCTAAGACAGATGGGCATGCCATTTAGAAGGTAAGGAGGAGTATGTGGCAAAGACTTGTATGATTGAGAAGTCCAAGAGGACGCCAAAATTTAAGGTGAGGGCGCATAACAGATGCAAAGTGTGCGGCAGACCCCGGGCTTATATGAGGAAGTTTGGCATTTGCAGGATCTGTTTCAGAACCCTTTCACTCCGAGGACAGATTCCCGGTGTGACAAAATCTAGCTGGTAGAGGTGCGAGAATGCTGACTGACCCTATTGCGGATATGCTGACGAGAATAAGGAATGCAGTGCTCATAAGGACTGAGAAAGTGGATATACCTGCCTCTAAAATGAAGGTCGAGCTCGCCAAGATTTTGAAAGAAGAAGGTTTTATCAAGTCCTACAAGATCATAAAAGATAAAAAGCAGGGTATATTGAGAATAACCCTGAAATATACGGAGAACGAGCCAATGATCACAGGGCTTAAAAGGATCAGCAAGCCTGGCCGGAGGGTTTACGTAGGGAAAGGCGAGGTGCCAAAGGCAATGGGTGGTGTGGGAGTGGCGATTGTCACGACATCAAAAGGTATTTTGACCGATAAGGAGTGCCGCCGTGACGGTGTTGGCGGAGAAGTGATATGCCATGTGTGGTAAGGAGCTTTAAATGTCAAGAATTGGTAAGAAACCTATAGTAGTGCCAGCAGGTGTAAGAATAGACGTAAAGGACACTACTGTCAGCGTAAAGGGTCAAAAAGGCGAACTCACCTTTATTGTCCCTGGAGGTATAAATATTCTCGTCGGTGACGGCAGGATCGTTATTGGAAGAGAGTCTGAAAGCAAAGTACATAGGGCGCTTCACGGACTTGTTCGTAGTGTGGTGTCTAATATGGTAACGGGTGTGTCCGAGGGATATAAGCGTATTTTGGAAATGAAGGGCGTTGGATACAGGGCGCAGGTAAAGGAGAATAAGCTTGTATTCACTTTAGGGTACTCTTACCCGAAAGAGTATGCGCTTCCCAATGGTGTGACTGCGGTAGTTGACGAAAAGCAGACAACCATCACCCTGGCCGCATTCGACAAGCAGCTTCTGGGTCAGGTGGCGGCTAATATCAAGGAGTTAAGGCCCCCTGATGCGTACAAGGGCAAGGGTATTCGATATTCTGGAGAGAGGCTCAAGTTAAAAGCCGGTAAAACAGGGAAGAAGTAGAGGAGGATAGCTGTGAAGAGTAAGAAAATTTCCAGGGGCAGAAGACATGTCCGAATAAGAAAGAAGGTGTTTGGCACCCCTGAAAAGCCGCGGCTCAGTGTCTACAGAAGTCTGAATAATATATATGCACAAATCATTGACGATACCAAAGGCCATACGCTTGTTTCGGCATCCACCCTTGAGGAGGAGATGAAGCCGGTTCAGAAACATGGGGGCAATGTGGACATGGCGAAAAGGGTTGGTCAGTTGCTGACATCAAAGGCAGTGACGGCAGGAATTAAGAAAGTTGTGTTTGACAGGGGTGGGTATAAATATCATGGCTGTGTAAAGGCCCTCGCTGATGGGGCGAGAGAAGCTGGCTTGGAATTTTGATGTGTTAAGGAGGCATGGTGAAGACTGAGAGGATCGACCCGGAAGAACTTAATTTAAAGGATAAAGTAGTCTATATAAACAGAGTGACTAAGGTCGTAAAGGGGGGGAGGAGGTTCTCTTTCAGCGCCCTTGTGGTGGTGGGAGATGAGAGCGGCACTGTGGGTATCGGAAAGGGAAAGGCGGCGGAAGTTCCTGAAGCGATAAAAAAAGCCGTGGAGCAGGCCAAAAAGCGTCTAGTGAAATTTCCCATCAAGGATGGCTCAGTACCTCATAGAATCATCGGAAGATATGGTTCAAATAGCGTTGTTATAAATCCAGCTCGGAAAGGTACCGGCATAATCGCCGGCGGAGCGGCTCGCGCAGTATTTGAAGTTGCGGGAATTCAAGACATCGTGGCCAAGACTCTGGGCGGTCATAATCCATTCAATACAGCAAAGGCTACCCTGCATGGGCTCAGCAACCTAAAGGATCCTGAAGCCGTGCTAAAATTGAGGGGAAAATCAGAGGAAGACTCTGTGGTTTTGGAAGTGGTTGAATAGGAGGTAGGGATCAGAGATGAAAATACACACGTTGGCACCGTCTCAAGGTAGTACGAAGAAGCCTAAGAGAGTTGGCAGAGGTCCCGGTTCCGGGCATGGCAGAACCGCAACGAAGGGGCATAAAGGGCAAAAGGCGCGCTCTGGAGGAACGAAGGGAGCTGGATTTGAAGGTGGCCAGACCCCACTTCAAAGAAGGCTGCCAAAGAGGGGGTTCAAGAACAGCCCTTTCAAAAAAGAATACGCGACTCTTAATCTGAGGGATCTGATGAAACTGGGTGACACTAATCTCATTACTCCGGAAGTGCTCATGCGGAAAAGGATCGTTAAAGATTTCAAGGACGGATTGAAAATACTTGGAGAGGGTACCATAGATAAGCCAGTCACAATAAAAGCCCACGCCTTTAGTGCCGCTGCACTGTCAAAAATAAACGCGGCTGGTGGCAAGGCGGAGGTTCTCCAGCGTTGAGAGTCCTCACTAGCATTCGCAACATATTCAAAATACCTGAACTTAAGAATAGGGTTCTTTTCACACTGGGTCTCCTGGCTGTTTATCGTATTGGAGCTCATATACCCACTCCTGGCATTAATGGTGAAGCGCTTAGCAAATTTCTCACGGAGAGAGGCGGCGCTATGATGGGCTTTATGGATATGTTCTCAGGAGGGGCTCTGTCGCGACTTACTATTTTCGCATTGGGTATTATGCCCTACATAAGCGCCTCCATTATATTTCAGCTATTGACTGTTGTCATACCTGCCTTGGGAAAACTGGCAAAGGAAGGCGAGAGTGGCAGGAAAAAGATTGTGCGTTATACAAGATACGCGACGGTTGTTATCGCAGGTATTCAGTCCTTCGGAATAGCCATGGGGCTAGAGGGTATGTCCGGAGGACAGTTTATTCAGCATCCAGGATGGTCCTTCAGGATACTTACTATGATCACGCTTACCTCAGGCACCGCGTTCTTAATGTGGCTCGGGGAACAGATTACTGAGAGGGGGATTGGTAACGGCATATCACTCATAATCTTCGCGGGAATCGTCGCACGATTCCCTAATGCCATTGTGAGCACCGTGAATCTTGTGAGGGCTGGGGAGCTTTCGATATTTTTTGTTGCTTTTCTTATAGCTATGATGATCGGGGTTGTGGCAGGCATTATTTTTATGGAACGGGGACAGAGAAAAATACCTGTGCAGTACGCCAAACGGGTCATCGGGAAAAAAATATTCGGAGGCCAGAGCACCCATTTGCCTTTAAAGATCAACACATCTGGGGTCATTCCGCCGATATTTGCATCATCGATTATCATGTTTCCCGCTACGATAGCCGGCTTTATTGCCATACCTTGGGTACAGGGCATAGCCAAACAATTATCCCCCGGAACTGTGACTCATGCAGTCTTATATATCGGATTGATTTTCTTCTTCTGTTATTTTTATACTGCGGTCATCTTTAACCCAGTGGACATAGCCGAGAATCTTCAAAAACACGGGGGATTTATCCCGGGCATTAGACCGGGTCAAAAAACCTCAGATTATATTTATAAAGTTCTCACGAGGCTCACTTTTGTCGGGGCGGTATACTTGGCCGTAGTGTGCGTATTACCAGAAATCCTTATTACGAGATTTAATGTCCCTTTTTACTTTGGCGGAACATCTCTTTTGATCGCGGTTGGTGTGGCCCTTGATACCGTTTCCCAGATTGAATCGCATTTGGTAACCAGATCGTACGAGGGATTTCTAAAAAAGGGACGGCTAAAAAGCAGGAGAAGCTAAGTACATTTACGAGTGATAATTATTAAATCGCAGGCAGAAATTGATAAGATACACGCGGCATGCCAAATAGTTGCGGAAGTTATAGAAACGCTTAAATCTGTGGTTGCGGCTGGAATAACAACCGCGGATATAGAGAGTTATGCCGATAGGCAAATAAGACAAAGGAAAGGGGTTCCCGCATTCAAAGGATATAGAGGGTATCCGTCGAGTGCCTGTGTTTCAATAAATCAGCAGGTTGTGCATGGAATACCTTCGCGGGCGGTGAGGCTTAGGAGTGGAGATATAGTCAGCATAGATCTGGGAGTCTTGCTCGACGGTTTCTATGGTGACGGTGCAGTGACCATTCAGGTCGGTGAGGTCAGCCCTGTTGCGGCTAAACTAATTGAAGTGACTGAAGGATCACTGTATTTGGGTATTGAAAAGGCGATCGCGGGGAATAGAGTTTCTGACATTTCCGCTTCAATACAGGAATATGTTGAGGAAAAAGGTTTTTCTGTAGTGCGGGCCTTTGTCGGCCATGGAATTGGCCGTGCTCTTCACGAAGACCCACAAGTGCCAAACTTCGGAACGGCCGGACACGGGCCGAGATTGAGAGCAGGAATGGCCCTTGCGATTGAACCTATGGTCAATGCCGGTGGTCCGGACGTCAGAATTTTAGATGATGGCTGGACAGCGGTGACGGCCGATGGAAGCTTGTCTGCCCATTTTGAACATACGATTGTCATAACAGAAAATGGCCCGAAAATCTTGACTAAAACTTAGCGTGAAACGTATAATCTTAGTTTAATATGGCTAAAGAAGATAATATAGAAGTGCAGGGAACAATTGTGGAAACTCTGCCTAATGCTATGTTCAGGGTTGAGCTTGAGAACAGTCGGGTCATACTGGCCTATGTCTCTGGAAAAATGCGGCTTCATTTCATCAAAATACTGCCGGGAGATAAGGTCCTCGTTGAGCTCTCCCCGTATGATCTGACAAAGGGGCGAATAACTTATAGATTTAAATAGAGTAAGAGAGAGGCTAGAAGTGCGCGGATGAAAGTCCTGAGATTCGTCTGCATGTGCAGTCGCATTTGTCACTGTAAGGAGGATAACTATGAAGGTACGGCCTTCTGTAAAGCAAATATGTTCCAAATGTAAAATTGTCAGGAGAAAAGGTGTCGTCAGGGTTCTTTGCGAGAATCCCAGGCATAAACAAAGACAAGGATAAGAACTGGAATGAACTGTACTAAAACGCTAATGAAAATATTAAACATAAGGAGCATAGTATGGCTAGAATAGCAGGGGTCGATCTGCCAAAAAATGAACGGGTGGAGATAGGCTTGACCCGGATATTTGGCATAGGAAGATCATTATCCAATAAGATACTAAAAGATACAAATGTAAGTCCTCACACAAGGGTCAAGGACCTCAAGGATGATGAAATTGTTAAGATAAGGGGTCTAATTGAGAAGGATTACAGGGTTGAGGGTGATCTTCGGCGTGAATTATCCTCGAACATAAAAAGGCTTATTGAGATCGGTTGCTATAGGGGACTCAGACATGTGAGCCATCTGCCCGCGAGGGGGCAGAGGACCAGGACAAATTCGAGGACTCGAAAGGGACCAAGAAAGCTTGTGGTCAAGAAAAAATAAGAAGGAGGATTGTACTGAATGTCACAGAAAAAGAGAAGTGGGAAGAAAGTTAAAAAGTCGATATCCAATGGTGCAGCCCACATTCAGACCACTTTTAACAATACAATAATCACGATAACCGACACAGTAGGCAATGTGATCGCGTGGTCAAGCGCTGGGAGTCTCGGATTCAAGGGTTCGAGAAAAGGGACTCCTTTTGCCGCCCAGATTGCATCAGAAACAGCCGCGAAAAAAGCCATGGAAATGGGTCTCAAGCAGGTAGAGGTTTATGTAAAAGGTCCTGGAGCAGGCAGAGAGACTGCGATCCGGGCGTTGCAGGTTGCCGGTCTTGAGATAACCCTGATAAAAGATGTCACCCCGGTGCCACATAATGGCTGTAGACCGCCCAAGAGGAGGAGAGTCTGAAAATGGCAAGATATACAGGTGCGCTTTGCAGGATTTGCAGGAGATCGGGTGAGAAGCTCTTTTTAAAGGGAACCAGATGCTACACGGATAAATGCGGGGTTGAGAAGAGAAAATATCCGCCTGGACAGCACGGACAGAACAGGGGAAAGCTTTCTGATTACGGAGTGCATTTGGCAGAGAAACAGAAAGTCAGAAAAATGTATGGGATGACGGAGAATCAGTTCAGAACATATTTTGAAAAAGCCTCAAGGATGAAGGGCATAACCGGTGAAAATTTGCTCCAATTGCTTGAAAAAAGACTGGACAGCATTATTTTTAGGATGGGATTTGCTCTCAATATGAGGCAAGCGCGGCAGCTCATCACACATGGAAGCTTTCTTGTCAACGGAAGAAAAAACAACATCCCTTCATACCTTGTGAGAGTGAGTGATCTTATTGAGGTCAAAGAATCAAGCAAGGGCATTCAGTTGCTGTCAGAGAATTTGTCGATAGCTCAGCACCGGGGATTTGCGGGGTGGGTAGAGGTTGACGTGCAGAACTTAAAAGGGAAAATTGTCAGGATACCGTCAAGAGATGAGATACCATTGCCGGTTCAAGAACAGCTCATCGTGGAATTTTATTCTAAGTAAATTAAAGCAGGGGCGATAAAGAAGTAGCGGTGTAAACTTTTTACTTCTTGCCTCTTTTTTTCACTTTAATAATAGAGTTGAGGCAGAGGAGGCCTTATTATGGATCTTGTCAAAAAGGGTTTTCAATTACCCAAAAAAATTCACTTTGAGGAAGAGACCCTGACCGATTTTTATGGAAAGCTCGTTGTGGAACCTCTTGAGCGGGGTTTTGGAATGACGATAGGGAATTCCTTAAGGAGAGTTTTGCTTTCCTCTATAGAGGGCGCCGCAATTACCGGCGTGAGAATATCCGGTATTATGCATGAATTTTCAGCCATAAAAGGCGTGAAGGAAGACGTCGTTGACATTATTCTAAATATAAAGAAGCTGAGATTCAAGATTTACGATGAAGGTAAGAAGATAGTTACCGTGAAAGTCCAAGGACCTAAAAAGGTAACAGGAGAGGATATAAGGTGCGATGCTACCAGTGAAGTCTTAAACCAGGATCAATATATCGCGACGGTCGACAAAGGGACGACACTGGAAATGGAGATGTATGTAAAAACAGGCAAAGGTTATGTTGTATCGGAGCTTAATAAAGAAGAAGGATTGCCTATTGATGTGCTACCTATAGATTCGGTATTTAGTCCCCTTAAGAAGGTCAATTTCTGGGTTGAAAAGGCGAGGGTGGGAAGGGCAACAGATTATGATAGACTTATTATGGAGATCTGGACAGATGGGAGTACGACACCGGAATCGGCCGTGAGTGACGCTGCATCAATACTCATAGACCATCTGGATCTGTTTATCTTTGTAGAGCAGGAGGAAACGCGTCTGGATCAGGCGGGTTCTGCACAAATGGTGTCGACGAACCCCCTGTTGAATGAGAATCTTCTCAAGAATATTGATGAACTCGAATTATCGGTGAGGGCCTATAACTGTCTTAAGAATGCTAACATAAAAACCATTGCAGACCTTGTCCAGAAGACGGAGCACGAAATGCTCAGGACAAAAAACTTTGGCCGCAAGTCACTCAATGAAATAAAAGAGATACTTAATTCCATGGGGCTGAATTTCGGGATGAGAATAGACACTGATGCATTAGAGGGTGATAATGTCGTAACTCAGCGAGGGGGGATGAGCAAACATGCGTCATAAAGTTGGGGGAAGACAATTTGGAAGGACCACAAATCAACGGAAGGCATTACTACGGGGTCTTATATCATCACTGTTCGAGCACCAGAGGATTGAGACAACCGTGTCAAAGGCTAAGGCTATTAAGCCCATAGCGGAAAGGCTAGTCACCTTTGGAAAGCAGGGGGATTTGCATTCAAAAAGAATGGTGCTCTCATATATCCCTAACAGGGCAGTGGTGGCAAAGCTTTTCGCGGAGTTGGCTCCGAGATTCGCGGACAGAAATGGCGGATACCTTAGGATTTTGAAGACACGTCAGAGGGTCAATGATCGTGCTCAGATGGCTATTATAGAATTCATTGACTATGAGGGTGTCAAAGTTAAGTCGGATGAAAAAGAAAGTGCGAAAGAGAGCAAGAAAGAGGGCAAGTAGGAATGAGTGACATACTGACTATCACAGGTATAATTGGTGTCTGGTTCATCTTGCAATATATCATATTCCCCAGACTTGGCGTTCGAACCTGAGCGTCTCCTCCTAAGGGTTCGGGGAATCCTAAAAAATGTAAGTAAACTGGCTTTGAATCAGGAAGAGAAAGCGTTATGGCTCAAAGGCTGTAACGCTTTTTGCATCTTACCGCTCAACACAATCAGCTTGGCACCGGCCCTTGCAGGGGATAATTTAGTTGGAGGTTCTTAGAATTGACAAAGACTCCTTATTACGTTTAGACTTAAACTATTAAAATGAGGTATTGCGTTCGGAACTAAATATAACAAAATTGATTCTGCCATATAGGAGGACGAATTGCTAAAGGCACTGGAAGAGGTTTCCGCAACAAAAAAACGTTTAAAAATAGAGATCCCCTCAGAGGCGATTGAATCGGAGATACAAAGAGCCCTCAGAGATGCTCAGAAGAGGTCAAGAATCCCGGGATTCCGACCTGGCAAGGCACCCATGAGCTTCATAGAACGGAAGTTTGGCAAGAACATAGAGTCTGAGGTACTCGAGAAGATCATTCCGGATCATTACATGGAAGCCGTAAAAGAGGCTCAAATCACTCCGGTAGCGCGACCCGTGCTAGAACAATCATTTGACTTTAAACCCAACACCCCTCTGTCCGTAACCTTCACCGTGGAGACAAGGCCGAATATTGAAAACCTCTCATATGAGGGGCTCACGATCAACGAAAGTCCAGTCAAGGTGGAGGACGGAGAAATAGAAGCGCTTCTGCAGAACATCGCTGCAGAAAGGGCAACCTACGAATCAGTCGACGATGCCATTAAGTCCGGTGACCTTATCACTATTGATTATACGGTGAGAGATGATGGAACTGTGGCGAAAGATGTTGTTTTGAAAGTAGGAAGCAGCCCGTTCCCGCAGGAATTCTTCGACGGCCTTATTGGGAGGGAAAAGGATCAAGAAGTCGAAATAGTGGCCAGTTTCCCTGATGATTCATCAACACCTTTTGCTGGTAAAAGACCTAAATTCGAAGTGAGAATAAGTGACATAAAAAGACGCAACGCAATATCGGTCGATGATGACTTTGCGAAGGACCTCGGGTTGGAAAATCTTGCAGTCCTGAGAGAAAAATTACGCGAGCGCGTTTATGCCACAAAAAAGAGGGATGCGGACAGTAGCAGCCAGATGGAACTGTTGGATAAGCTTGTTGCACGATACGACTTTGAAGTCCCAGAAACATTACTGGCAACAGAAATCGAGGAAATGATCGGCCAGCTAAGGGCTTCGAAGAAAGACGAGCGTGCTGACGACGTGTTAATGGCAGAATTAAGGCCAAAGGCTGAAAAGAATGTGAGGCGTTCCATCTTATTAGAGATCATAGGAGAAAAAGAGGGAATAACGGTTTCAGATGATGAGGTGCAACAAGAGATCTTAACCATGGCGCAACGGGTAAATATCTCGCCTGAAGATATTGTCAAATACTACATTGCCAGAGATGGTTCACTTTATCGCCTTAAACATGCGTTCTCTGATAAGAAAGTATTAACCTTTCTCTTAAGCAAGGCTACCATAGAAAAAGGAGAAGAAGGATGAGCATCGTTCCTTTTGTAATAGAACAGACTGGAAGAACTGAGAGGGTGTATGACATTTATTCGCGGCTTCTCAAGGATAGGATCATTTTTATAGGCAGTGCTATAGACGATAACGTGGCAAATGTTGTTATTGCACAGCTTCTCTTTTTGCAGACTGAAGATCCGGACAAAGACATCCATATCTATATTAATTCGCCAGGCGGCGTTGTCTCATCTGGACTTGCGATATACGACACAATGCAGTATGTCAAACCTGACATTGCCGCTTATTGTATTGGTCAGGCAGCAAGTATGGGCGCCTTACTTCTCTGCGCAGGAACGAAGGGTAAAAGATTTGCTCTGCCCCATTCGCGCATCATGGTGCACCAGCCTATAGGTGGATTCTATGGTCAAGCTACGGATGTTGAGATACACGCTAGGGAGATTCTGAGGATGAAAGAGACTTTGAATGGAATCTTGGCACGACATACCGGGCAGACTTATGAAAAAATTCAGGCCGACACAGAGAGGGATTTTTTTATGTCTGGTGAGGAGGCAAAAAAGTACGGCGTTGTTGATGATGTGATCGCAACCATAAAAGAAGTAAAGAAGAAAGACTAATCAATGCGGGGGCTAGTCAGGTAATTTCTGGCATTCTCTGATTTTGGAGGCCTCTGTCATCATTCTGAGGGCGATTTCTCGAAGCGAGGTAAAAATGGCGAAAAAGGCAAGTAACGGTATGCTCAGGTGCTCCTTCTGCGGAAAGGGACAAAGTGAGGTGAAAAAATTGATTGCCGGACCGATGGTGTATATATGTGATGAATGTGTTGGTCTATGCAATGAGATAATTGAAGAAGATATCTATATAGTTGGGAAGGACCTCGCAAGGAAATTACCAACGCCCGCGGAGATTCATGTATTCCTTAATGATTACGTGGTCGGACAAGAAAGGGCAAAAAAGATTCTTTCTGTGGCGGTGCATAATCATTATAAGAGGATCTTCAGAGGGTCAAAGTCAGATGTGGAGTTACAGAAGAGCAACATTGTGCTGATCGGACCCACTGGAACTGGTAAGACACTTTTTGCTCAAACACTTGCCAGATTTCTTGACGTGCCATTCACTATTGCAGATGCTACAACCCTTACGGAGGCTGGTTACGTCGGTGAGGATGTTGAGAATGTGCTCTTGAAATTATTGCAGGCAGCTGACTTTGATGTGGAAAAGGCGCAGATGGGTATCATCTATATTGATGAGATTGACAAGATTAGCAGAAAGGCCGACAGCCCATCCATAACGAGAGACGTTTCTGGTGAGGGCGTCCAACAGGCACTTTTGAAGATCATAGAGGGGACCATAGCCAACATTCCCCCCCAAGGAGGGAGAAAGCATCCCCAGCAGGAATATATTCAGTTGGATACTACGAATATCCTCTTTCTCTGCGGAGGCGCATTTGTTGGGCTTGACAAAATAATTGAACAAAGAATTGGCAAGAGGAGCATTGGGTTTAACGCAGAGACTAACACGGTTAAGGACAAGAAGAGTCCTGGCGGCATAAATCTCCTCAGCCTTACTG
>JBKQMP010000136.1:0-3284 GCA_052146665.1 Dissulfurispiraceae bacterium
ATACCCCTCGACTGTGACCTCACCTTTTCGAACCGCCCGGTGCGGACCCGCATGCCGGGTGGTGTGGGAGGGGTACGCCTTTTAGGCGTCCCCTATCCCGATCAATCAAAGACTAGATACTTCCTCATCCTCTGCAGTTTCCTTCCCTTTACTCCCAACTCCTCGAAGCAATGAAATTTACTCTTCTTCCGTGTATTGAGGACCCACTTTACCGTATCCGGTCCGAGACCGGGAACCCGCAGTAGAGCTTCTTTCTCAGCCTTGTTGATCATGAGGGGAAAAAACTCGGGGTGACTCTCAGCCCAGACCTCTTTAGGATCTTTATCAAGTCTCAGGTTTCCCCCGTTGTCCAAGGGGATATCTTCACCCTTGAAGCCATATCGGCGCATCAGAAAATCAACCTGGTATAAACGATGCTCCCGCATAAATCTTTCCTCCGGATTTGAGAGAAATTGTCTTTCCCCGGGAATGTCCGGACTGCCAAGACCTTTTTGATACACTGAAAAATAGATTCGCTTGAAATTGAGTCCATTGTAGAGTGAGGACATTGACTGCACAATTTCTCCATCCGTTTCATCAGAGGCGCCCACAATAAATTGCGTGGTGCACTTAACACGTTCGTGCTTCATTCCCTTGCCAGTAAGCTTGCCCATAAGTTTGATTGGCTGGAGAATGTCATACTCATAATTTTTTTTATTCGAGAGTGCTTCAAAATGTCGTTTCCCAGGAGTCTCGATATTCAGTGAGACAGCGCTGGCAAGAGAGAGGGCTTCTTCAATTGAGGCATCGGAGGCGCCTGGAAGGATCTTCAGGTGGATATAACCCTTGAAGTTCTGCCTTCGTCTTAGATACCGGGCAACAGCATTAATCCTCTCCATTGTGTAGTCTGCATTCACGACAACCCCGGAAGTCAGGAAGAGCCCGAAGACCGCCTTTGTTTTCGTGTAATACTCCATAAATATGCGGGCCACCTCTGCAGGTTGCAGTGTGCAGCGCTTGATATTTCTTTCGGTACGGAGGGGACAGTATTTGCAATCGTTCACGCAGGCATTTGAAAGAAGTGTCTTAAGGAGCACCGAATGGCCGCCCTGGGGAAGGCTGATAGGATAAAGCCATTTACCATCCCCGCCTCTTTTTCTGTGGTCGCCACGAGCCGTACCACATGCGCAGGACAGATCGTATTGCGAGTCCGCGGACAGTACTTTGAGTTTTTCAATGGTGTCCATCTGGAAGCCTTGCCGAATTATATCACATAACGGTTCCTGTTAAAAAAAAGGGTTATCGTGACCCTTTTAACTCATAGACTAAGGGTATTAGAATTCGATTATTTATGATGGTAACGTGAACCATAAGTGCCAATGCAACCACAGATCCCTGACCCCTGCCATTTTATCTGAAAAGAGACGCCCACCCACATCTTAACCAAGTGAATCCAAAGTTAATATAAGGAGAAGTCCTGACAGTATATGGTGTTGATTTTATTATTCAAAGAAGGGAACATGCGGTTATGAGTAACTGAACATGTTGCCTAATACAAAAAAGTTGCTTATTCTCAAATTGAGAACGTCTTTAAATGCCTTCGTGCCCAACTGTTGTCTAAAAGAAAGGCAGCTCACGAGAAAGGCATTACTGTGAAGAGTACTCTAGAGGCATCGTCTACGAGGAACTTTCAATAGCCTTCAAGCTTATTTTAGCTCCCATGTCCTCAAATCTGGCCTTTATGTTTTCAGCATCGATTTCATCAACCCCGCAAATTATGGAAACAGGGCATTTTTGCGTAATGTCTTCAGCCTCTGCAACCTGGGTCGTGCACAAATCCATCAGGGCGCAAACGATTTGCTTTCTGTTGGCCCCGGGAGCCTCAAGCACTATGTCATATCGTTTGTCGAGTGAATAGTCGACGGTGACTTGACGACTCTTACACTTAGGACAGGTGAATATGTTATCACGTTGGGTCCATTGGTATGAACAAGATAAGCATTTGAGCTTCTCGGGATAGATATAGTCAATCGTTTGTTGACCACTACATACGGGACAAACCCCCTCATCATCGTAAGTCGTCCAAATATACGAGCAACCCTCACACCTCAGGATCTGGGGCGGGCTGAAGGGACCAATTTCGTGACTGATGCAAAAGGGGCAGTCTGTCGTATCTGTTGGGCCTACCCATTCAAACGTGCAGGATTTACATATCAGTTTTGCCATACCGACCATGCGAAATAACCTCCATCTTGTCTCAAGTTAAGGTCGGCAACGTAGAGCCGGCACTTTCGTGACCTTCAAGGATGGCCGTCCTGAAGGAAGACACTGAATCCCTCTGAGAACGTCATCGTTATGTTAGTCTCTGCGGTATCATATCATAAGAGAGTATCATAGCAAGACACTCAATCTCCGTAATTGCCCGGATGTTATCCCCAGTGGTATGCAGCCCCTCATCCATGGCCCCTGAAATGTTCCCACCGAAAATGAGCAGCGCCCCAACTCATCAATGGTCCTAATATGGTTAACAATATGAGCATGCGATACGCAAAGTTTCTCCACTGGTGAGACGTAAACCCTCCCATAAATAGGCTCTGCAGTGGTCCGTTTGCCGTATCACTTTGGTGAACTGGTAATAGCACCTACACCGGTTTTACTGGCGCCTGACTTCCGTTCACATCCACTTCCTACAGGTCGGTAAGCGAGAATTATACCACCTGGCGTCACTTCCCAATGTATAAAACAATCATCAGCCAACGGCTCGACAAAGACAGAGTCCCCGTTTGTCAAAGGATAGGTGGTCTCTTTCCACCCAATCTGTGAGGCGTATGAATCAGGTCTGTTCATGGCCTCTTGAAGCTCTGACAACGGCCTTGATATCCATTTCTGGCCATGCTCTTCAACTTGTATCTGGCCCGCACACCCATAAAGAACCACTAAAACACACAATAAACACCACTGATTGATTGACAGAATAAATCGCCTTGTCATGATTTCATCCTTATCGTTTTGTGATTTAATTTTTGTTATTATAACAGAGCAGAATAAAGAAAAGTGAACTACCCGCGACTGACGCTTTGCTTTCTGTCGGGGCTTCCTGCTTCAACAACAAGGCTTACCGCGTGAGTCTGGTGCGGCAGAGGCTCCTGTCTCCACAGGCGTTTACAGGATAACTCCCGAAGTTCGGGCCGGACCGGCCCTACCTTGTTGCTACGAACATCTCTGAATGCCTTATCTTCGATGTTCCTTGCGGAGTTTGCATCCCTCTCCATTACGAGGCCGCAATAAGGGCATTCGTGCATCCT
>JBKQMP010000137.1:0-11366 GCA_052146665.1 Dissulfurispiraceae bacterium
CAGCGCCAGATTATGCAAATACTATACCACCCCCAATGCTATCATGAATCAATGGCTTATGAATTTCAAGTGTTGATTTATTTCGATGTTGTGTGAGTTTTGCCACACCAGCGCACTATTTCGCTGACCATTGCGCCGATTGTGGCATCTGAGGGCATTATTGTGGCCTTTAACCCAGCCTGTGTGAGGGCTTTTGCGGTCACCGGACCGATTGCGGCAATGGTAGTTGCCTTTAAAAAGTCTATTGCGCCATCACCGACTATTTCCACAAAATTCCGAAATGTCGCGGCACTGGTGAAGGTTGCTACGGTGATCCTGCCTTCCTGCAGGAACCGCTTGAGTCTTTTCGCATGTTTTTCCGGCTTCGTCGTCCTGTAGACGGCGGGGGTATCGATCTCGCCGCCGAGTTCCACGACTGTCTTCGGGAATAGCTCTCTTGCCTGTTCTGCCCTCGGCATTAAGATCCTAAGATGTCGCATGTTGGGTTCGCCGCCCTTGGCTCCCTGACCTTTGGTAAACTCCTCTACGAGTCCCTCCGCGCTAAAATGTTCGGGGACCAGATCAACCTTGAGTCCTGACATCCTCACAGCCTCCGCAGTCTTGGAACCGATAGCGCAGACTTTCAGTCCTTTCAGATCCCGTATGTCCTTGTCCTTGTATAGAAATCTCTTTATAAAATAGTTCCACCCGTTTACGCTTGTCAGAATGATCCAGTTGTAAGCCTCCATCTTGGCTATTGATCTGTCCACCTCACTGTAATCCGCGGGCGGTTCTATCTGAATTGTTGGGAACTCGAATATCTCCGCTCCCAGATCCTCAAGAAGCTCGTAATCAGGTGAATAACGACGCGTGATGAGAACCCTATGACCAAAGAGCGGTTTCTTTTCGTACCACTTCAAGGTCTCTCTTAAGTTAACCACATTGCCAATTACCATCACCGCCGGAGGCTTTATATTTTCTTCTCTAATGAGATTCGCTATGTCCTTGAGGTTGCTTACCACCGTCTTCTGGTCAGGCCTTGTCCCCCACCGCACCACCGCGGTGGGCGTGTCCGGAGATTTGCCGTGCTCGATGAGCCTTGTGGTGATCGCCCCTATGTTTTTGACACCCATCAGGAAGACAAGGGTGTCAAAACTGCCCACAAGCTTCGACCAGTCTATGGCGCTTTCGGGCTTTGTGACATCCTCATTGCCGGTGATGACCGCGAAGGACGAAGAAAATCTTCTGTGCGTCAAAGGGATTCCTGCATACGCCGGTGCCGCGATGGATGAGCTAACCCCAGGGATGATCTCGAAGGGTATACCTTCCCGTGCGAGCACCTCTGCCTCTTCTCCTCCCCGGCCGAACACAAACGGATCGCCGCCTTTTAAACGGCAGACGATCCGCCCTTTTTTTGCGCTCTCCACAATAGACTGGTTGATCTGATCCTGGGTCATTTCATGGTGTCCGCCGCGTTTACCCGCATATATGAATTCGGCATCATGATTTATATAGTTCAGTATCTGCGCGTTGAGATGAAAATCATAGACCACAACCTCAGCCTTCTGAAGGCATTTCATGCCCTTTACCGTAAGTAGTCCGATGTCCCCCGGACCGGCCCCTATGAGATAGACCTTACCTTGTTTTATTTCCGAGACCATTTTTGTCATAGCGTTTAGCGGTAATCATTGCCGGCACTCCCCGGTCGATTCTAATGGCGCCCCCAGCAGTCGAGAATCGCAAGACAGCCCAGTCAGGCAATCAGCTCGCGATGCTTTTGTCGATTGACGGAGCAGATCTGCCGTAAACCTCCTTTAATATCTCCCCGCCTCCCTGCGACAAGATATCTTCAGCGAGTTTTACACCAAGAGATTCTGCGTCTTCTATGTTGCCACTGATACTGGCTCTAATGATTTTGTCCCCGGACGTGCTGCCAACGAGGCCATCCATCCTTAACTTGACCTCTGAAGGCCTTGCGGCCTCTTCCAGTGTCGCATATGCCGCGATGGGCACTTGGCAGCCGCCTTCAAGCCTCTTGAGAAAGGCCCTCTCCGCCCTGACACAGACTGCGGTCTCCGCATGGTTCAACGGTGCGATCAGGGAATTGACAAAGTCGTCGTGGACTCTGCATTCAATCCCAATAGCTCCCTGACCAATTGCGGGCAGGCTTACCTCGGGGGCGAGTATTTCCGTAATCCTGTGCTCCCAGCCAAGTCTCTTAACGCCCGCGGCTGCGAGGATAATCGCATCGAACCTCCCCTCGTCAAGCCTTTTTAGGCGCGTATCAAGATTACCCCTGAGCTGTTCAATTTTCAGATCAGGCCTTCTGTGCAGCAATTGACAGGCCCTGCGCAGACTGCTTGTCCCGATGCTGGCATGATGGGGAAGTTGACTAAAACCCGCTATTACGAATCCACTGCCCTTTACCCTTGCAATAAAGGCGTCCCGGGGATCCTCCCTTTTGCCGATCACCGCGAGGTGTAAGCCAGCAGGAAATTCAGTAGGCACATCCTTCATGCTGTGGACAGCTAAGGATGCCTCACCTCTCAGGATCGCCTCCTCTATCTCTTTCACAAAGAGCCCTTTGCCGCCCACCTGCGAAAGAGGAACATCTAAAATCTTGTCGCCGGTGGTCTTAATCCTCTTGAGTTCAATGTCCAGAGCAGGATTAAGTTTCCGCAGTTCAGACTTGACCCATTCAGCCTGCCACAACGCGAGCCTGCTCCCTCTGGTGCCTATGATTACCCTATTGTTCATGGCCGTTGATCCCATACAGTTTCTTTATCATCGCAATCAATTCATCCTTGTCCTCGGAGTCCGTTCTAAGTGCGACGGTTGGAGGGTGTATAAGTTTATTGATTATGGCGCTGGCCAGATATTCGGCCGCCTTAAGCTTCTCTTCATCCATGTCAGGGAACTTGTCCTTGAACTTTTGGAATTCCTCCCTCTTAATCTCCTCTGCCTTCTCCCTCAGTGCCACGATGGTAGGGACGGAATCCAGAGAGGACATCCACTGCAGGAAAGTCGCGACCTCCTCCTCTATAACTCTTTCCGCTTTCTCAGCCTCCTGTTTCCTTCCCAGGATATTTGTGTCCACAATCTCCTGAAGGTCGTCAATGTCATAAAGGTAGACATTGTCAAGTTTGTTTATTTCAGGATCTATATTCCTTGGCACTGAAATATCAATGATAAAGACAGACCTCTGTCTTCTGTCCCTCATCACCTTCTGCATCTGATCTTTGAGTAACACATAAGTGGGCGAGCCGGTGGAACAGATGATGATGTCTGTGGAGACAAGCTCCTTTAGAAAAGTATCAAAGGCAATTGCCCTGCCATTAAATTGCTTTGCCAGATCGCATCCACGCTCGTACGTCCTGTTGGCGACTTTAACATCCGTGACTCCATAGTTCACAAGATGGCGTGCCGCAAGCTCCGCCATATCTCCCGCACCCAGCAGCATAAACGATTTGCCGCTGAGTTCGGTGAATATCTTTTTCGCAAGCTCTACCGCGGCAAAACTGATAGAAACCGCGTTTTCCGCAATCCTTGTCTCCGTTCTCACCCTCTTGGCAGTAGAGATCGCTTTCTTGAGCAGCTTGTTTAAAAGGACTCCGGTAGTTTTCCTGGTAAGCGCAAAGTCAAATGCGTCCTTGAGCTGGCCGAGTATCTGTGGCTCGCCGACCACCATGGAGTCAAGGCTCGATGAAACCCTGAAGACATGCCTGACCGCGTCGACCTCTGAATGCACATAAAGGGAGCTCTCAAAATCGCTTCGGCTGACCTGATGAAATTCCGCCAGAAAATCCTTTATCTTTTCTGCCGTTGAGGAGGCATTATGCACTGCACTGTATATCTCGACCCTGTTGCAGGTTGAGAGCAGGGCCACCTCTTTGACTTCGGGAACGCCTTTCAAACGAAGGACACCATCCTCCAGCTTTTGGCCATTGAACGCTAGGCGTTCTCTGATCTCAACACTTGCAGTTTTATGGCTTAATCCTACTACAAGGATGTTCATGAGAATGAATGCAGGCTCTTCAAAAAAATATTGACACCAAAAAAAGTGAAGAGCACCAACAAAAACCCAATAATTGATAAGATTGCCGCCCTCTTGCCCCGCCATCCAACAGTCATCCGTATATGAAGGACAAGAGCATAAATAAACCATGTTATCAGAGACCAGACTTCCTTTGGATCCCAGCGCCAGTAGCTTCCCCATGAACTTTGGGCCCACAACGCGCCTGTGATGATAGCGAAGGTAAGGAGCGGGAACCCGATGGTAATGAGCCTGTAATTTATTTCATCTAGCACCTGCAGGCTCGGGAGCCGCTGGAAGAGGCCTCCGAAACGTTTTGTCTTTAGGTGGTGTTCCTGTACGAGATACATCAAACCGATGCCAAACGCCACGGCAAATGCCGCATTTCCAAGGAAGGCGATGGACGTATGAATGCCGAGCCAGTAACTCTGTAACACGGGGCTGAGGGGATGTATCTCTCGGGGAAGAATGGAAGAGGAGAGCATGAGCAAAAAAACGACGGGTAAGATAAAGGAGCTCATGATCCCGATTCTGTATCTGTATTCGAGGAAGAAAAAAATCAGTACGATGCACCACGCGAAAAAGGATGAGGCCTCATGCATGCTCGTTATTGGCAGATGGCCGGCCGCTACGTATCTGTAGATTATATTCAGTGTATGGATAAGGAAACCGGTGACGGTGATTGCCAGGACGAGTTTCGAGGGCCCTTTACCCCCTTTGAACATCTCGATGATACAGAGTATCGTTGCGACAAAATAGGCGGTGAGGGCCAATTCAAAGAGGATAGTGTCCATCAGAAGCAGCCCAGCTCGCAGCCGACGATCTTTATTCTGAGCCCGTTTGCCACATCACCGACTTCCCTGTAAGGAACATCAAGATCCTCGGCGATCCTTCGGGCCAGGCCGCACTGAATCTTACTGTCCACTGCTTTTTCCCTCAGACTCCGTTCAATTTGTTTTTTGCGCGTAATCTTGTCCATAGCCCCCACAAGTTCATGGATTTTCAGCAAAGAGTCACAGCTGGCAGGTGATGGGCCATGCTCAATTTTAAATGTCAGGCGGTGAGAGCCGCCGTCCGCCGGCATCGCATCCCCCGCAACTGAAGAGCCCTCGCTGTTTCGCGGAACAATCAAAATGTCAGCATATTGGATTAAAAGATTTGCTGATGGCTTTGTCCGATCCGCTGAAGCTCCAAATATAAATATTACTATATGGGGCTTGATAAACTCAATTGCGCTATTGCCTTCGATGACTATGCCCTCCAGATGGCAGAGTCTGTCGATAGCCATTGGCATTACTTCGTGGAGATCCTCTGGGGGCGACTGAACCCAAATGACTTCTTCAGCGCCCGCATCCATAAGCCTTCTGGTATCCTTGCCTTGCTGGCATAGGACGGCAGAATCCTCAATAATGGATGTCAATAGGGCTGTCTTTGTGTACTTTATGGCCCCCCATCGTTTAAGGGATCCCGGCTGCCCTGCATTTTTTGCTGGTTCCTGTCCTTTGTCCGTAAGATGCTTCAGAAGAGCCGCGGCCACACTTGTCTTGCCGACGCCGCTATGTGCTCCGCAGACGCCGATGAGGAAGGGTTTCCTCTCAGGATCATTATACATTGGTGTCCTTTAGCAATAGATTTGAATGATGCTGCCCGTTGTCATGTCTATCGTGTCCGCGCAGCCAGTACGGGTTAAGCTCAATTTTTATAATACCATACAGCATTATTTGGATGACTAACGTTGGAGTTTCCGCAGACTGCTTTCCGGATCGTAATGACACTTACGTCATTCGGATGTTCCTCTCATTTTAGTCTTATTCACCCACAGTGAACTCCAGGAGATAAAAATGCTTTATACTAATCCATATGACCTCCGATCGAAGAATCTGCTCTGAAAGTCACAAGGATGAATTGAATCATGATGCTGTCAAGACGGTCTCAGGGCAAGACAGGGCCTGGAGTCTTCTGACCGGTCTGGATCCTCATGACGTGTGCAAAAGAGCGACGGTGTCTTTTGATGTCGCCTCTTGCCTTTACACGATGCAATCCCTCGGCACGCATTATAATATCGTCCCGAAGAAAAGAAAGATTTGGAGCGATTCAACTTGGGCTGATTCGTTGCTTGGCGAACCAAGATATTTCTTTGCTCTTTCGATTATCTGGTATCTGATCCATGCGAAGGACATCCCTTTGGCAGGAAGACTTGTTAAGCCCCTGCATACCAGAGGCGGACAGATTTTCGCAGCGGGAACGCATATTCTGCCGTTAGACGCGGTGGCTGAAAAATACGCTAATGACAGCAAGGGATTTATCAAAAGAGGATTGGAATTTGGTGCAGAGGTGGGTAGTTATGGCGACGCCTCGTTTAAGATCTCGCCTTTTCCGCGGGTCCCCGTTACCATCATACTATGGACTGCGGACGAGGAATTCCACGCGAGAGCTGAACTGATGTTCGATTCGACCTGTGACATCCAGCTGCCGACAGACGTCATTTGGTCGATCGCAACAATGAGCACGCTCCTGTTGCTCTAGATCACGCGGTAATCGGCTGCGTCTCTTCGGGCATCTCCACCTTTTCCTTGTGTCCGCAGCCTTTGTTCGCACAGACATGGAATATTTCACCCATTTTGTTCATTTTCTCAACGAGGAACGATGCATGACAACTGGGACAGGGTTTTGGCACTGGTTTATACCACATGGCGAATTTACAGTTGGGGTAATTACTGCAGCTCCAGAACGACTTCCCCCTTTTTGACTTCCTTTCTACAATGTCTCCATCATCCAGGGGGCACTTCACGCCTGTTGCAAGTGGCCGCGTAGTCTTGCACTGAGGATAATTGGAGCACGCGAGAAACTTCCCAAATCTCCCGATCTTAATGACCATCCTAGCGCCACATTTTTCGCATATCTCATCGGTGAAGACCTGGTCACCGTTTTTGGCCCCATTTTCTCCGTTCAGTGGCTTAGCGTTCTTGCATTTCGGGAAGCCGGTACAGGCAAGGAATCGCCCATGCCTTCCCCATCTGATGACCATCGGTTTGCCGCACTTCTCACAGATTGTGTCTGTTGGCAGGTCCTGCGGCTTTACTTTTGCCATGTCGGTTGACGCTTCTGTGAGGCTCCGGCTGAAAGGCTTGTAGAAATCCTCGATTACGGTGACCCATTTCATGTCGGCATTTTCTATTTCATCAAGCTCTGTCTCCATTTTCGCGGTAAATCCGATGTCTAATAATTCAGGGAATTTTTCTACAAGGAGGTCGTTTACGACCACTCCCAGTTCTGTGGGTGCGAACCTCCCCTCCAGTCTCTGGACATACTTCCTGTCCTGTATCGTTGAGAGTATCGTGGCATACGTGCTGGGTCTCCCGATCCCTTTTTCCTCCAAGGCCTTCACAAGCGTCGCCTCTGAGTACCTTGGCGGGGGCTGCGTGAAATGCTGTATGGGCTTGATGTCAAGCCGATCCAGCAAGTCTCCCTCCTTCAAGGAGGGCAGGATTCCGCCCTCTTCCTCCTCGATATCATCCTTACCCTCACTATAGAGGGCCATGAACCCAGGGAATTTTATCACGGTCCCAGATACCCGGAATTCGGTGCCCTGTAAGACTGTCTCTGAATCCTGGAGACCTATTATGAATGTTGTTTGTTCAAGCTGCGCAGAGCACATTTGGCTGGCGATAAACCTATTCCATATAAGGCTGTATAGGTGGTACTGGTCTCTCGACAAGAAGGGTTTTACTTTATCGGGCGTCTTCTCAGGGTAGGTGGGACGTATCGCCTCATGGGCCTCCTGGGCAGTTGCCTTATTGCGGTAGACCGGAGGTTTTTCGGGGAGGAAGTCCTTTCCAAACCTTTGGCTGATATGCTCCCTTGCCCATTTCTGGGCCTCGCCCGCGACCGTGAATGAATCTGATCTCATGTACGTGATCAACCCAACGGAGCCTTCCTCTCCTAACTCTATTCCTTCGTAGAGTTTCTGGGCCACCGACATGGTCTTCTTGGCCGGGAATTTCAGCCTCCTGGCCGATTCCTGCTGTAACGTGCTCGTGATGAAAGGTGGTGCGGGAGACCTTTTCCTGAGCTTTTTCTCAATTCTCTCCAGATAATAAGTTTTATTTTCAAGGTCTGCTATGACCCCCTCCGCGCTATCTGAATTCGCGATGAGGAATCGTTCGCCTTCCTTTGCGTCACGATTGACTACGAGTGTCTCACGATACTTATAGAGGTTTGCCTTAAACTGTGACAGCTGGCCCACGGCCTCAGCTTCGTGGGGCTGCAGTGTCGCCTCTATAGTCCAGTACTCCTCTTTCTTAAAGGCTTCAATCTCTTTTTCTCTTTCAGCCACAAGCCTCACCGCGACGGACTGGACCCTTCCAGCGCTCAGCCCCCTTCTGACTTTTTGCCAGAGAAACGGACTGAGCTTATAACCTACCAGCCTGTCAAGGATCCGGCGGGCCTGTTGGGCATCCACCTTGTTCATGTCGATAACACCTGGATGCGCCATTGCCTCCTTGACCGCCCTCTCGGTTATCTCATGGAACGTGACCCGATAAATTTTCTTTGCGTCCTTGCGGGACGCCATCTCCTCAGCTATATGATAGGCGATGGCCTCTCCCTCCCTGTCAGGATCAGTTGCGATATATATCTTGTCGGTTTTCTTTGCGGCAGCTTTCAATTCCTTTACTATCTTTTCCTTGCCCGGGATGATGACATAGGTGGGACTGAAGTTCTTTTCTATGTCCACACCCAACTCCTTTGCGGGCAGGTCCTTCACATGGCCTATAGATGCCTTGACTCCATAGTCCTTGCCCAGGATCTTATTTATTGTTTTTGCCTTTGCAGGCGATTCTACTATGACGAGAGATTCCACAGTGTCTTTCCTCCGTTAGTGCCAGACTAATTGTTTGCCTTTAGCGAACACGAATGAGTATATTTCTTCAATCTCAAGGTCCGAGTCTCGAATTAATATGTACGCAAGGAGCACCTTTATCGTGTCAAGTTCCGCGTCATCAATATGGGTCGCCACTTCAGGTGCTGAAAGCGCCTCCTCCACTGCCAGGAAATCGATATCAAACATGCTTATCTTCTCCACTATGTCATCCGCATCGTAACCATCGTTAATTAGTTCCCTGGCAAGAACCCGTAACACATCAATCAATCTTTTGACCAATATTCCTCCTCGGTTGTGGTTGCATAAAGAGAGTTACAGCATGAGCGGATCGGGAGAACTCTTTATATATCAACACGACTCTTGTATTTGATCACCCACTTGCACTGCTATAAAGCACCCTGTGGCCATCTGATCCTCAATCTTTGATCTCACACGACATCTCTTTGGTTCTGAGGACTATCAGCAACCATGGACACCGTGAATGCGCCAGCTATCAGTGCTGTACGCGTAATAGCACCCATTTGCGCTTGTTCCTTTTCCAAAACATTACATATTGCCTTTTCTACTTAATTAATTTCAAGTCCGATGCACAGACCAGCCACTTTATCTCAGAAAACTCCGAAGCTCCTTGACAAGTTATATGAGCGGCGGGCCCAGTTTCCAGATAATATTGTCGGCCCTTCGAAAAGGCAACGTCCCAATCATTAATCCGGGGATTCTTTCCGTCTGATTGTCTTGAGGTGCCAGTGCCACCACGGCAAAGAACTTTTAAGCTGTCGGAAGAGGGCCAGCATCGGGTGTCATCACCTGTTGTAATAGGTTGGCGCATTATCTAAAATCCCCGCGACTCAACATGTTTTCCTGTCCGCAAGGAGCCTCTTGACCTTAAGGCGGAGGGCGTTGAGCTTTATGAATCCCTCCGCGTCTCTCTGGTCGTAAATTTTTTCGGCTTCGAAAGTCGCGAGTTCAGGATGATAAAGGCTGAGGGGAGATTTTCTGCCAACCAACGAACAACTACCCTTGTAAAGCTTCAACCTCGCCGTGCCGGTGACGTCGCTCTGGACAGAATCTATCATCGTCTGGAGCATCGTCCTCTCCGGAGAAAACCAGTATCCATAATATATCAGTTCAGCGTACTTCGAGATGAGGGAGTCCCTGAGATGGAGGACCTCCCTGTCGAGGGTAATTGATTCAATCGCTCTGTGGGCCATGTGGAGGACTGTGCCCGCGGGCGTCTCATAAACACCTCTTGATTTCATTCCGACATATCTGTTTTCGACTATGTCGACCCTGCCAACACCATTTTGGCCAGCCACCAAATTGAGCTTATTGAAGAGTTCGACAGGCGGAAGCGTTTCCTCATTGAGCCCCACAGGGTCGCCGCACTTATAGTGGATGTCAATGTACACAGGCTCGTCGGGGGCATTCCGTGGGTCCACCATCATCGTATACATATCATGCGGAGCCTCTGCCCAAGGATCTTCAAGGACGCCTCCTTCATAGCTTATGTGAAAGATGTTGCGGTCCGTACTATAAGGCTTATCCTTTGTGGCTTGTACCGGGATCTTGTGTTTCTCCGCGTATTCGATGAGTGACTGCCTCGAGTCAAAAGACCATTGCCTCCAAGGACAGATAACCTTGATATCCGGCTTCAGCGCATAATAGGTGAGCTCAAACCGGACCTGATCATTACCCTTGCCTGTTGAGCCATGTGCCACGGAGTCCGCGCCCTCCTTCACAGCAATCTCGATCTGCTTTTTTGCAATGAGCGGCCGCGCTATGGATGTCCCAAGCATATAGGTGCCTTCATAAAGTGCATTAGCCCTTAACATGGGCAATACATAGTCCCTTACGAATTCTTCCCTCAAATCCTCGATATAGGCCTTTGACGCGCCTGTCTGCAGCGCCTTCTGTTGTATCGCGGCAAGATCCTCGCCTTGGCCGAGGTCCGCACAGAACGCGATGACCTCCGCCTCGTAAGTCTCTATCAGCCACTTGATCGCAACAGATGTATCCAGTCCCCCCGAATACGCAAGGACAATCTTACTTGACATATAATCCTCCATTTGTAATCGATAGTGGTGACAGCGGATTTCGGGAATTACTATCGCACCCGGACGAAAAAAAAAGCAACTTTATTACACCTTATCATAAATGCAAATTTATTGAACTGATGGCTGCGCATTCCCCCTCCTAGGCTTTAGGCCAGGAGGGGGTCAAGCAGCTGGGTTGGATCTGTTTTTTTCATGCCTCGTTGTTGGACATAACGCAGTTGGCATAGGACGTCACTATTTTGTGACGAACAACACGCAGTTTAAGCATACAAACAGCATGTGAGCTTCATCACTTGCTTTTCGATGCAGTTAACTACACCATAAGAATATACTATATGGCAAGCGGAGTCAAATTCAGGGCGTACCCGGACAGTAAGCAGTCAGCAATATTAAATTGCTGGATCGGCTGCCAGCGGTT
>JBKQMP010000138.1:0-18949 GCA_052146665.1 Dissulfurispiraceae bacterium
TATCAGATAAGAGATAAAAGTCAACCATTATTTCCAATGCGAATTTGCTTCACAGCGACGTACTATCGAAAGTTGTTTTATTTATAGCGGCTTAGCATAGTTTGGGCGTTTGGTTAAGGAATCGCTGCGTGGCAATAATTAGTTTAGACCTCAGAGAAGGGGATTGCTATTGTTGAATAATGGTCACCCCTTCCGGGGGCTGAAATTCAAATGCACTGTCCTTGATTCCGGTGTTAATCTTCACGTCCTTCAGGGAGATGTCAATTTTGTTCGAAAGCCTGTCAAGTATGGTGAGGGACTCTATGGGGAACGCGCCGTTGGATGTGGTGACTGCTACATAGGAAATGTTGCCCATCGGACTCTTTGGTCGCAGGATGAGCCGGTTGTTCGATATTGTTACCGCAAAGTCTTTATCGATATTTCCGAATCCTGCCAGCAGGGCTATCGGCGCCTGTCCATAAGTGGCCCTGTCAAAGGCGGCCTTGAATGCCTGGCGCTCCCTTTTCTGATAGATAATGATGTCATTGCCGTTAATATAAATAGCCTGAGGTTTGTCCCCCTTGTATTCCCACTTCATCCGCGAGGACTTGATGAGGAACTCCCCTTTATACGTATCCGTTCTTTTGAGGTCTTTGATGTAGCTCTTTTGAATGAAGCTTCCGCTGATGTCCTTTATTGCCTCATAGGCCTTTTGAATCCTTGAGACCTCGTCAGCCGCGCTGAGTCCAAAGGCTAAAGATGAGATGCTGACTGAAGTCACAGTGAAGACAAGGATGCTCAACGCCACAATCTTCATACTGCGAGTAATAATGTGATGGGCTGGCCCCGTGAGTCCCTGCCCGATTGTCCTCAGCCTCCTGACTTTTGTCTGCATCCTCCTACCTCCTTCCAAGGAAATCCCTTGGCTTCCCGGCCCCCTTTGGCGGTCCTACAAGACCGTCTTCTTCAAAGAGCTCCATGATCCTTGCGGCCCGGTTGTATCCTATCTTGAATCTCCTCTGAATGGATGAGATCGAGACCTCACCTACAGAGTCCGCGAAGTCTATCACCCGTTGATACATTTCATCCCTATCACTGGAAACATCCACACCCGTTTCTTTTTCATCGGGGACCACTATATTTTCAAATGAGGCATACTCGGGACGGCCCTGGCGTTTTATAAATTCTGTGATCTCTTTGACTTCTGTCTCACTTATATACGCCCCGTGGATCCTCAAGAGCTTTACCCCAGGGACCATGAAGAGCATGTCGCCCATTCCGAGGAGCTGTTCCGCACCCTGCGCGTCAAGGATGGTTCTTGAGTCTATCTTTGAGGTCACCTGAAAAGAAATCCTTGCGGGGAAGTTTGCCTTGATTAACCCGGTGATCACATCCACCGAAGGCCGCTGAGTTGCGATGATCAGATGTATGCCTGAAGCCCTTGCCATCTGGGCGAGTCTGGCAATAGCGTCTTCCACATCACTTGGCGCCGTAAACATCAGGTCAGCTAGTTCATCTATGAAGACGACGATATACGGAAGCCTTTCGGTTTTTGGCACCTGCCTATTGTATGTTTCTATGTTTCTCGTTCCCTTTTCAGCAATTAGCCTGTATCTTCTCTCCATCTCAAAAACCATCTTTTTTAGGGCATCAGAGGCGTCCTTAGGAATTGTTATGACAGGTGAGATGAGGTGAGGGATGTCAGTATAAGCCGACAACTCAAGGAGCTTAGGATCTATCAGCAGCATCTTTACCTCATCGGGCGCCGCTTTATACAAGATGCTCATTATCATGACATTCATGGAGACGCTTTTACCGGAGCCAGTTGCCCCTGCCACAAGGAGGTGGGGCATCTTTATGAGATCGGTGACGACAGGGATTCCAAAAATGTCCTTGCCCAGTGCCACCGTGAGGGGCGAGGTGCTCTTCTGAAAGATTTCCGAGGCGATGATCTCTTTGAGAGACACTGATGCTCGCAGCCTGTTCGGCACCTCAAGGCCGATGGTCGCTTTTCCGGCAATGGGATACACCCGAATGCTCGGTGCGCGGAGGGAGAGGGCAAGGTCGTCCGACAACGAAACGATCTTGTTAATCTTCACTCCTGGAGCAGGTTCAAATTCGTACATCGTGACCACAGGACCAGGATGCGCCTGTTTCACTCTGCCGTCTATTCCGAAGTCCAAGAGTTTCTTTTCAAGTCCGGCTGCGGCTGCGGCAATCTCTTCCTTCGGAGGTCCCGGGACACCGGAAGTCTCTTTGAGGAGCTCAAGAGGAGGGAGGGTGTAATCGTCATCAGCTGATTGGCCCGCGGACTCAATCAGCGGGAAGCCGTCGGGTGGCGTCTCTGGCTCCATCGTAAATACGGGGGCCTCAACACGGACAGCCTCGGGCGTGATGTAGATCTCCTTTTCTTTATGGATCGGTTCTTCTGTTTGTATCGTCGCCGGTTTCCTTTTCAGGCTTGTTATTAGTGAAAAAATGGAGATGGGACTCATCAAGATTACAGAGATGATCAGGATTGCGATACTCACAAGGAATGTTCCGACTCTCGAGACAAGGCTGACAAAAAAACCCGACAGCATCGAGCCGGCCGCACCGCCGGCTTGGTCAGCCGTGAACGGTAACATTGCTGAAAGGAGACTCAACAGAATTGATGAAGACAGCAGGAAGAGCACGACGCCCATGAAATGGACAGCGTTTCGCTCTTTGGCAAGGATCCTCCTGATGCCATAAATTATAAGGAACAGGGGGATAAGATACCCCGAAAGCCCGATAGTTGACAGAAGGACGTCAGCAATAGATGCACCCACGATGCCACCATAATTCTTTGTTGGAGTGACTGAAAAAGTGAAAAGAGACCTGTCCCACTGGTCGTAGGTGACCAGAGAGACGATGATGTAGAGGCTGCCTAAGAGGGCAACAATGCCCGCTATCTCCTGAAGCCTCTTGTGCTGACCGTGCATTGGCCGCAGTTTTCTTGAGTGCTCAAGGTATTGGTCGCGCTTTACTGCTGCTTTTTTCTTTACTTTCTTGAGTCTTGATTCTTTTTCATCACTGTTCAATATCTTCACTCCGAAGTGCTATTGTCTGAGGCATGCTACAACAACCTCGCAAAGCTGGCAGGGATGGTCGCCGATGACGATCAACTACAACAGCTTTCTCTGTTTAAGAAAGCGATCAAGCCAGTGTGTCCCGCTTGCCTTGATTTTGTACCGAGGCTTTTTGGAAGATCCTTTCACACCTCCATCACTATCGGCATAATCAGGGGTTTTCTGTCCATGGTTGTTCGCAGGTATCTTTTGAGGGTAGATCTCAGTTTTGTCTGGATTAAGGAGACATCTGAGATTATGTCATCCCCAAGATTCAGTAATGTGGCTGACATGAGTTCCCGCACTTCATTGATGACCTCCTGAGAGGCGTCTTCGAAGATAAAACCCCTGGAGATGATGTCAGGCCCGGAGATCACCTTCTTTGTATGCCTCTCGATGCCGACCAGAACGATAACGATGCCATCATGGGCGAGCCTTCGCCTATCCCTGAGCACAATGTCCTCAACACCCCCCACCTCTTTGCCGTCTATAAAGATCCTCCCTGATTGAACGTTTTCATTTGCGAAGGCGCCATCCTCTGTCATTTCAAGAACCGCCCCATTTTGAAGGATGAATATGTTTTCCTTCGGTATGCCCGACTTCTCCGCTAACCTCGCGTGATACTTCAGGTGGCGGTACTCGCCGTGTATGGGCATGAAATACTTTGGTTTCACAAGGTTCATCATGAGCTTCAACTCCTCCTTAGAGGCATGCCCCGACACATGGATATCGGAAACCTTCTCGTATTTGACATCGGCGCCCCTTCGCATAAGGTGATTGATGATCTTTCCTATGGGGCGCTCGTTTCCCGGGATCATTCTCGCCGATAGTATAACAGTGTCGCCTTCTTTAATCCGTATGTGCTTGTGTTCGTCAATCGCGATTCTCGATAGGACACTCATGGGTTCACCCTGGCTGCCAGTGGTAATAATCACCACTTTATCGTCAGGAAGGTCATTTAGATGCTCAAGCTTGACCCACGTTTTTTCGGGCATGTTGAGATAACCCAAATCCAAGGCTATCTGGGAGTTGGCAATCATGCTCTTCCCGCACATTATAACGCGTCTGTCGTACATCACCGCCACATCGAGTACCTGCTGGATCCGGTGAATATTTGAAGCAAAGGTTGCGATGATGATCCTTCCGCTTGTTTTGGAAAAAATGTCTTCAAACGCCCTACGCACCTCTTTTTCAGAAAAGGTGAATCCCCCTTTCTCCGCGTTGGTGCTGTCAGAGAGCATGAGAAGGGTGCCCCTCTCGCCGTATTCGGTGAACTTGTGGAAGTCCATCAACTCTCCGTCAACTGGCGTCGGATCGAGTTTAAAGTCGCCTGTATGAATGATCGGACCCAGAGGGGTATTAATGGCTAATCCCACTCCGTCGGCTATGCTGTGCGTCACCCGGATGAATTCAATAAGAAAATTTCCTAGCGTTATAGTGCCTCTTGGCTTCACAGGCATTAGGGTAACGTGCTGCATGCCGTGCTCATTGAGTTTTTCCCGCACAAGAGCGAGGGTGAGAGGGGTCCCGAAGACCGGGACATCTATCTCCTTAAGTAGAAAGGGAAGGGCACCCGTGTGATCTTCATGGCCATGGGTAATGATGATGCCTCTCACTTTCTCGATGTTTTCCAGAATGTAGGTGAAATCGGGTATGACAATGTCCACTCCCAACATATCCTCTTCAGGAAACATCATGCCCGCGTCAACGATGATCAGGTCATCAGCATACTGAAAAACGGTCATGTTGAGGCCGATCTGTTCAAGACCACCGAGAGGGATGACAAAAAGAGACTGATTCAACGTTACCTCCTAAATCTTTTTCTTCTTTAACCTAAGGGAATTGCTCACCACGCAGACAGAACTGGAGGCCATCGCCGCAGCAGCAATCATCGGGTTCAGAAGTGGTCCGCCGAAGGGGTACAGGACCCCGGCAGCCACAGGGATCCCCACGATATTGTAGAAAAAAGCCCAGAACAGGTTTTGCTTGATAGTCCTTATGGTAAGTTTGCTGAGCTTCACCGCATCAACCACGCTTCTTAAGTTCCCCTTGATGAGGGTGATGTCCGACGCCTCCATTGCCACATCGGTTCCTGTGCCTATCGCAATGCCTACATCGGCTTCCGCGAGGGCTGGAGCATCGTTGATGCCGTCTCCCACCATGGCAGTTATCTTGCCTTCTGACTTCACTTCTTTGATGATCTTGACCTTTTGTTCCGGCAACACTTCCGCAACAAAACGGCTGATCCCCACCTCTTTCGCAATTGTCTTGGCTGTGTCATAGTGATCACCAGTGAGCATGATCACCTCAATGCCCATGGATTTCAATTGTTCTATGGCCCCCGGCGAGCTATCCTTGATCGTGTCAGAAACTGAGAGCAAGGCAGCTACGGTGTCATCAATTGCCATATAGACCGGCGTCTTCCCCTCTGAGGAGAATCTTGCAGCGCTCGGCCTCAAAGAGGCCACATCGATCCCCTCTTTCTGCATCATGCTTTCATTGCCGATGAGCACCTTCAGAGATGGCACCGGATGTCCCTGATAGTTGTTGATTGTGGCCTTCACCCCGCCACCGGGCACCGCCAAAAATTGAGCAGGTTCATGCGGTAACAGTCCTTTCTCCGAGGCTTTCATCAGAATTGCCTGTCCAAGGGGGTGTTCTGAGCGTTTTTCTGCTGATGCGGCGATCTGCATGACCTGCATCGCATAATCATCCGTGGTTGGCTGAGAGCCTGGCATATCTGGCTCTGCGTTTAAAGAGGATGACGAGGGCGGATGGGCGCTCGTGATTTTTTCTGATAACACCCTAAAATCGTCAGCCACAACAATATCGACAACCTGAGGTTGTCCTTTCGTAATGGTTCCTGTTTTATCCAGGACCACAGCATCCAGTTTATGGCACAGTTCAAGGGCCTTCGCGTCCCTGATGAGAATTCCCATCTCTGCTCCCTTTCCGGTTCCGACCATGATCGCGGTGGGCGTGGCCAACCCCAGGGAACAGGGACACGCGATGATCAGAACGGCGATGAAATTCATCAATGCGAGGGTAAATGACGGCTCTGGTCCCCAGACAAACCACGCTATGAAGGTGACGACGGCAATGCTTATCACCGTTGGAACGAATATCGAGGCCACCTTGTCAGCAAGGCCCTGAATTGGCGCCTTGCTCCCCTGCGCCTCTTCCACAAGTCGTATTATCTGAGCGAGAGCAGTCTCCTTCCCTATCCGCTCCGTCTTGAGTTTAAAACTGCCCGACTTGTTGATCGTGGCGCTAAATACCTTGTCACCGACAACTTTATCCACAGGTAGACTCTCCCCTGTGAGCATTGACTCATCGACTGAAGAGTACCCGTCTGCCACTTCGCCGTCCACAGGGATCCTTTGTCCAGGCTTGACAATGACAATGTCGCCGAGGACCACCTCCTCAATGGGAAGTTCCCTCTCAACGGTATCCCTTATCACGGTGGCTGTTTTTGCCTGGAGCCCCATCAGCTTTCGTATCGCTTCAGAAGTCCTCCCCTTAGCCCTTGCTTCCAGGAGTCTGCCGAGCAGGATAAGGGTGATGATAGTCGCAGAAGTGTCGAAATACACATGTGGAGAAAGACCGCTTTTTGAAAAAAACTGCGGGATGAAAGTTGCAACGAGGCTGTAAAAGTATGCGGAGGTCGTTCCCACGCTGATGAGGCTGTTCATGTTTGTTGATCCATGCCTTATCGCAGAAAGGGCGGCCCGGTGGAACCTCATGCCGCACCAGAACTGGACAGGGGTTGAGAGAACCCACAATAAATACCAATTCGAAATCACCGGGAGCGCCAGCATGCTCCCCACGATGACCGGTGCGGTCAGGATGACACTGACGGTGAATTGTCTTTTTAAATCCAGATACTCCCTTTCCCTGCGCTCCCGCTCCCTGTCAACAGATCGCTCTGTCAGCATCTCCACGGAATACCCTGCCTCTGTAACGGCTTTTTTAAAGGCGTCAAAGTCTACGAGGGTAGGTATATACTGGATGGATACCCTCTCCGTCGCGAGATTGACCATCACATCCTGAACGCCGTCAAGTTCTTTGAGGCATTTTTCCACTGCGTTTACGCATGCGGCACAGGTCATCCCCTTCACCGCAAGGTCAACTCTTTCGGTGACAACCCCATATCCCTCATCGTTAATGGCATTGATTAATGAACGGAGCGGGACCTTCCTATCCTGTTCAGTGAATTGAATGCTGGCTTTTTCGGCGGGAAGGTTCACGGCGGCCGCTTTAACGCCATCCACTTTTTTTAACGCCTTTTCAACAGCAGAAGCGCAAGCGGCGCAGGTCATCCCTTTTATGGGCAGGTCTATTTTCTTAGGCATATTGTCGGCTCAACGTTAAAGGACCGAGCTTAAAACTTCACCTTCGGGACCTCTTTTTCAGCCTGGGGTACATTGTAGTAAGCCGCCTCGCCAACTCTCGCGATTGAGGAAATAATGCTTCCTGTGACCGATCTTCTGTATGTATTCAATGTCTGGGCGGCATCATTGTACCGTTTTCTTTCAACGGCAATCCTGTTCTCTGTTCCCTCGAGGCTGTCCTGCAACTTTAGGAAGGACTCATTTGCCTTCAACTGCGGGTAGGTCTCTCTGAGGACGAGGAGCCTGGACAGGACACCCTCGAGCTGGTTAGATGCTTGAATCTTGTCCGCCGGCGTCTGGGCCTGGAAGTATTTAGTCCTCGCCGCGGCAATGTTTTCAAATATCTCTCTTTCGTGCGTGGCGTATCCCTTAACGGTTTCCACTAGGTTTGGAATCAGGTCATAACGCCTTTTCAGCTGGTTGTCCACCTGTGCCCACTGCGCCTTCACCTGTTCATCCATGGCAATGACTTTATTATATTGCCCGACTCCCCAACCGACTACTCCAATGCCCAACAATGCAATAATGACAACGAATATCAGTCCTGTCTTTAATCCATCATTCATACTATCGTCTCCTTCAAGATATTGTTTGCGCTGATATCTATTTACTAAGCTTTAGCCCTATCTGGGCGAGCCTCTGTCCAAAAGCGCGACAGATATTAGCTTCATGCTCGTCGATGCCCCTCTTGTTGTCAGGCCCGGCCACGTGGCCAGGGCCGTAAGGTCCTCCTCCGCCCTGCGTCAGAAATAGATCAGGCAAAGAATAGGGTATGCCTACCAGGACGAAGCCTAGGTGCAGAAGCGGGGCCATCAGGGTGTGTATAGTTGTTTCCTGACCTCCGTGAAGACTTCCGGTTGACACAAAGACACCCGCCGGCTTCCCTTCAAACACCTTTTGCATCCACAAGGGACCGAGTTTATCAATCTGAAACTTGAGCTGTGCCGAAACATTCCCAAACCGTGTTGGCGTGCCGAACGCGATCGCGCCTGCCTCTTTAAAATCATCCAAGGTCACTACCTGGACTTCCTTTTGCATCTCAGCGCCTTCCCTCATATCTCCTCTCAACTGCACGAAGGTCTCAGGTATCAGCTCTGGGACCCTCCGCAGCACGACCTCTGCCCCTTCCACTTGACTAATCCCTTCCGCTACCAGTTGTGCCATCTTGAAGACGTTACCAAACGCGCTGTAATAGACCACTAATACCTTCATCGGACCTCCTCTGAACTAAATAGCCATGTTGATTTAAACAATGAAAAAAGCACAGAGCGCCGGCAGATCCAACCCCACTCATCCTGAACTATTGCTGTTATGCTCTTGGCGCAATCTAAGACAATGGGTATCTACCAGCCTCCTGATGAACCTCCGCCACCGAACCCTCCTCCGCCACCCCCCCCAAAGCCTCCCCCGTCACCGAACCCTCCGCCGCCTGACCAGCCGCCCCTTCCTCCCCTGCCGGATGCGAATAGAAGGAGGAGGAGCAATTCCGGATGCTTCACAAAGAGTATAAGAGCGCCAACAAGTACGATGATACCTAATACGGCTTGCGCAAATCCAATGGCGTGAGGCTTCTGGCCATGGTCCCTCACGATCGATGGCATTCCGGTGATCTGGACGCCTTCATGTTCCGCAATTATCCTAGCGATGGCGACGGTGGCCAGAAATATTCCGCCACTGTAATCATTATTTCTGAAATAGGGCACTAGATATTCCCTTCCTATAGACCCAACAAGGCTGTCAGGCAGAATGCTTTCCAGTCCATAGCCTATCTCAAAGCGGTATTTTCTATCCTTGACCGCGATGGTTATCAAGACTCCGTTGTCTTTGCCTTTCTGTCCGAGTTTCCACTTTTCGACGGTCCTGATCGAGAACCCCTCGATGCTCTCTCCGTCGAGGCTCTGGATCGTGAGCACAACGACCTGTGCGGTGGTTTTTGATTCCAGGTCCTTTAGATAAGCGTTTAGCTTTATTCTTGCGTCGTCCTTCATGATGCCAGCAAGGTCTTCAACATATGCGGCCGGCATGCCAGGTGGCTCTGGGGTTGAGGCGATAGCGCTTGCGAACGGGGAGCACAGAGAACAAAGAACAATGAACAATAGTAAGAACAGTCCGCACTGCGCGCGGTATGGTTTTGGCTCGGTGTTCGGGACGCTACAGTTGGATTTACGTATGAAGTTCATCAATTAGCTGGTCTAAGATCTCAGCGGCCCCGTAATAGCGTTTGAAGATCAGGTGAAGGTCTTCCTCTGAAGGGTTGATTTTTTTGTGCTTTAATGCAAGCAGCTTTTCAAATATCTCGGTTTCCACACATACTTGTGATTTCTTGCAATGCTCAGCCGTCACATTCTCGAGTGTTTTCACCACTTCATGCCTTCGGACAGGTGGTTGTTTGCCCAACAGTGTAATGATCCCCCTGAAGAGAGGCATGCACCCCGTTACGGATTTGGAGAGGAGCTCCGTCAGGAGTTCCTTCTTGCCGAGCGATGAGATGTATCCTTGTCTCATGCTGATCAGCCGTGTCTTCATCTCACGCTTGCACTGAAGCTTCAAGTCCGGCAGGTCAATGGTCAATCCGGTGAATATATCATTTCCGAAAACGGTCTTGTGTATAGTCTTGAAGTCCAGGAATTCGATAGGAAAGGCATCAAGTGAGTTCTCTATGAAGACGGGGGTCATGATCAGCGGCGCAGCGATCGCATCCTTTCTATATCTGCTTCCGAGAGAGCCGAGAAACCTCATAAAACCAAAGTGAATTTCGTTGAGAACAATTACAGAATTAATATCTTCATGTTTCTCATGAAAATCCTCGGTAACGGCGCTCCCCACGAGATGAATGGAGTGCACGGTTTCATGATGGTCCTTCAATAATTCTTCAAAGAAAGGGGTGGTCCGTCTAATAACAGTCGGATTCACGCCAGAGAATTGCAGCGGCTTCATGTGACAATTATACCATATTCGAGCATCAGTGCATGCCAACGCTCATCGTATCTTTGCTCCTCCTCATCAGCAATACCAGGGGAAGGATGCATATCATGATGATGCAAGTGATGTAAAAGGCATCATTGAATGCCAGCATGGAAGCCTGCCTGAGCAACTGCTCATAGATGACAGGCAGACCTCCCTGCTGCGGCACGAAACTTTCAAACCCTCTGTAATGGAGCAATTTGCTGCTTTGCCGGGTAATGATCTGATAAGTCGTATCAAAAGGCGTAAGATGTTCTGTCAGGCGTAACTGATGGAACTGGGCACGCCTCGACAGCATTGTAGTCACAAAGGCAACGCCGAAGCTCCCCCCAAGGTTCCTCAGGAGATTGAATATTCCTGTCGCGTTACCCATATCTTCCTTTTTTACGCTGGACATTGTGAGCGTGGTGAGAGGTATGAAGAAGAATCCCATGCCTACCCCTAACACAATCCTTGGCATGATCACGGTACTAAAATCGGCAGCAAGGTTGAAGTTTGACATAAGGTAGGTGGCATAGGCGTTTGCTGTAATCCCGAAAGCCAGAAGCGCCTTCGGATTGACCTTGGTTACCAGCCTGCCCGCTAAGGGAAGCGCGATGAGTGTTGCGAGGCCACCAGGTCCGAGAACAAGGCCCGCAAGAAAAGAGGTGTAGCCCAGCAGCGTTTGAAGATAAATAGGTAGAAGGACTATGCTTGCAAAGAGATTAAAGAAACCGACGAACATAAGCAAATTGCCCGTGGAGAATGAAATATTCTTGAAGGTCTTGAGATTCACTATCGGATGCTCCGCAAAGAGTTCAACAATTATGAAGAGTATCAGGGAGGTCACGCTAATGATGCCGAGCCAGACAATAAAACTTGATGCGAACCAGTCCTCCCTCTGTCCTTTATCAAGGACTATTTGAAGGCATCCGAGGCCTACGCTGAGGAGAAGGAGTCCCCAGTAGTCGATCTTCATCTTCATCTTCCGCATATAGGGCGGGTCTGTGATCACAAGCATGGCTATAATGATGGAAATGATGCCGATGGGAATATTGATGAAGAATATCCAGTGCCATGACCAGTTGTCAGTGATCCAGCCTCCCAGAAGGGGACCTACGATCGGCCCGAACATCACTCCGATGCCGAAGACGGCCATCGCTATCCCATGCTGCCGCGGCGGGAAAGTCTCAAGGAGTATGGCCTGGGAAATAGGCTGAAGCGCCCCTCCGCCTATGCCCTGCAGGACCCTGAAAAAAACAAGGCTCTGGAGGTTCCACGCGGAGCCGCAGAAGAAGGAGCTACAAGTGAACAGACTTATCGAGAAGATCAGGTACCGCTTTCTCCCAAAGACCCTGCTCAGCCATCCGGTGATGGGGATAATGATTGCGTTGGATACCAGGTATGACGTGATCGTCCATGTCGATTCATCAATGCCTGCCGAGAGGCTTCCCCGGATGTGGTCGAGAGCCACGTTGACCACCGAGGTGTCCACGATCTCTATGAGCGTGGGGAGCATTACGGCGATGGCAACAATCCATTTGTTCATGTTATGTTGGGTGGTAGAAAGCTGCGGTGAGGTTGCGGGGGTAATGGCAATCTTTCTTTGTCAGAAGGCGCATAAGAAGGTTAGGGTCCCCTGGCTCAGCTTCCCGTTACTGTTCGACCAGCACGGTCGGCACGACTGACATCCCTATGCGAAGGACGTGCGCCGGGTCAGCATCCTTATCGAGGACTATCTTGATCGGTATCCTCTGCACTATTTTTACATAGTTACCCGTGGCATTCTCTGGGGGGAAAAGTGAAAATGCCGCGCCGGTGCCTGACATTATGCTGTCGACCCTTCCGTTAAATTTTTTGCCGGGATAAGTGTCGATTCTCACCGTCACCTCCTGGCCGGTCTTAACTTTCTCCAGTTGTGTTTCCTTATAGTTTGCGGTTATCCAAATATCGTTAAGTGTGACGACCGCCATCAGCGGCTGTCCAACCTCTATCTGGTTGCCGATCTCCACCGATCTCTTGGTGATATAGCCATCAGCTGGCGCGTAGATCTTAGTGTACCCGAAGTTAAGCTCCGCGGTCGCCAATTTAGCCTCTTTTTCCTTTATGGCTGACAATTGGGCCGAACTGGACACTTCTCTTTGCTTTATTACTGCCCTTTGCGTGTCTACGGCTTTCTCCGCCTGCACCAACTGTTCTTTGGCCGCCTCGACCTGGGCTATGGCGACATCGTAAGCCGTGCCTGTTTTTTCGTATCTTTCCTTGGAAATGGCCTCTTTGTTAAAGAGGGCCTCCCCTCTTTTAATATCCAGTTCCGCCTGTTTGAGGTTAGCCTCCTGAAGGTGAAGATTTGCCCGTGCCCTTTCGACCCCGGCAATGAGCTCTGAGAACCGACTCTTTGACGCGACAATCTTCGCTTCAACCTCGGAGAGTTTGGCCTGTTCCGCACTGACCCCTGATGATGCCTCCGCCACCTTAACATCGTAATCAGCAGGGTCTATCTCAATGAGAAGGTCTCCCCTGCGGACAGGCTGATTGTCAGTCACATAAAGACCCTTGACTGTTCCGGCCACTTTCGCGGCGATTGTGTGCACATGCCCATCAATAAAGGCATCGTCAGTGGTAATGTGGACGGCCTTGTACCTGAGATAGAAAAAAAGCGTGAGTGCGCCAATGAGAGCAACTGCAGCAAAGACAACGTATCCAATTTTTTTTCTTTTGGCATTATTGGTTGTTTCATTCATCAGGCTCTCCAGTTCACAGTCACTTCAAAACGACTCATATTTTATACAAACTTCCACAAAAATCTCCAAGAAATCTTTTGACTTCACTTTTAGTCAATCAACAGAGCAATATGACATCGCAGTCTCTGAAATGCCCAGGTCGCTCCCCGCTATAAGATCTTGTGCAAAGGGTGCACTATTGTGGTCAATTGTCCTCTTTGCATTAACAAGGGCTGTCTCCGCTTTATCGACATTGGCTTTCGCAGAGACCAAATGTGACAGTGCCTGCTCAACTCGGGCCTCGAACGTGGCTGAAGCTATAGGTGCTATTGTTTGATCTTTCTTGACAGGTGACTTGAAGTCAAAATATAACGTTTTTATCGAACAGCGAGGAGGTTTTCCACGAGAACATTGGTAAGTGTATGGAGAGTGCCTGCGGCGATAACTGATTCTGCCATATTTCCCTTGAAGACATTTTCCGTTCTGTACTGTACATCCTTACCGCGGCCACTGAGCGGGGAGTACACTCCGATGCCCAGACTGCTGACGATAATGGCTTCGATCAGTCTCTTCTTTCTCACCTCCTTCCCATTGCTTTTTCAAGGCTTGCTTGCGCAATTTTGTAAGAATAGAGTGCCTGATTATATGCTGTCTTTGCGTTGCTATAAGCTACTTCCGCATCTGTCACCTCAATGGGGCTGCCGACTCCGGCGGCATACCTTCCATTTGCCAGTTCGAGGTTTTCAGATGCCTGCCGTACAGTGAGCTCAGTCGTCGGAATGCTCTCCTCCGCCTGCTTGAGATTCAGAAATGACTGCTGGACATCCAGGAGCACTGATAACCTGAGTGAGTCCTCATTTTCCTTTGCCACATTCAGGTTTGCCCTGGCCTGATCCACCTGGTATTTTGTCAGAAAGCCGCTGAACAGCGGGAAGTTGAGTGATACGCCCACATTCCATCCGTTTTGAAGCGGGAAATTGTCTCCGGTCCAGCCATAGTTTATACCGCTTGTCAGGCTCGGATAGTAGCCGGTTTTTGCGAGGTCGATGGATCTCTCGGCAGACTGTCTCTTTGCGATAATCGATAAAAGGTCAGGTCTGTTGGCATAAGCCTTCGCAATCGCCTCGTCCATACTCACTATGTAGGCCACGTAGGAGAGGTTGTCTTCAATGCTATAAGTGGGGGCATCGGGCACTCCCATCGCATTATTGAGGGTGACCTTGGCTATCCTTAGGGAATTCTCCACCTGGATCAGGTTCAGTTTGGCGTTGCTCAGGTTTACCTCCGCAGTTGTCACGTCAAACTTCGGATGTGTACCAACAGCGTAAAAGCCTTTTGCCTGTGCCAGGTGCAGGTCCATTTCCCTCACCGTTTCGATCGCAACAACCCTGTTCCTCTCTGCCTCCAAAACCCCGTAGTATGCCTGCTTGACAGCCAGGATTTGTAATTCAGTGGTAGTCTCAAGGTCTGATCGGGATGAGGTGACCGCCAGTTTTGCAATGTCCACCGTACTGGCTGTTTTGCCGAAGTCATAAATTAACTGGGTAAGTGTAGCGGCGGCAGAATATTGATCGAAGTGGCTGCTCGTTACATTAGTGAGTGAGCTAGGGATGACTGCCGCACTGCCTATAGTCCTCACGGCCGCTGCATTGTAGTTTCGGCTGTACCCCGCCGATAACCCGACCTGCGGGTAATAGGTCGACACTGCCTGCCCAACACCGCTCTCATTTGACATTACCGTATAGGCTGCCGCAAGGATAGTCGGCTGCCTTTTGAGCGCTATGTCAATGCACTGCTCCAGGGTAAGGGTCTGATCTTTTTTAATGATCTCTTCGCCCCTTGCATAAGAAGGAACCACGACCATTAAAAACAAGACAAACGAAATTGCCCTTTTCATGAAATACCCGGTTCCTCAAACTGTACAAAATTTGCTATCGCAATTTTTGCCGATATCGTTTGAGTACTCTCCTTGTTAAGGTTACCCTCGCCAAAGGCGTTGGGTTGTCGCACCTCCACCCGTTTGAGGTGTCGCAGAAGGGAATCGCGTCGGTGCCTTCGGTCCCAAATTACCGTTCACTTCAGCTGCTCGGACCATAATGATCATGCCAATATTTAATTGTTATCAACATGAGCATTACTTCACAATAAAATATAGAGTTTTGAACACTCTTTTCCAACCCTCACCGGCATCCTCTCACACTATTCCCTTTTCCGAGAAATTCTTCTTACCGTCACGCCTATTGCGGCGGGACCTCGACCAAGCGCCCACTTTAGCATTAAAGGATTCCAGATAGGTATAAAAATGGGCGTGATATAAAGAGTCAGCAGCCTCCGAAAGTGGGCGCTTGGTCGATTATTGTGGATTTGGGCCTGTTGTCACCTGCACAAATCCTTCCGGTCGTATCCATTTTTTAAATGCATTCCTAATCTGATCCGCTGTCAGAAGTCTATAACGTTCGGCGGCCTTTTGCGGCTCATCAAGGGGAAGATCCTCAAGGGCAAGTCCGACTAGTTTCCAGGCGATGCGCGTCGTGCTCGATTCAGAAAGGGGGAGTTGACGCAGCAGCAATGTCTTTGCCCGCAAGAGCTCCGTGGGCGACACACGGGTTTTTTGCATCTCTTGGAGGTCCCGTATTACAATCGCCCGCGACTTAGAGACATTTGGAGGGTCACAGGCAAAAAAGATGCTGAAGGCAGATCGGTGCTTTCCAGCGCTGAAAGAGGCGTCTACAGCGTATACTAAGCCTGTCTTCTCGCGCAGGTCACGGCCGAGACGGGTGGCGTAAAAGGCTCCGCTAAGTATATGGCGACCAAGTTCCAGGGTATAATAATCCGGATCATGACGCGTCACCCCGACGGTCTGTGCAAGGATCACTTCGTCCTGCACCCTGCTCGCGTCAGGCACCGTGGCTTTAGAGGGTTTGTTGAGGGGCACGGGTGGCAATTCCGTCTCTGGTCTTGGTCCGGTAGCTTGCCATTGACCGAAATAATTTTCAATGACAGTCTTTGCCTGTTCGGGCGATACGTTGCCTATAACTACGATGGTGGTCAGGTCAGGACGGAAGACCGTGTCATAATAATTCTTTAGGTCTTCTAGCGTGAGGGTCTTAACCCTATCTGGTGAAGGTTCGCGAAGCTCAGGATCATTCTCTGGATAAAGTGCTCGCCTTAGAGCACGCCTAGATAGATAAGAGGGACTCTGAAGTTCACCCGCTATCGAGTCAGCCACCTCCTGTTGAACGACTCTAAAGGCCTTTTCCGGAAATGCCGGGTGTAAAATATTTTCCGCAAGAAGCTCTACCCCCTCCTTAAAGCGGTCCTCCATAATTTCGACGGAAAAACTTGTCCCCGCTGAAAGATTTGCCGCGATCTTATCGAGTGCTTCCTGGAACGCAACACGATCAAGCCGTGTTGTGCCATAAGAAAAGAGGTTATCAAGGATTCTGGCAATCCCTTCCTTGCCCTGAGGCACCTCAAGCTCCGGCTTGTTCTTTACACGGCCGAAAACGCTGACAGTCGGGCTGATAGTTTCTGGTTGAACAATAAGCCGTAACCCATTGGGGAAAAAAGTGACTGTCGGCTTCAAAGTCGAAATTGGGACAGGGGGCAAGGCAGAGACCTTTTTTGCCCAGGCAGGTAACATCACTTGTTTTGTTCGCTTCGGTGCAAAGGACTCGCCTCCACCGAAGCTCTTTGATGAAATAGGAGTTCCGGAGGGCTGTGGTGTCAGAAGCGCCACAATTGCCGTGTCGTTGCGTAGATATTCCCTGGCCACCCTGTTCACATCTTCGGGCGAGACCTTCTTGATGGCATCGATATCGTCATTAGGGGAATTGCGCCCTTCAACAGCTATCGCTTCTGACCATAAAAATGCGAGTCCTGAGATGGAATTCCTCTCAAACTCGGCATCTGCGATCTCGTGACGCTTCGAGGCTTCAACGAGATCCTCCGGAACCCCGTTGTTCACATATTCTTCAATGACGGCCTTCAAAGTGGAGAGGAGGTTTGAGCCATCGGCTCCCGCAGGATAGGCAGCCTCCACGTAACCCATGGCAGCCTTGGGGAGAGCACTGCTCATGAAATTGGTCGACAAAGCCTTGCCTTCTGTGACTAAGGTATAAAGATTGGCCCGCTGGCTGTCCAGGACATCGGCGAGAACTTGCCCAGCCGCATAATCCGGGCTCTCGTAACCAGGGAGTCGGTATGCTGCAATTGCAAGGCCATAGGGGAGATCAGTCTTCATTTCGATAGTTGTTGCTTTAAGTGGTTGGACCAAGATCTCCCTCTTTGCCGGAATCGGACGCCGGGGGATATTCTCAAAAAGACGCTTGACTGTGATGAGGGTGGGTTCTGGCTCCACATTACCTACTATGACTAGTACGGCATTGTTTGGCCCATACCAGGAACTGTAAAACTTCTTAAGCATGGACCCTGTAGTTTTCTGGAATGATGCGCGCGTACCCAGGGCGTCGTGAGAATAGGGCGTACCCGCAAACATTTCCGATAGTAACTTTGTATAAAAGACGTACCGGGGATTAGAGAGGTCCTGCGCTACTTCTTGCTCGATGGCGCCGCGCTCCTGGCTCCAGAGCGCTTGTGAGTTGAGCGCTCCCCGCATACGGATGGACTCAATTTGTAAAGCGATGTCAAGGTCGTCTGATGGGACAGTGAGAAAGTATTGTGTGACTGTCTGTTGCGTGTCGGCATTAAAGTCACCCCCCATGGCTGCAATGATGCTTGAGAGTTGGTCTTCGGACAAACCGGGGCTACCACGGAAGAGCATATGCTCTTGAGCGTGAGCCATTCCCGGGAACCCCTCTGGGGATTCATTAGATCCGACTAGATAATTCACTTGGGTGGTCACAACGGGTGCTAAATCGTTCTTGACGATTACGATCCGGAGGCCATTTTTAAGTGTCGCTCTGACCACATCTTCATCGGCTGTTGCCCGCAGTGGGAACGATATGAGTATGAGAATGAGCAAGGCCATCACGTCCAGACAATTTAGCTTTAGTTTTTTCACGAGACCTCCTGTGACCGTGAAGTCATAAAAAGATTTGATCCGCACACGCGCCTTGATGAAGAGATGCACAGTTTGCTGCCGATCCCGGACGACGCAAGCACCACAAAAGGCCCTTTCTCAGGTGATGGGCGATTAAATTTCATAAACTTAATCATACCATTTCTATTATGTGCTGACGCAAATGGGTGGGCTGCAGGGTTTTTTGTTGGAGCTGTTCAAGTCTATATTGTGGAGCGTCTCACTCTAATATCCCGCCAAGGTCAGTGATTCGAAAGCCATCTGATAGTGGATGTCCCTGAGGTCCACTAACGAAATTCTTGACTGAGCCGAATCCAGGGTTAGTATCCTTTCACATGTTGCGATGAGCGGGTCATCGATCTCTAACCCACCTCTTAAAAGAAAGTGATCGATATCTTAGCAAGTGTTGATTAAATCTAATCCGCACGAACCAAGTCTCGAATCCGTAACTCTAGAATCTGCCAAGCTTCTGTGTTAATCACTAGGAGGTCTTGGCGGTGCCATCACACCGCTTGGGGAATGCGCAGCTGGGTTGGATCTGTTTTTTTTCATGCCTCGTTGTTGGACATAACGCAGTTGGCATAGGACGCCGCTATTTTGTGACGAGCATTACACGTAGTTTAAGCATACAAACAGCATGTGAGCTTAATTTAACTACTTGCTTTTCGATGCAGTTAACTACACCATAAGAATATACTATATGGCAAGCGGAGTCAAATTCAGGGCGTACCCGGACAGTAAGCAGTCAGCAATATTAAATTGCTGGATCGGCTGCCAGCGGTT
>JBKQMP010000139.1:0-3729 GCA_052146665.1 Dissulfurispiraceae bacterium
ATGTCGAAATGTATTATAATCTTCAGAGGAAGCATTCAGCACTAGGCTATCGTTCTCCGGTATCCTTTGAGCTGGATGCAGTAGCAGCCTAACCTAACTCGGTGTCCATTGAACCGGGGGAAGATCAGATCATGACAATGTCGCAAATATTGTCGATACTGCGCAACTTTCAAAACAGCGGTTGATAAAATGTAGATGACCGAAGTTCTACACCTAAACGTTTTGAGATAAGTTGCTACTGTTTAATCATGAGAAAAATGGTCAAGGGCTATTTCAAGAAGATCTATCAACACTTTTTTTCGCTTGTCTACTGTTTCTGTTTTATAGTAGGGAAATTTATCTATAAGATACAAAAGAACAATGACTTTTGGCTCACATATCAAATTTCCAACTTTCTTCTCAAATAAATGATATGCAGCTCTTCCTTCTTTGTCATTACCCGTAATATAGTCATAAAGTTTCTTCTTTCTCTTATGGTGTTCCTTCCATCCGGTTCTAAAAAGAAAATGAACAAAATCTATTCCGAAGGGAGCTTCGAGAGACATAGCAGCCCAGTCAAAAACAAATACTCGATCTTGATCCCAAAGCATGTTTCGTGGCTTAAAGTCACCGTGGGAAACTCCGAAATAGACCTCCTTGCCTCTGAGTTCTTCTTCAATACAATCTAGAGCCCTGATCAGGCCCTGCTGATGGGAAAACGGATAGTTTATGATTCGTCTTTTCATCGATCTATAGAAGGTGGAATCGAGAAATGGTTTGCTGCAAGCAGCATGGTCAAAAAGTATTTTTAGCAGCTCCGCATACTTAAGGTTAAAGTCAGCCCCCGCATAATTTCCGTGAAATTGAGGTACGGATTCGACTATTAAGTAAGCACTGTTCAGATCTCCCGAATAAAGAAGCTTAGGCACTTGGACTCGTAAGGAGTTGCTCTCATGAAACTCGATGCTTGCTAGAGTCTTTAGAGCTTCGGCTTCTTTGTTCAGCCGACTTTCTCCAAGTTTAATAATACCAAGAGCCTCTGCTCCTGATGAGAATACCGCTCCTATTCCCCCAGATCTCTGTTTTCGTACGGACATCGATAATGTAATATCTTTTCTGTCAAAAATTGTCATGAGGAGTTGCCTGAGCTTGATTGATTCATCTGTTACGGGCAGAGCTATTCTATTTGGCCTTAACAACTTAAGTATGCATGTTTGCAAAATAAATTTTAGCGCATTGTTCTTAAGCGTCCCAGACAACCTATTGGAAGGTAAAAAAAAATCCCACGTCGCATTTGCTATTTTTTGATCACTTGGCACAATCCAGCGGCAGTTTCTCTTTGATGGCAGACACACATATCTGCCTGAAAAGGAGCTTTCCCAAAGATAAATAGCTAATGGGTGATTCATTCTCAATTGTTTCTTAAGCAGTTCTGAATGAAGATCAAGGTTGAAAGTTGCGTGCCCCAAACTAAATAAAAAAGGCCGAAAAGGTATAAGGCTGACCTCTTAACAATCCGACTGTCTTTTGCCAGAGAGGCCCGCAATGCCCTCCTTTCAGCGCGGGTCGCTAGTTTCGTCGGGTACCATCACAATTTGCATAAGCTAGCACACTTCAGCCGTACCTGTCTAGCAGTAATTGTAATAAGTGCTCACCATGTTCACTTCCGAACAGCCGAGCTTTTGTCAATAAGTGTGGTGCGCCGGGATAAACCGGCATGGAGTCGAGGATGAAAGAGTCTTACATTGAAGGTTTAGCCAACCACAATGGCCCCGAGTCGGGCGCAGGTGTCCGTAAGGATACAGGCGAAGCAACGACAGTGGGCACGGACAGGCGGAATATTGAGCTGCGAAAATTTATATTTCAGGGTGCCGACGTTTTCACACTATGCGGAAGGCAACACGGGCATGCGCGATAAAGGCGAGAGCATGACCGACCCTGCGCGGTCAAAGACCTCCAGCATGTACGGAAACTCCATGCGCGAGAACCGGGAGAGCCTGCGTCTTTCCTCGACAGATGGAAGTGAGGAACGCGCCGGAAAGAAAGAACTTCAGGAGCCGGCGATGAATGGAAGCAGGCAGTCGGACAGTCCTATAGTACCTGCGAGGCCATCGAACAAAGTCCTGAATACCAATGGGACTGCGGAGATGGTGGAGGGAAGGGGACTGACCAAGGGGAAAGCGGTACAACGAAACACATCCCGGACGCAGTGCCGGACAAATGATGTGCCAAATGCACTTGACCGCATACGACAGGCAGCTATCGGTAACAAGGATGAACAGTTCACAGCGCTCCTGCACCATATCACTATAGAAAGGCTCCGCACGGCATTTCTTGGAATCAAGAAGAAAGCGGCAGCCGGAGCTGATGGCGTGACATGGGGTTGTTATGAAGAAGACCTGGAAAACAATCTGAGGGATTTACATGCCAGAGTTCAGCGTGGAGCGTATCGGGCGAAGCCGTCACGAAGAGTATACATACCAAAACCGGACGGTAGGCAAAGACCACTAGGAATAGCGGCCCTTGAGGATAAGATAGTACAGCGAGCTGTTGCTGAAGTCCTCAACGCTATATACGAAGTGGACTTTCTTGGCTTCTCCTATGGATTCAGACCCGGACGGCAGGCACATGAAGCGCTTGATGCCTTAGCCGTGGGTATCCGTATGAGAAAGGTGAATTGGGTGCTTGATGCAGACATTCGAGGATATTTTGATTCCATCGACCATGAATGGCTGTTGAAATTCATCGAGCGCCGGGTTTCGGACGGACGTATCCTTCGGCTTATAAAGAAATGGCTGAAGGCCGGAGTCATCGAGAACGGCAGACATGCGGCAACCGAGGAAGGCACCCCGCAAGGGGCTTCTATATCGCCACTGCTGTCAAATATCTATCTCCACTATGTGCTGGATATATGGGTGCGAGACTGGAGAAAGGCAGAAGCAAGAGGCGATGTGATCATCGTCCGCTGGGCCGATGATTTTGTAATGGGCTTCCAATACCGTGATGATGCAGAGAAATTCCTCAAGGACCTACAAGGCAGGTTCCGAAAATATTCGCTGGAACTCCACCCGGAGAAGACGCGCCTTATCAGATTTGGGCGCTTTGCGTCCGAAGACGGCAAGCGCAAAGATGGGCGGAGGAAGCCTGAGACTTTCAACTTTCTGGGATTTACGCATTACTGCGGGGTCAGCAGAGAGGGGAAATTCAAGGTAAAGCGGAAAACAATGAGGAAAAGATTTACAGCAAAACTTCACGAAATAAAGACGGAACTCAGGAAGCGAATGCATCAAGCGATATACGACCAAGGTTCATGGCTGCGGTCAGTGGTAAGAGGGTACTTTGCTTACCACGCCATACCGGACAATGGGACGGCCATCGGAGCATTTCGCTACCGAGTCACGGAATTATGGTATCGGATTCTTCGAAAACGAAGTCAACGGAATCGAATGACTTGGGAGAGAATGGCAAGAATTGTGGCCTTATGGCTCCCTCCGGCAAGAATCTCACACCCTTGGCCTGAGCAGCGGTTTGCCGCAATGACCCAAGGTAGGAGCCGTGTGGGGTAATTCTCCATGCACGGAACTGTGCGGGGGGTGCTGAGTAATCGGCATCCCTACCGCGACTAAAAAGCATTTAGGCGGCTATCCTTTTTTCCAGTGCTTTTGACTCATGCGACATGACTCCATCGACAAATATTTTCCCTGCATACACCTCAGACAATAACCAATATCCTTTTAAGGTACGGAAGCT
>JBKQMP010000140.1:0-11149 GCA_052146665.1 Dissulfurispiraceae bacterium
CTATACATAGCGCATTAATTAATTGCGCATAATTTACGTACAACTTCGCTGCCTGATGTCCATTCACTGAATCTTGACTCTACTGACCGTATGACATCCTCAATCATCGGGAAATATCGGTTATGCAGGCATAGTCTTCGAGTTAATTTCCATAAGCGCTCAATCGGATTCAGCTCAGGGCTGTAGGGTGGCAGAAAATCCAAAATGAATTTATGCTCCTGTTGTTTTCGCCAATCTGCATGGAGCTTGCCATGATGATATTTGGCATTGTCTGTAATGACAACGACACGGCGACCGCTTCGGGAACTTATCCGGCGAAGACGTTTGAGAAACGTATGGAACGTCACGGCGTTAAACTTTTCCTCCTCTCTCTGAAAAACCAGTTTTCCGTCACGCAGACGGACAGCTCCAAAATAGCCTACGCTCTTACGAGTGGGATGGTGCAACAATACAGGATCCTTCTGTTCCGGCGGCACCCACATCAGACAGCCTGATCCATATTGCTGAAAATGTACTTCATCTGTAGACCACAGATCTATTTTATGATCGGTTACGAGTCTTCTGAGTTTTTTTATATATTTCCTGAAGTTCAGGATCGGCCCGAGCAATCAGAGGTCGCGGTTTACGCCGACGAAAACCAAAGGACTTAAACATGTATTGGCACTGTCGAACTCCTAATGTTATTCCATACCGCTCCTTAATGAAGGCCGCCAGTCCTTTGCCATCCCAGAGTCCCGTCGTTATTCCTACAGTTTCCGGCGGCTGCCGCAGTATTGAGTCGATTTCCTCCAACTGCTTTTCATTTAAACGCCGGGGTCGGCCAGAACGTTCTCCTTCTATAAGGCCTGTCAATCCTCTGTCTTCGAAACGTTTCACCCAATATTCTATAGTTCGCGGCGAGTCCCCCAAAAGACGGCTGACCTCCGGGCAGCTCATCCCTTGGGCGACCAGCAATACACCATGGAGTCGGTGGTCGTATCGTGATTCTTCTGAACGACGAATTTCATCCTGTAAACCCAAAATAATCGTTGATGAATCCGTAATGGTTAGTGGTTTCATGAATACAGGATATCATATTGTCACCTTAATACGCAATTACTTATTGCGCTATGTATAGTAATAAAGGATCCCTGCAAAACACTGTTCTGGCTTTATCGGGTGGTCGGCCAGAAAGGAGGTCTCATGATAAAACGTCGGGATTTTCTGAAGATGGCCGCACTGACCACAGTCACTGTGGCAAGCGCTCCACTTCACGCCGAAACAGCAACGGAGACACCATCTGTCAAAAGCTATCGAGAAATTGGAAAGACCGGGTTGAAGATGAGCGACATTTCCTTCGGTGCCGATAAGCTATCGGCCGCTTCAATGATACTCAGGGCTGTAGATTGCGGCATTAACTATTTTGATACCGCACCAGCTTACGGCCAATCTGAAAAGACGATTGGCGAAGCCATGGGCAGGATCCAGAGGGATAAAGTCATCATTACCTCTAAATTCTCCAAACCCCAGACTCCTCCAGGCTCGAGAAAGGAAGCTTACATAGCTTCGGTCGACGGAAGCCTATTCAGGTTGAAAACTGATTACCTCGATTTCTGTTTAGTGCACGCTATTGGTCAGAGCAAAGATCTAGAAGCCGAGAAAAAAAGGCTTATCAATGATGAGATGTTCGAAGCCGTGGCTGAATTAAAAAAAACAGGGAAGGTCCGTTTCCTGGGCGCCTCTTCTCACGGGCCTAACAATATGGAGGAACTTCTGATAACCGCGGTCAACTCAAGCCACTTCGATGTGATCCAGCCTGCCTTCAACTTTATGAAGTTTCCGAGGCTGCCCGAAGTTATAAAGGTAGCCCACAAAAGGGGGGTGGGCGTGATCGCCATGAAGACCCTTGCCGGAGCAAAGGATATGAGTATAGTAGCGAAAGGAGAAGAGTTCTCTCATGCAGCATTCAAATGGGTGCTGAAGTATCCCGAGGTGAGCGGACTGATTGTCACTATGAAGACAGCTTCTGATATGGAACTCTATCTAAAGGCATCAGGGGCAGAATTCACCGCCGCCGATCAGGATGTCCTGGATCGTTACGCACGTTTGTACGGCAGCGAATACTGCAGAACAGGCTGTGGAGAGTGCGAAAGATCTTGCGCCCTGGGAGTGGAGATCGCATCGGTCATGAGATACCGGATGTATTTCATGGACTATGGCATGGAAAAAAGGGCGATGCAATCGTATGCGTTGTTAAAAAAGAACGCATCAGCTTGCGCTGAATGTGTTGACCGAGGTTGTATAGGCAGCTGTCCACACGGTCTTCCTGTGAGAGATATGCTCTGCCATGCCCATGAGTTAATGTCGTTCTCAGTCTAATGCATTCAGTGCAACTTAAATCCCATCTTCTTGTGATTAGCTTGCTGCCGCTGATTGCACTGGTCTTATATTTTAGAGCCAGCACTGTGATCCCGCCCTGATATACTTTAATAGAACAGTGCAGCAGAAAGTCCCTGGTTCTGTAGTCTCACCAAAAGTTAGACAAGAGTCACAGTCTCATCCTGTCGTTCAGGATATCTTGCGCATACGACAGTGCGGTGAGCATCATCCTTACACAAAGGAAAATCTCTATGAACATGTAGCCAGCCATGCTGGCTATTTGATCAGTGCCGGGTTCAAAGGGCTTACGGTGACTGGATACATTGCCGAGGGGTCATAGGAGAGAATTATCAATCAAAAGTTCGGCGTGCATTACTAAAAGAAATCCGCATATTTTTAGAAGCCCTGCTCAGCGCGAATTTCTGTGAGGAAGGCCACAAGAGGCATCCGTTTGAAGCAAACTACACTTCATCCCGTACTATTCGTCGAAGAAATTCTCTGGACACTTTAGATAAATTTTTCAGCTTCTTCCCGAAACTGTCACGTGTGATCGTTTTGTCGGGGCTAAAGGTTTCAAGCAGAAAGAGACATTATTAAAGATGGGATTTTAGCGTTTGCGTAGGAATAAAACTGACGCAAGAAAGAGCTTTATACCGATAGTGTAAGTTGTCTTTATAAGGTATTGTTGAGGAAACTCGACAATAAGCACCAATTCCACACCGCCTCTTAGGGGTGGAATGATCTTGGGGTTTTACCACAGTGATCATAAATAGCATCACGGGATTCAAAAAATTGGGGGGCACTACGGGCTGAAACCTGGGATTTCCTCGGACGTGTCAGGCAAGGGACGTATCAGCTGATCAATTCTAAGAAAGGAGGAGTTATGAAGACACTTATTTCATTAGCGATCGCTTCAACATTTTTGCTTGTTATTTTTTTGGGGGTTTCATTTGCAGGAGGGACGGGGAATGAAGTGTGCTATAAAGGCGTAGGAGAAAGACAGCTGTGCTTTAGCCAGTATGGGTATGTAACATCTTTTTTGAACTATCAAGGACAGAACCAAGTGGGCCCAACTAGAGGTTTGCACTCTTCGGCGGGTATACCACAGGTTGTGAGAATCTCTCCTACGCTATTGATTCATGGGTTTACGGAGTTGTGCCAGCCACAGTAACAAAGTCATACTGCCTTCTCGATCCTTTGTTTCAAGGGTATTTCAAGCGTAAATCGGTTAACGTCTTTTACAACTTCTGTTCGAATCGCCCTCAGGATGACACGAACATTGTCACCCGTGAAAACCCCTTGATAATTACGGCTCTTAATGCTGCTTACAATAATTATGTGAGTGTTGGGTCCAATCTGAAGTGGGATGGCGGAGATAATTACAAGATGACCTCGACGCTCTTTAATGACTCAACGATGACTATGATAATCGGTTTCTACGGACAATACTTTCAGGATATACCAAATGCAAACGGCGGAGGGAATATTCTTGATATTTACCACGGGAGGTGGGAGAGGGGGGTCTTTTCATATAACGACCCGTCCAACGTAGTAACAAGCGGTGGCGATTCTGCAAGCTTTATGATGGAGGAAGCTAAATGGCCATTTTCTAGCAGCACTTGGGTGGTCCCCTTAAGTAGTTACACTACTCCTACATGTCCCCCTGACATAACAAGTCAGACTGGCCCATACCAGGGTTTGGCCGTGAAGGGACTAGGATACGGCCCCTTTACCTTAACCCCGGGTGGGAGTACACGGGTTGAGATCGACGTAAGGTTCAAGTTTTGAGCAAGAGAGTTTAAGGGAGGGAGGGGGCTCGAGCTGTCCCTCCCCTCCCATATTTGCGGGATGAACTGAGGCAAACCCATGCGTCAACCGCCCGCCTCCTTGACGGTATCGAAATGACCATCTGTCTTTCCGAACGCCCAATGGTGTCTGCTTGTTTGTTATACATTTACCAGTATTGAATTCCTTTATATAGCCTTCTTGCACGCACAAGAGAAATGACAAAATGATTCAATTACCGAGGGTCTTCACCGGTCCATACCACATCCACCAAACATTGCCGTTGCTACTTTATTCCATGTAGCCGACAACACCATTCTAAACAATTACCGATTTTTTTTTGCTTTAGAATATTAATGTTGATGCAGACAAATTCTCGGCATCAAGAATCAACTTCAGCACGCTCTTGATACATCCTCACAAGGAACTAACAATCTTCTAGTACTACCGTGCTAGAAGATTGTTAGTGGCTAACCGACATTCTTTAACGAAGGCAATGCATTTTAGGGAACAAAAAGACAACGTCAAGCCCGTGCGGCGCTATATGCGCAGTAGTAAACATTAAGGACCGAGAACACAATTACACTGATTAGTGGCAATCGCATGTCCGGTTACCACACACCTGCGGACGGGGCTGGTTTGAATAGAGCCTACGCCCAATAAATTCTGGCCGAAAGCCTCAAGGAAAAAGTCCTCATTGTACCCGTAAACCTCCCCATAGGCTAACCATGTCTGATCCCCTCTATCCAGTGAAAACCCCTCTAATATTTGATAGCCGAACCCATCAACACTCAAATCACCGAAAAGATATCCGGAGTTGGCGCACATACTCCCATGAAAGCCAGTCGCAGCACTGCCATTAACACACAAATGCCACACATCGTTATATGTCGCTGGGGTATTGTTCGTACACTGCCAAGTGACTGAAAAGCACCTATCGATGCTACATACAGCAAAAGCACTTGTCGCAAACAACAAAATCGAAAGTAATATTCCCAACTTCACCACCGTCTTCATAGCATCACATCTCCTTAATTTTTTTGTATGTTGATCAATCGCACAAAGTGCCACTATGCAATTAAATCATATTTCCGCCGATAATGCAACTTCTACGCCGTCTTGTATCTGGTATTACTATGTGCTATTATACTCGCATATGGTAAAGCGTTATTTCTGGCTTAACAGAGTAGCAGAGGGCCTGCAGAAACGTTCCGTCATCTGGCTTTCCGGTGTTCGTCGAGCCGGCAAGACGATGCTTTGTCAGAGTCTCCCGGGAATCGAGTATTTTGACTGTGAGCTGCCACGTGTCAGGAGAATGATGGAAGAGCCTCAATCTTTTCTTGAGGACCTCAAAGGGCATACAGTAGTCTTGGATGAAGTTCATCGTCTAGCCAATCCCTCTGAGTTGCTGAAGATCGCCGCTGATCATTATCCTGAAACAAAGATTGTGGCTACCGGCTCCTCGACGTTGGGGACTTCGGCAAAGTTCAAAGACACACTCGCTGGGAGGAAATATGAGCTATGGCTCACGCCTATGATCGCCGAGGACCTTAAAGACTTCAAACAGACCGACCTATCCCATCGCTTTATCCATGGAGGGCTTCCTCCGTTCTTCATGGCGAATCGGTTTCCTGAGCGTGATTTCCAGGAATGGATGGACGCTTTCTGGGCAAAAGATATCTTGGAGCTCTTCCGACTGGAGAGACGGCACTCATTCCTGAAGTTTGCTGAACTCCTGATGATCCAAAGCGGGGGGGTTTTTGAAGCAAGCAGCTTTGCTGGTCCCTGCGAAGTCAGCAGATCGACCATTTCAAATTATCTTGCCGTTCTCGAGGCGACGTACGTCGTGCACGTGATTCGGCCCTTTACCTCGCACCGCCCGACGGAGATAGTATCCGCCCCCAAAGTCTATGCCTTCGATACAGGCTTCATGTGCTACTATCGCGGATGGGACAGGCTCCGGCACGATGATATGGGAACTTTGTGGGAGCTTTTTGTTCTGAACGAAATACTGGCGCGAACGCAGTCCAGGAAGATTTACTATTGGCGTGACAAGCAAAAACATGAAGTGGACTTCATTCTGGGAATTCAGGCCGCGCCGCTAGTCATCGAGTGCAAATGGACTGCGACGGATTTTGATCCATCGAATATTAAGATATTTCGAAGACATTATAAGAGGGGACTCAATCTCGTGGTTGTATCGGATACTAAAAGATCATATTCTCAGAGCTATGGCGATGTCACGGTCAAGTTTGTAAGTCTTGAGGACTTGATCAAAGAACTGACAGCGTAATCGTGAACGATCCCAATTATTCTTACCCTCATTTCAGCAGAAATTCGAATTACCGATCTAACCAACAACTCTGGCAGCAGGAAAGGATTCATACCTCCTATGCTTTGCATGAACAACTCTGCTTGCATGGATTTCATTGGACGCTTACGACTCTCGGCAAATCGCAATGATGGGCGCCAGGGACCGGAGGGAGGGAATGACGAAAAAAGAGTACGCTGCTGAAACAAAGCGATACTTTCATGTTATGCAGCGTTCAGCTATTTGCCGGATAAATGAACCAATCGAAATCGAACACTCCGGCATTACTCCCTTTAATCAGACAAATTTCTTCTATGCCGAGGTCCCCCGTGTGCACTTTGGTTCAACACTGCCGCACTGGTTCTAAGCCAGCGCAGCAGAAACGAGAATTAGAGCGTGACTGCGCATATAGCGCCTAAGGGGCGTTCTGCAACTCTCTCGATGCAGGAGTCTGTCCTCCCTGCACCCCCAGTCGCCCGCCCGTGCCGAGCCCACCTCTAACCGTTTGCGCCCTATAGTTGCTCACCGCCCTTACCAGTTTGTTGTAAGAATCCATAAAGGCGGCTGTTAGAATCTTCCCTTCTGGTGTATTGGTGTACGCGCCAAGACCGCCACCGGCCCAACCACTGAACATGCCGCCGGACAGGTTAAAATCAAAGTTCTTAGCACTTCCCTCTGCAGCGGCTAGCTGCACGCCCGAGCGATTATCAACCAAAAGCAGTGTCGTGGAAGCTTCGTTTGACTTCAAGCCGCCTGCCACGCCACCTATCACTCTGCCGAACAAGCCACCGAATCCGCCGCCCACACCTCCAGTGCCTTTCTGGCTGAAATTAATGGATGGGCTCATGGTGTAATCAGCGGCAACCATTTGCCCTTTACCGAAGTTGCTGCCCTCACGTATCTCACCACTCTGCTCAAGTGCACGTTCCTGCATCATGTTGTTCATTGCCCGGCCACGTTCGACCACTACAAAACAGTTCGACTCCTGAATCATCATGCGCAGCACAGGGACAGTCGAGCCGAGCTGATATTGTGCGAGATTCGAATACCAAGGCGCATCTTGGTCTTCGACGACGGCTATTGTACCGAACGATTCATCACAGTGTGCGAGTTGGCTGTTAGCTCCCTCTACACTTGAGCCCCCGGCAGCCCCGGTCGCCGTAGTGTTTGACCCCCCCAGGACCGGTTCTGTAGCTTCGCATGCCGCCAATCCCTGTGCTACCAGCAGTGCCAAGCCTATACACGCTATTCCAAGGCTTTCGATGATATTTAGTCGGTTCGTCTTCATAGTCATCTCCTTATTATTCAGGTCATTTCCTCGTGTTTGATTATATCGTCTTCAAGCTCTCTGTTCTTTCAAAACCTTGCCCAGATTACCCGAAACTAGACAGGTTTTTTCACTGATATTAAAACACCTCATCAAGAAAATTGGTTCCGTGGAGCGCTCGCTTGGAGCGCATCTTTCTATAGTAGCAGATTTTTTTCTACAATTGCCAAGCCAGTATTCTTCCATGTACCTCTCTCAACCGGAATCGGGAGCAGTTTACCAATTTGGATAACGACAGTAATGAGAGAGTTCCCCACTATGCTTTCCCGAGATGATTGTGACTCACTGGAAGAAAATTCAATTGTGAAAGTCATCATTTCACGATGAAAGAGGTACTATCGAGAAGAGGTTCGTCCGCAACGGAGAATTTAACGTCAGCTCCAGTCGTTTTGATAGTATGGAGTGGAAAGGAAATTAAACAGGTATCAATGATCTAAACGGCCGCGGTTTACAGGAAGGATATCTCCGCGCCCGGTTCTGGGAGCATCCGACTCATCCCCTCCTAAAAATGCATTCACCACGTGCCTCGCAAATTCAGTCTTTTTTAATTTTGGTGACGGTTTGGTGAACGGGGATTATGTAAAGTTTTGTTACTTAACTAATTGAAATTATCCGCAGACAATTAACTTCTTACAAAATATCACTGTAACCTATTGATTAATATAGAACGAGAAGAAAAACCCAAAAGGCTAAAGTTCTTACTTTTTAGAACTTTTTTCCCCACAACACTCTCCCAGTGTTTACCGAGTCCACCGACGACTCCACCCCGACGCTTTTCTTAATGACATCCCAGTTACCGATCCAAACCTATCACTGGCTGCTGCAAGGGAGTTTGCGGACTTCATTTCGAATTGCAGCCATAGATTTACAGCTTGTCCTTGGCAAATTACTGATGACATACAGATTCCGTAATTTGCTCCATATTCACTTGATATTCGAGAGTCAAAGAAATCCGATCGCTTATTTTTCAGCGACTTCCATCTTTCTATAAGGGCTCGATTATGCTATTATTGAGCCCATGGGGATGCTAACACCGAATCTGTATATTAATTGTTAGATGCCCAGGATACCCGGTTACACTGAATGGTTTATTAACTAATAGAGAAATGTATATGAAATCACACGGCGAAATTCTGAAGGATGTCACACACTCACCTCTCAGCTCCCGCCATTAAGCCAGCTCTCGATCGCAACCATCTTCTCGCGGTGAGCCTACTTGGCCGACGAGAACAGGAACGGCCGCAAGAGGATCTAGAGGCAAATCCGGCAACCCCATGGGTAGGCGGCTGTTGATATATTTGAACGGGAGATTGAAATGACAAGGAACATGTCTGTCGTGCTTTACATTGTGGTGTTGATTACGGTTGTCGTTAGTGTAGATTTACTGTTCTTTAAGAATCGATTATGGGAACGGCTGATAGTGAACATCGGCATTGTCTTGGTGTTTGCAGCCTTCTATTTGAGATTCCTAAAGAACCCGTAAGCTATGCGTCGCAGCACCAGCTGGTTACCTAACACCCACATGAGTCCGACGGCTTACCCTTCCGCTACGCTCCAGGGCAACACGCGGCTCATGTGCTACGTTATCAAGTACTGCAAGTACTACTCTCCAGCCTGATTCGCCGCCCATTTAATTTAAGAAGAAACCTTGAAGCTGTTGCATAAACGCTTAACTGTGACTTCCAGGAAGGAGCTGAAAACTCTATTACAGCTGAAAAGAAAAGGACCTCATGCTTTTTTCCCGCAAGAATATGGGGCAAAACCTTCGCGATGTCCTGTTGTTCTCAGGATTGGAGTTGTACTTCCTCTTGATATCTGCCAAAGCTGATATAATATTGTTGATTACTTATGGAAATGAATAAAGAAAATTCAGATGTAGATCACAGGAATGCGCCATTCAGGGGTTTGCTACCGGGCGAGGAAATAATTCGCGATACCCAACCCACATCTGAAGATGAAATACCTAAACGTGAATCAAGTAACCTGTTCTTATTACGTCTGGGTGAGTGAAAATTACATCAAACAAAAGGTACCACGTTAAACTTGTCGTCGGGATTGCTGCCATAAGTTTCTCGCCTCTTGCTGTAAAGCTTGTAAGCTTCAGCGCCAGCATAAGTGCTTTTTACCGATCGTTCTACGCCGCGTTTTTTTTCCTTCTTATGTCACTGTTTAAATATAAAGAGGAATATGGCGTAAGGCATTGCAGATGGCTTCTGCCTTCTATAATAGCGGGAATATTTCTCGGTATTGACCTGGAGGTATGGCATAAGACCATAATATTCCTAGGAGCAGGTCCTGCAACATTCCTAGGAAATTCCCAGATAATTTTTATTACTTTGTTTGCTGCCTTTATATTCAGGGAGAAGATACCAGTGATGTATTACATAACTGTTGCTCTGGTGATGGCCGGATTGTATCTTCTGACACCATCCGCAACAGCAACGGTAGGCCGGACGGTCGGCTATCTGCTCGGACTGATAGTGGGCTTCACATACGCCGGCATGCTTATAGGATTGAGATACGCTAAATCGCGTTCAGCGGGGAAGTACCCTGAATTTCTTTCACTGAGCACGGTATTTTCAGTGTCAGCGCTCGTAATCGCTCTATATGCAGTACAGGTGGAACATGCTGCTCTCGTGGTATGGGACGGCAGAAGCCACGCGATTATGATAGTGACCGCGTTCATGTGCCAGACTCTCGGCTGGTATCTCATCAATAACAGCATTACGGAAATACCGTCTCACGAGGGAAGCCTTCTCTTGATGCTTCAGCCGCTCCTCGCTACAGTTTGGGGATGCATATTTCTTTTAGAGCCGCTTGGTGCAGTACAGATTTTCGGTATTATTCTCACTCTCACGGGGATAATTGTCTATCAGTTAAGATACTCCTCAAAAACATCTGGTGTAAGACTGGGATTTGAGGAGTGAGCGTTACGGGGCGGATAGCTTGACGGGGCAAAAAACACTTGCTCCGCAACTCTTTGTTATTCGCGTTTATTTCTGCCGAAATACATGCAACTGCTCGGACCTAGCGGCGATATGTTCGCCTGAAAAATTGACGCCCTCGCCATTTCAGTGAGACTGTCCGTTTCCGATCATAACAATCATGGCCATCGTTTCTTCGAGACTGAATATTAGGACACTTTTCACTACGCCGTCAAGGACAGCTTTTGGCACAACTGGCACATGCCGTGCATTCTTCCCTTTCCAGGATTAATTTAAACACTGCCATAATGACCTCCCCCGTTGCATCAAAGAGAAATCGATACGAAATGATAATCGTTGCATCACATAAAAATCGATACAAAAACAGGTGATTTATCCATAGGGGATCTAGTGGTGCAGAAATCACCTTCACCAGGAGCTCTA
>JBKQMP010000141.1:0-5618 GCA_052146665.1 Dissulfurispiraceae bacterium
AGCCAGATTTTACCGGTTGAGCTCAAGTCTTAATTTATAAATCCCATTACTCTCCTTTGCTCCTTAGAACTTAAATAGTTCTTAGTTCCATAAGTGGCCAAGATTCCTATTGTTTTGTAAGATATGATTATTCAGGACTGAAAAGAGACGGGAGATTTGTTCCATGTTATAGCAATTTTAATCACACTTTCGGAAGTTTTAGCTAGATAAATCACCATTCCATCAAACTGCTCACAAAAATCGGACTAATCTTTAAATCCATACTCATATCACTCTGTATGTTGGTTATAGGGCATCTCGGAGAAATGGACTTCGGAATCGAAAAACAGTGCATAGATATTGTGCGTACAGTAGATTTTCACAAGACCCTCATAGTCCGAATGCCCAGCTGTCTTCATGTTGACCTCCATGAACTGACGAAATAAAAGTGGTAGGTGCGTGTGATCGCAACGTTTGGCAAATCGCCATTAAGTGGTGTGAATTAAACGGAATCCAATGGCAAAACATAATGACAATGTGACCGATTAATCCGCGTGGTTCAAAGTGTTGCAACAGTGAACATTTTCGAGAAACAAAACATGCTTCACTGATGACTATCCGTCGCTCTTATAGGGCCGCTCAAGGAACGAAGTAATTCCGCAAATTGTCTTAATGCCTCGTTACTCAATGCGTTGTGACCAAGTTCGTGGCTTGTCGACTGGCGATAAAACTCGGGGACTTCCTTCAAGGTGGCAAATTGACCAGCATGCATGTCAGGGGCCCTTTCAGCAACACTTCTCAGCGTTGGTGTTTTGAAGGCTCCCTCATATTTTTCTGTCTTGGTATCCAGGAATCGTATTTCAGCGCAATCCCGAGGTGCCGCTCCCGGTCAATTCTTATTGATATTTGAGTTCCTCCTTATCGGTCAGGGCAGAACCTAGAAGCCCTACCCTGACTCAATAATACTATTTAGACCTCTCCGCGGGCATCTTGGAAAGCAAATCGATGACCTTCATTGCGGCTTCCGCCTGTTGATGGGATGCTCCCATCATGGGTGACTTCTCCGGCGTCATCCCTTTTGCGTGCATGGCCATCATTTCCTTACTCCCCATCATGTCCTCTACCATAGACTTGCCATCACCCAACATTGCCTTCCCATGCTCGATTGTCAGCTTGTCAATATCCCCTGCCATGCCCATCTTGCCCAGCATAACCAGATCTGCACCTTGAGCTGCCATTTCAACTGCATGGTTAATCATCATGTGCATGTGATGCATCCCCATCATATCAGCAGATGACATGTCTTCCATGGACATCTTTTCAAGTATATCCGTAAGTTTAATCATAGCTTCACCCAACTGATGAGTATAGTCCATCATGGGGTCATTGGCGTGCTCCTTCATCATGGCCATCATCTCAGGGCCGCTCAGAACACGAGTGATAAGGTCCTTGCCTTCCTTCATCATGTGCTGCCCGTGATGAAGAGTCTTTGCATCTACCCCTGGAGCCATGTTCATCTGCGCAATCATCTCCATGTTAGAGCCCTCCACTACCATCGTAATGCCATGATCCATAAGCATATGGAAATGATGCATCCCCATCTCAGCGCCCCCATGCTTATGATTCATGTGATCGGCATACACTATGCTGGAAAACCCCAAAAAGAGAGAGAACACTAAAGCCAGAAAAGAAAACAACTTAATCTTGCTTCTCATCGCAATACCTCCTGTTATCTTATTAATTAGACGGCCCATGATAATACAACAACATTCTTCCTCTTGCTACATGAACTACTAAATGCCCTCTCGTATCTGCTTTAATCACATCCTCCTTTCCATGAATCATAATCCCTTTATGCCTAGGATCAACCTGTTGCCCCCTCAAGATAGTGTTATTCGACATCGACAGGGAAGTTCATTGTCCAGGTCTTATCTCCACTTGTTATCTTCACTGCAATATTCCAGGAACCAGCCATAGATAGGCTGACCTTTCCTATATGCCGACCTCTTTTAAATTCTGTCTGGGCCGTGTAGTGCAATGGTGGCATTCCTGGCATGGCAGGCCTGGAATATTCAATGGCTACGTTTGCCTGACAAGCGCAGAGAGTTTTTGCGTCGGTCACCTCTATGCTTACATTATTGTCACCAGCAATAGGTGGGTTCCTATCGATCTTCATCACTACAATGTATCCGCCCACTTCTTTCTTCACTTCATAACTCGCGGCATAACTCGACACAGCCGCCAGCAGCAGAATCAGCGTCATCAGCACAAATCTGTTTATCCTTGCCCTTCGAGTTGTACCTCCTTTGCGTTCTTTTCCCATGTTATATCATCCTAAGGTGGTCACTGCATATCAACAACCTTCAATCTTCTTCTTTTTCGCTGGCTTGTCCGCCGCGGGCTTGCTCTTAATCGTCTTCATATAAGCGACAATATTTGCCATATCCTGAGACTTTGTATCGAGCGCTTTGCCCTCCAACGCCATAGTCACACAGGTGTTGATAGCTTCCTCAAGGGTCTTGTGCTTTCCTCCCGGTGTTCTTCTCCCCCACGCCTTCCAATCCCTTGCCAACTGGATGGCAGGTGTTGCACGATTTCCCGGATGTGCCTCCGCCGAGTTTTGGATCGTTGAAAAGAGCCTTCCCCTTTTCTACGTCACCCGCTGCAAAACAAAAAGACGCTATTAGGCCAAAGGCCACCAAAGCCAGCAACACGATCTTCAAAACCTTTATCTTTGTCACCCCTTTCCTTTCGTGACTTGATGATAATTAATAATACTCCTATCGCACTAGGAATAATCTAAGAAAGCCCACATTTCCTTCCGGTGTAATCATGCAGAAGGAAACTTTGGCATCTCAAGAAGCTCGGTATATTAAGCCATTTGAGCGACGATGAGTATCCAATGTTCGACTTCCTTCTCTAAAATCTTTTCGAGTGATCATCCTGATGTCTCTGTCCGTGACAATCATCCCTGCCATTCTTTTATGTGCGTCAAAGATCACCGCAATAAATTGTGTTGACGTCCTCATTTGATCACGAAAGTATAGTCTCCCAAAGTCTGGGTGCACATCCCTCACTACTCTATTCGATATTTCTGTGGACACCTGCAATTAATCACCTTATGATCATCATGTGATATAGTTGCCTAGCCATTAACGGGAACATCGAAGCTGACATTGTACTCTGCATTGTCCTTCTTAATCATCAGTCGAAGTGCCCATCGCCCTTCCATTATAAGTATGATATTTTCCACACTATAAAGACCCCCAGCAGCAAAATCAAAGTCACCAGTACATATCCGCTCATATCTGCACTTCGAGTTCTCATCAGAATTTGTCCACCATTTCTTCAAGCTGAGAAAAAGGAATCAGATACTTGCCGTCCCGGAGTGAGCCCTCAACCTTGATAGGATAGCAACTACCGATTCCCTTCTCTATCTGGGAGATTGGGATCCGAACATTACATTCCCGGCACATGATGGAGCCGCCTTCACAGCGGTACCCGCGCTTTGCGGGATAACAGCGCGCGCATGCATCGAGGAATGAGAGGACCCTGTTATCCACCTTGATCACGAAGAAGTTTACCTTCTTCCCCAGGTAATGATAGGTGAAAAAGGCTGGCATATTTGGTACGAGGGTCTTCACCTCCACCGCGACGTCCGAGCCCATGCGTTGAGCTTCCGGGTATGTCTGCTGCGCGGAGCATGCGGCAAGAAACAGACAGGGAAACCCCACAAGGAGCAAAATCTCCATTGAAGAAACACATTTAAGAAATTTCAATGTCATGGATCGCTTCGTCAACGAAGTGAGTCTTCAAAATATATAACGCACGCCTACAGACGTTGTGTAGTGCGGCGCAAGTTGTACACCATTGAGATTCTGATATACAGGCACTTGCACGAAGCCGTACACCAAAAATTGATCGGTGACCGGCACAGTAACACCAGGACTAATATATAATAATGTTCCGCCGGTACTGACTGTGTCAGCGTTTAAACCGGAATCGCGCTCAACGAAGCGGAAGTTAAGCTGAACTTGGGGGACAACACCACGAACTGGAAAGCTCAAGTAGCGCAACCCAGCGTTGAGGTTGACGCCGTCGCCTGGCCTGTACTGATCTTTTGAATAGAGCGCTGCCTGGAAAAGCGCCGTCGTAAAGTAACCGAAGTTCTCACTCAAGATATCATTATAAAATGCACCAACTATTACATCTGTTGTGCCAGTGCCCGGTTGCAAGCCGCGATCAATAGGAACGGGGCCAGGCGCTGTCGGGTCAGTCGATGTCCCCGTTAGAGTGTAGTTGCCAGTTGGCAGCTTGAGTCCAAAAAGAATGCCGAGGTTGTGCTGCGGGGTGAAGCCCTGATAGCGGCCTATCACCTTTATATCGCCAAAATTATCAGTATGTGACTCGTATTGCCCTCCGCCAGGGCCCCCAATGATCCCGTTGGAATTTGTTCCCAGTGTCTCATGGCTTCGATCGATATAGGGAACCTGAACGTTGACTCCCCATTCGTGGGTGATGACGTAATCGATCCCCAGTGTGACGTAATTGTTTATGGTATATTGTTCTACTTCTTGGGGACCATTGTTATTCACGATTTGGCTGGCGGCAACGGGCGAAATAGTTCCAGTACCCGTACGGAGCTGATCCTGATTAATAAAGTCCCAACGAAGATCAACCGTAAGCCCCTGTACGTCGGAAAACTGCATGCTACTCAATGTACAGCCGCAGCTTGCACAAGCCCCGGCATCTGCCGAGGTCATGAGTACCATGCCTACAACAAGACTAAGCGCGGCTAAAATATTACGAATCTGCTGCACGAATTTATTCTGAATGACCCGCTGGGTGATATTTGTTGTTTGCATTATGGAACCTCCTCTTGATATCCGTTCAAATTTAGGGTTGTTTCAACAACTTAACTATTTCATTTTCATACATCTGGAGAAACTCTTTATGGTATCCAATGTGCGCATACCGGATAACCCCGTCTTTTCCCACGATGAACGCAGACGGCAATATTTCGAGATGGTATGATTTTCTGGTGCGGTCCTTTTTGTCGATCAGAATGGTAAAAGAGATGGGAACCTTTTGGAGAAATTCATGTAAGCGCGTTTCAGAATCGTCTAGGTTTATGCCGATGACTTCGAGCCCGTCATTGCGATATTTTTTATAAAGCGCGTCGAGGGCAGGGAATTCTTCTCGACAAGGCTCGCACCAAGGCATCCAAAAGTCCAGAAGCACGACTTTCCCCGTGAACTTCTGCCAGTTGATTGTTTTGCCGGTCAAATCAGGAAGACTAAAGTCCGGCGCAACGGTACCGATCTGACTTGCATTCGCAAATGCAGGGGCTGTGATTATCAGCAAAAGTATTGTAACAGCAATTTTCATAATTACTTCCTCCTACGATGATTCTGAACCAACGTGGGCGTGAAGGGAATCCCTACACGGGATATGAGCGACAGAGGTCAGCTTTTCGGAGGACGTTCCTCTGGGAAGGTTGTAATGAGGGCTCTATGCGTAGGGCTGAGTATCTCCGCACCAGCTACCTGTGATGGGGGGTAAGGGTGGTAAAGAGGCTCGCTTATGCAGGACGTATCACGGTCCGTCGAAAGGGTGAAGGACCCCACGCGGCAGACATC
>JBKQMP010000142.1:0-3873 GCA_052146665.1 Dissulfurispiraceae bacterium
GGCAGTACCCGCAATACGCAGCGGTCGATGATACGCGAAGCCCCCACTTCAACTGCCATAGGCAGTTAAGTGGCGGGTGGTTCACTTAACTCAATTCTCATAGCATGGAGAGTGGCATGACACAAAAACAAGCTACCGGCATCGCGCATCGAAATCATCCATTTTTTCACTGAGCTTTTTCCAATTGTATGCTTTTAGATTTGAGGCCTGAGTATGAATAAGATTATTTTTTATGATCCGCCTTTTTTCTGTCTCTGTTGTGATCCCATAAAACGGGAGCATGATGAAGAAAGCCCGTTCTATGTATTCCTGTAGTGGGGTCAAGACATCATGTCTCCTTGTATAATAAGGGTCTTCAGCGTTCTTGCATGGCTTGTTGAAGACGTTGAACTGTCTGCATGCAATAGGACGCAAGAGATGGACGGCACACGAGCCGTCTATCAAAAAAGGGCATGAGCCCCCAATTTGGTAAGTTGAGAGTTGTCTCTTGAGATTAGCGTGAATTGAGCGGTCCATCTTTTCGACACAAAACCAGTATATTCCAACTATTTCCAGCGGATAGATGGGGATGTCCTTATGCGTATGGCAGCAATTATCACATCCCTTCTTACAAGCCAGCCTCATCCCTTTTCTTTCTTCCTTCTTGATGGCGACGGAAACGCCCTTGTCTATAATTTCGTACCCATCCAGGAGCATTGAGAGCCATGCAAACTTTGGTTCATCCTCCGGAAAGCGGAGGCGCCTCGATTTGAGTGCAGAGTCAGTTTTTTTAAGGATGTTCATCACAGTCGACCTTCATAATGAATGGCGGCGAGAATATATTTAGAGGAATCTTCCTTCAGCAGCATTGATTAAAGATAACACATCGACGTCAAGCATTCACGGCCACAATGACTTTCCCGTACCGCCGGATTCATCCAGTCTTTTCACTCTCCGCCTTACTGCTAGTCAACACCTATGATTACGCTTGTTGGTTTGAAAATTGCGTACACCTCTTGGCCCGCTCTCAATGCCAGTCTCTTTATTTTTCCGTCGTTTATCGAAGCGCTTAGCATATCTCCCTCTCCGATGTCTATCACGACCTCCCCCATAGCGAGACCCTCTTTCAGCCTGGCAACAGTACCTTTAAGAGTATTTTCAGTACCCAGAGCCGGAGCTTTGTGCGATTTCGAAATCTGGACTGTCGTCGCCTTAACAATGGCATATGCCTTATTGCCAACCTTCAAACTCAGGTTATCCACACTTTCGTTTGTAATGTAAGAACATATTTTCAAGGCCGATTTCAAGGTAATGATTACCTCGGACATTACGATCCCTTTATTAATCCCTGTGATTGTCCCAGCTAAGACATTTCTCGCGCTGATTCTCATTGTCACCCCCATATAAAAATGCTTAAGCTTGTGAAGCTTCAAAAGTCAGTCACATCTGCCGAAGACTTGTCTTGACAATATTCTTACAGCACCCTTTATAAAAGAATGCGCCCGTTATCTTTTCAGTCAAGAGGGCCTGAGTCTAATTTTTATTAGCATTATGTTGGTACACAGCGTACCTCAATGCATTAATACCAGTGCTTCTCACTTTAAGAAGGTTCTTAGAGCACCTTTTATAATTCATTTATAGATTGACATAATGAAAAAAAAGAAACAAAAAAAATGAAAAGACCCATATAAACAATCGGAATTTCTGTCATGGCGCTTTTTTTCTTACACGCCGCTACGGCATGGTAGAAAGGTCCGATCTGCGATATTGAAAATAATACATTTAAAAACTAATGAAACATAATGGTATTGAGCATGTTGATGCACAACCTGACGATAATCTCTGGAGACGATTGCTATCTATTTTTCTATTCATTATTGATGAAGTTTTCCATCCTCTTGCAGACGGCACATTCTTCTTCATCAGTCGCTCCATGCTCCCAAGATGTTAGTTTTATGCTTGAGTTCCAGCACACGGGACACAGAATATAGTAGGACTCGCCCAATCCTTTCTCATCGCTGAACCTTATCGTTGAATCTACATAGAACATGAGGGTATTTTAACATTTTTTGCCGTATATCGAAGAGGACCACGATAAGAAACTATATTATGAATTCCTCATAGTCCCATATGCCATTTTACACAGCATTAAGGTAGAATAAGAAGATCGGTATTAAAAGTTGAAGACGATATGCGAACGTTATTGTTCTCAAAGGAGCATCAATGATAGAGGACAGGCGTATAGGAGTTCTTGCAGGCGGGATATCGGCCGAGAGAGATGTCTCTCTCAGGACCGGAAGCGCGATTTATAATGCCCTGAGAGGGCGTGGGTATAATGTCGTCTTAATAGACACACGAGGAAGCCTTTGTGAATCATTAAGAAATGAAAAAATAGAAGTTGCATTTGTTGCACTCCATGGCGGCTTAGGCGAAAACGGTGCCGTGCAGGGTTTTTTAGAAGTGATGGACATACCATATACAGGGTCAGGCATTTTAGCATCCGCATTAGCTATGGATAAGGAGGCGTCAAAGAAAATATTCTTGCATCATGGTATTCCTGTGGCGCCATATAAGGTTTTTCAACGGTCAATGATCAATATTCAGCAATTGGCAACCTATGGAAGTAGAGACCTCATGGCCACATTGGGAATCGGATTCCCGATGCCGTGGGTAGTGAAGCCAGTAGCGGAAGGCTCAAGCGTCGGAGTGAGTATTGTGAGGACCGAAGATGAGATGTGTGGGGCGATGGAAGGGGCATTCTCATACGGCCAAAAAATCATTGTCGAAAAGTATATCAAGGGAAGGGAAATCCAGATAGGTATACTCGGACAGAGAATACTGGGGGGGGTTGAAGTGAGGCCATCTGAGGAGTTTTACAGCTATCAGGCAAAATATACCCCAGGTCTTACCGAATATATTCTGCCGCCTGAAGTTGACGAACATGCTTATGAACGACTTAAAACAATAGCGTTGAACTCGCACAACGCCCTCGGATGCAGGGGAGCTACCAGGGTGGACCTCATCCTTGGTGCGGCGGATAATCCATATATTCTTGAGGTCAATACAATTCCCGGGATGACCGAGACCAGCCTACTTCCGAAAATAGCGGGCCTTTCCGGTATCGGGTTCGCCGATCTTGTAGAAGACATACTCAAGTTGTCAATAATAGGTGAAGAATAATCCTGAGCGGTATAATCAGTGCATTTACGACTATGGGGTTCAGTCAAAGCAAGGGGAAAACTAGCGCAATGAACAGGAGGAACCTGAGGTCCCTAAAACGGCGCAGGGAAAGAAGACGATTTCTCCTAGCAATGGTGAGTTTACTCCTTGTTGCCTCAGCAGGCTGTGCAACATATTTACTGATCAAGCATTATTTATTGGTGAAAGAGATAGTCGTCATAGGGAATCAACATCTCAGAAATGAAGAGATAGGATCGCTGATAAAGATCAGGAAGAATGATGCACTGTTTGGGCATACGGGAAAAGAGATATACAAGGAGCTCTTGAATTGTCCATGGATCAAGGATGCGATTGTCCGAAAAGAACTTTCTGGCAGGGTAATCATAAGAATCACAGAAGCAGTTCCCGTTGCCATTTTGAACCTATCTGAAAAAGCCTACCTTGTGGACAAGCAAGGTGCGATCCTTGAACAGATGCGAGAAGGATCTGTTCTCCTCTTGCCCATCATAAATGAGATTGACCCTGTGAATAATAGAGAGACATACTTAGAGGCCATCAAAATGGTCAACATTCTTCATGAGAAGCGAGCACTTTCATATAGCGGAAAGCTTGAGATAACCGGCGCTCGGCCCGAGGAAATTTCTCTGAAACTTGACAATATATTAATAAAGATCGGAGTCGGGAATATTGAAAAAAAATTGGAGCGACTCCGGG
>JBKQMP010000143.1:0-12095 GCA_052146665.1 Dissulfurispiraceae bacterium
CCCCTTGAGAAACTGATGAATCCTTATATTCCCGACAGTTAGTAGTTTTCGTGCCTCAATGTAGCCACTAATAGTATTAATTATAATGTATTTATAGCTTGACATACATACAAGTATTAGTTATAATTGTATCCACTATGTATGTCGATACTTCAACCATTAACCAAGGGGACAAATCCTACACACGGCATCTACTGCGGGAATCGTATCGCGAGGGCAAGAAGGTCAGGCATCGAACCATAGCCAATCTGTCTCAATGCTCTGAGGAAGAAATTGCGGCGATACGTCTGGCGTTACGTCATAAGAAGGATCTCTCAGCATTGACGACAATCGGCAAGGGTCACTCGTTTTCACAACAGCAGGGGTTGTCGATAGGGGCTGTGTGGTCAGTGTATGATATCGCGAGGCAACTGGGTATTGTCGATGCATTCGGTAGCACACGAGAGGGCAAACTGGGGATGTGGCAGGTAATAGCCCGAGTGATTGATCAGGGCTCACGGTTGTCGGCCGTGAGACTGGCGGGAGCCCATGCCGCGTGTGATGTGCTTGGAGTGGGAAGGTTCGATGAAGATGATTTATATAAAAATCTCGATTGGCTTTGCGAACACCAGGCATCGATTGAAGAGCGTCTGTTCAGAACCCTTGCTCGCACGGGGAAACCGGGGCTGTTTCTGTATGACGTCACGAGTTCTTATTTTGAAGGTATCCATAATGAGTTGTCAGCCTTTGGATACAATAGAGACGGAAAGAAAGGCAAACAACAAATCGTTATCGGGCTGCTGTGCAACGAAGTCGGGGTGCCTTTATCCGTTGAGGTATTTACGGGCAATACGCAAGATCCTCAGACATTTGCGCCGCAAATCAAGAAAGTAGCTGAACGGTTTGGCAGCCAGGAAGTGACCTTCGTAGGGGATCGTGGGATGATTAAGAGCCGACAGATTGAACAATTGGGCTCCACACCGTATGGGTTTCATTACATTACTGCGATCACAAAACCGCAGATAGAGACGCTCCTGAAGAAAAACGTCATACAGATGGATCTCTTTGAGCAGGCACTCGCAGAAGTCAAGACTCAGGAAGGACTTCGATATGTGCTGAGGCGGAACCCTGCACGGGCGGATGAAATCAAAAAATCGAGGGAAGATAAGCTGAATGCGCTGAAAAAAGAAATCCTCAAGCACAACCACTATCTCAAAGAGCATCGCCGTTCTAAAGTGGAAGTTTTGCTTCGCAAAGTGAACGCCCGCAGTAAACAATTGAAGATTTCGGATTGGGCTTTGCTCTCAGCCTCTGAGAGGGAGATAACACTGATAATAGACAACGACATGTTAACCGAAGAAGCAAAACTGGATGGCTGCTATGTGTTGAAGACAGACCTTTCAGAGGCAGCTGCGACGAAAGAGACTATCCATAACCGATATAAAGATCTCACATTGGTAGAATCTGCATTCCGTACCAGTAAGACGGTAGAGTTGGAACTGCGCCCCATTCATGTCCGTCTGGCAACGCGGACACGGGGGCACGCATTTGTGGTAATGGTAGCTTATCGGATTGTTAAGGAACTCTCGCTCCGGTGGCAGAATATGAATCTAACTGTGAAAGAAGGGTTGAATGAACTTGCTACGTTGTGTGCAACAAAGTTGTTGGTCGATGGCGCAGTCCAAATCAATGATATACCGGTACCTCGTAAGTCAGTCAAAGAATTGCTTGAGGCCGCAAATATCCGTTTACCAAAATCTTTACCTTGCAACGGAATACATGTAACCACTAAAAAGAAATTGCGATCAAGTCGTAATAATACTTGATAGCCAACAAGTTGTCTATGGTGTAGTGTTTATTTTTTGAGGGGAACATCCGTTTTAAGCACAGAGGAGCGTCTTGTTGACAAGGAACCTTACTACATCTGTCAGGGAAGAGAGGTTGAACTTTTTGAGACTGCATATTCTCATCAAATACCTTTGCTCCTTAAGGGACCCACCGGTTGCGGCAAGACAAGGTTCATTGAATACATGTCATGGAAGCTCAAAAGGCCGCTCATAACTGTCTCCTGCCACGACGACCTCACGGCCTCCGACCTCGTAGGCAGATACCTTGTAAGGGGAGGCGAAACGGTATGGGTTGACGGACCGCTCGCAAGGGCAGTAAAAGCCGGCGGGTTTTGCTACCTCGATGAAATAGTGGAGGCACGCAAAGATACCACTGTGGTCATACATCCCCTTGCCGATGACCGGAGGATTCTCCCAATCGATAAGAAAGGTGAACTCCTTAAAGCCCCACCTGAATTCCTTCTCGCGGTTTCCTATAATCCTGGGTATCAGAGTGTCTTAAAAGACCTTAAACAGAGCACCCGCCAGAGATTCCTTGCCCTCGACTTTGTCTATCCTCTCAAGGAGCTCGAAATGGAAATCATCATTCATGAATCAGGGGTCACTAAAGAGACCGCTGAAAAACTGGTAATCTTCGCAGCGAAAACCCGCAATCTTAAAGACAGGGGTCTCACAGAAGGTGCGAGCACACGACTTCTGATTCACGCTGCGAAACTGATCCATTCCGGCATAGATGTAAAAACAGCCTCAAAAGTGGCTATCACGGATGCACTGACTGACGACCGTGAGATGTCAGAGTCCCTTTCCGAAATCTTACATTCCATTCTTTGATGCGTGCTGCCAGTCATCACTCAATCGATCATCTGAAAAGAGATCTTGTAAAGAATCTAAGCCTCGACCTCTATGTGCAAGAGGGTCTTCCAGAGGAAGAGATACAGACTATCCTTGCCGAGATAGAGGCTCTGGATGAAGGCCACAGGCAGAAGACCTTGGCTCTTTGTGTCTCCTTTTCCTACGCGAGAGCTTCCTTCGTAACTAGGGCTCTCAAGAATATACAAGAGTCTTCACAGTATCTTTCGCCTGAGCAGATGGAGGGATGGGTGGGGACTGCTTTTGAGCTCTTGGATCAGGGTATCGCAAAGACCTTGGATTTTCTCGCGAAAACCGATGCTAAATCGCTGAAAGACTTCAGCACGTGGAAGGCCGTTTACCTCAAACAGGTGGTTACGACCCTTGAAACCTATCTCAAGGGCGTTTCTGGCCTGGAATTGAGGATTGAGCCAAGCGAAGACCCTTACACCGATACAGATACCATATATCTCCCCTCATTTGTGGACAGGCTTGAGAGGCCTCAAAAAAACTTCCTTCTTTATAAGTTGATGGTTGCACACCAGTGGGCACAGATCTCGCAAGGTACGCTTCATCTTAATGATAAAGTGCTGAGACGTTACCTTCCACCGCAATCGTCACCTTATTGTGATATTGAGACGTTATTTGCAACTTTTCCTTCGAGGCAGTTCGCCGTTGACCTTTATACAATCCTTGACGCAATCAGGCTTGACACTTTTCTCAAAAAAGAGCTCCCTGGTCTCATGAGAGAAGCAAAGGCTGTAAAAAGCGAGTTCTTTGCAGAGAGGCCCTCTATTGACAGCGTTTCTGATAAAACGGCTCTGGTCGAAGGACTTTACCAGTACTATTTGAAAGGAAGTGTAAAGGGGCACCTGCCAGCCACTCTTACGAAGTACATTGCCGCCGCAAAGGCCCTCAGAAGAGCGCGCAGTCCCCGTAAAGTGCTAGAGTTGCTTCTTGCCATTTATTCAGCAGCTCAGGAATTGGAGGGTCTCTACGACCCCGTGAGCTTTGCTCCTTTCCTTGGGATCATAAAACCAAAACAAGTCTCTGCCAGTCTGAATGCTAAGAGACAGGCACTCAGGAAGCGCCTTGAAACTGTGATCTCAAAGCTCACTGCCATGCCGGAGAAAGAGTTGATCGCACGTGATAAAGCCGCCACGGGAATAGCCCCTCTTGAAAGCCCGAAGAAAGGTGAAGGTGACTTCCTCCTGGTCAAAGGCAGACTTTTTAAGCTTGATCAGGAGTTAAAAGACCTTGTTGAAGAGGGAGGGGAAGTTTTTGGAGGTCGTCTTCTTGAAGGAAACTCTCTAAGGGAGGGAACCGCCTTCTGGCTTTTAAGGGATTTGTTGGAAGATAACGAACCCGCATCGTCAGAACAAGGGATAAAGTACGATGAATGGGATCACCGACGCGCAGGTTACAGGAAGGGCTGGTGCAGTCTCTTTGAACAGGATCTCTCTCCTGGTCAAGAACCCTTCGTTGAACTCACACTGAGAAGGTATTGGGGATATGTGAAAACACTAAGGAGAAAGTTCGAGTTGCTGAGGAAAGAACCTAAAATACAAAGACGCCAGAAAGAGGGAGACGATCTTGACATTGATGCTGTTGTAGAAGCCTTCTCTGATACCATGGCAGGGCTTTCTCCCAGCGAAGACCTCTTCGTCCAGCTCTCACGCGAGGACAGAAACATTGCTGCACTTTTCCTCCTCGATATGAGCGGATCGACAAAGGGATGGGTCAATCAGGCTGAAAAAGAGGCCCTTGTGCTCATGTGTGAAGCCCTCGACGCGCTCGGCGACCGTTACGGTATCTACGGCTTCTCAGGGCTAACAAGAAATAAATGTGAGTTTTACCGGATAAAAAGTTTTGAGGAGACCTATGCAGAGCCGATTAAAAAACGCATTGCAGGCATAATCCCGAAAGACTTCACGAGGATGGGGCCGCCCATACGGCATTCAGCACATATCCTTGAATCAATTGATGCCAGAACAAAAATCCTCGTCACGCTGAGTGATGGAAGGCCTGAGGATTGGGACGCTTACAAAGGGAACTACGGTATAGAAGACACGAAGAAAGCCTTACTCGAGGCAAAAGAGAAAGGTATCCACCCATTCTGTATCACCATCGACAACGAAGCGAGTTCATATCTGCCCCACATGTTTGGGGAGATAAATTATATTGTTTTGGATGATGTACGAAAGCTGCCTGATCGGATAACTGAAATTTATAGAAGACTCACTGCAAGATGACACTTGTTGCGACAGAACACGCAACCATAACCGGTTCTGGTCACCTCCATCTATAGTTACGATTTCAGTATACCTCGGTCTGCGGATCTTTCTGCATCGAGGCACAGGAGTTGTCAAACAGTGCGAGAACCTTCGCCTAATGACACAATCCTGGCCATTGATCTCAGTGAAAAGAACTCGATTTTCAATGAGGATACGCCTATGTGAGAGCGATCTGCTGAATTCTTTCCCTGACTTCTGTGCGGAAACGAAATCCCTCTTTGAAAGAGAACATCTGCTTGACAATATAAGAAACATTTGGTGATAATTCTGATTAACGTTTGGGTATAGAAAACATCATTTATCTACGTCACACTATTCACCGGAGGCAAAAATGGTAAAGAAGACTGTTGCAAAGAAGGCTCTCGAAACGGCAAAAAAAATAGAGAAGAAAGTTGCCAAAAAAACTTCAGGAGCGTTAAAGTCCGCTGAAAAAAAAGTCGTTAAGAAAGCGGCTGCAGTGGCCAATACAATAAAGAAGGGTGTCGCAAAAAAAGTTGCTGCGACTGCAAAAAGCGTAGAAAAAAAAGTCTCCAAAAAAATCGTGCGGGCGGTCAAAGGCATAGAGAAAAAAGTCGTCAAAAAGTCAGCTGCAGCAGCCAAAGCTGTGAAAAAGAAAATTTAGCGTAACAAGCTGCTCTCTAGACTTTAGTCGCGGAGAAAAGAGCAGCCCCCCAGACGCGAAAAGCGCCATACTGCAATAACATCCCACCGGAACTTTGCTCGAGTTCCATCCAGATCTGAGGCTCATCTTGAGTGGCAAGATTGCTTGAGCGCTAGTCACCTAGGTTTCAGAAATAAGCGTATCTTAAAGCAGCATAGATGTTCTATATCCAGAGGCTGCGCTCAGTCCGAGTGCGTTTTCGTTTTAGAACTTTATAAAAAGGGAACCCTCCTGCCGGGTTTGTTAAACTGCCGACTTGCCGTCTTTTTCTCCGATCTTCATTTGGCCACAGACATTCCCCTCTCAAGTGCCTTATTGCGGAGGCTGCGGGACTGGATCTTTTTCTTACGATGCCGTGCAGAGAAAGGGAACGCACTTGAGTCGTTGGATGAATCCGTGTCTTGGTAGCGTAACGCTATACAATTGATATCCCCATATTGTTATGCCACTATTAAATTGTGGAAGCGAGCTGCCGGCTTTATTCAGAAGTGGCGAGTGGACGAATCTCGGCATTCGCCCTGTGTCTTTCTAAGAGGCCGAGCAGCCGCTCTTGATCAAACGAAGATCGACATCCAAGTGAGAACGGCGGGAGCCTGCTGGTCTGCAAAGACTTGAAATCTCTCGTTGGGGAGCTTGGTTCAGGCAGCGACAGCCTCGCCTCATTGTCTCTGGGAATCCCATGCGTTTCAACCGTGGGAGTATGTCAATTTCGGTTGTCAATAACTTTGCACCCGGAGGCCACATGCTCTTGCTCCTTTGCCAATAATGATGATTGACAGAACAAGGAGTATATGTAATAGTAGCTTTAATTACGGGCATCTTAAAGCTTGGCTATTTGAAGACTTTAGCAACGATGAAATCGATCTAGTCTTTAGCTGATATGTTGTGCGATAAGAGCACGGTCACGAACAAATATCAGCCATATGAGGAGGAAGTGTCGATGAATATAACCGGGAGGACAAGGATAGTTGGGCTTTTTGGCTATCCTGTGGAGCACAGCCTTTCACCCGCAATGCACAACACTGCGTTTGAATTTCTAAAACTGGATTATTGCTATGTACCATTTGCAGTAAGACCGGATGTCTTGAAAAATGCAGTCAACAGTATCAGCGCACTGAACTTAAGAGGGGTCAACGTAACTATTCCCCACAAGGAAAAAGTTCTGCCCTTTCTTCATGAATTGAGCGAAGAGGCTTCTTTCATAGGAGCAGTCAATACAATACTCAATGATAACGGAAAATTGAAAGGATTCAATACCGATGGCAAAGGTTTTATGCAATCGTTGCAGGACAATGCCATCGATAGCAGCGGCAAGAAAATACTCATTATCGGCGCGGGGGGAGCTGCCCGTGCTATTGGTTACCACCTTTGCCAGACAGCAGAACTGCTTTTTCTCTATAACAGAACTGTTGATAGGGCTGAATCGCTGAGACAACATCTTAATGTTATAAGGGGAAATGTGGTGTCCGTAGACAAGGCCTTAATGGGAGCAAGAGATCTTTTCTTAAACATAGACCTAGTCATTAATACAACACCTCTTGGCTTGAGGCCCGATGATCCGCTGCCGCTGGACATATCCCTTCTGAACAATACCATTACTGTTTGTGACCTAATATACAGAGAAACGCCTTTCCTCCATCAAGCAGCCAGGATCGGCTGCAAAACTTTAAATGGCCTCGGGATGCTCCTATGGCAGGGAATCTATGCCTTTGAGATATGGACAGGGATACTGCCTCCTTCCGCGATAATGAGACGGGTTCTTTTGTCGGTAATATAGCAAGGTAAGATTGACACGCCTTTCATGGGGTCTCTTAGGGAATACAGTGCGTTGACTTCACAGCAAATCCGCACTTCACCGTTTGGTTGGCACGTATTTTGCCTTTACAAGACCACTTCAATGTGATAATATCTCATTATGAAGAAGATATTGTTATTTCTTGCCTGCGCAGGTCTTATTGTTTTATTAATGATTTATGTAAGTGGGGAAAAGAATTCCGGGATTAACCTACGCATGGACAGCAGTTCCTATATGGAGGGTATCAGTATCACACAGAAGAGTGAAGGCGTCCTGAAGTGGGTGCTGAATGCGAGAAGAGCTGTTTTTTTGAATAAGGATGATGTGCAGCTCATTGATCTTAAAGTACTATTTCCCGAAAAAGGACTGACCCTCACCTCTGATGGAGGAACTTACAATATGGAAAATCGAGATTTCACTGTGGTTGGTAATATAAAGGCATCAACAAAGGATTATGATATTACCGCTACCACACTATTTTGGGATTCAGCGAAAAATGAACTTTTTTCAGATAAAAAGGTCGCTATTGTGGGCAAAAGATTTGTGATAGAAGGAAACAATCTTGATGCAACAGCTGACAAGGCAACGATGAGTCATGACGTGAGGGCGGTCTTTCATGATAATTAAAATAAAAGGCTCTTATGTCGTATTTTTATATCTTATGATCTGCTCTCTTTACCTTTTTTCGCCTGTCTTCGCTACGTCTTTTGCAGATGAAAAACAGGCAAAGAAAGAGGTAACAGTGATTACTTCTCAGACTTTGACAGCCGACAATAAAGCAAAAACTGCGCTTTTTGAGGGATCGGTCGTGGCAAAAAAAGGTGAGATGACTTTGTTCGCTGACAAGATGCTTGTATATTATTCTGACGAGAAAGGGACCAGCAATATAAAAAAAATTGAGTCAGAAGGACATGTGAAACTCCTGAAGGAGGGTCGCGTCGTGACCTCCCAATCTGCCACCTATTTTACAGAACCAGAAGAAAAGGCCATTTTCACCGGCGAACCGAAGATAACGGATGGTGAAAATGTGGTCACAGGGACGACAATGACATACTTTATGAAGGATGACCGTTCAATAGTCGAAAATGCCAAGGTATTCCTGGTCAACAAGGATAAACAGTGACCTCGTGCATATCTCTTATTCACGACGTGTTTGAGTCAATCGTGATTGAAAGAATGCAGAGGCGTATCATGCGCAAGGTGCACTTTGACAGATCATGTGCTTAAAATAGAAGGACTGTGCAAGTCTTACGGGAAGAGGCATGTAGTCAAGGATGTGGACCTTTCTGTAAAAACGGGTGAGATTGTGGGGCTGTTGGGCCCCAATGGTGCAGGAAAAACAACCACTTTTTATATGATAGTCGGTATGATCAAACCAGAAAAGGGAGATATTCGGCTTGATGAGACCGGCATCACGAGGCTCCCTATGTACCAGCGTGCAAGGAAGGGAATCGGCTATTTGCCTCAGGAGCCGTCCATTTTCCGAAAATTGTCGGTAAAGGACAATCTAAGGGCAGTATTAGAAATTAGCCGAAAGACAGCTGATCCGAGGCGGACGCTAACTGATGATGAGCTGCAGTTCGGTATGGAGGAACGCGTGGAGAAGCTCCTTGAAGAATTTAACTTAAAGGAGTTTGCCGAGCGGGATGGATACAGACTTTCTGGTGGAGAACGAAGACGTGCAGAAATCGCGAGGGCTATTGCTTTACGCCCGACTTTTATGCTTTTTGATGAGCCGTTTACCGGCGTTGACCCAATTGCGATCATAGAATTGAAGAAGATGCTTTCCTATTTAAAATCCAAGGGACTCGGTATTTTGATAACAGACCACAATGTAAGAGAAACACTATCTATAACGGATCGAGCATATATTCTGAGCAACGGGAAAGTATTGGCGTTGGGAACGCCTGATCAATTGATACAAAATCCGGAAGTTAAAGAGGCATACCTCGGTGAGGAGTTTAGACTTTAATGGCATTAGAGAATAGATTAGAGTTAAGACTTTCACAGAAACTTATTCTCACCCCACAGCTCCAGCTTGCAATCAAGCTGTTACAAATACCTCAATTGGAGCTCGTCGACGTATTAAATCAGGAGCTTACGGAAAATCCATTCTTAGAAGAACTCACTGAAGAACCCTATGCAGAGGAACATTCTTCTGAAGAAATGTCATCTCCGAAACCAGACGACGATGATGTGGAGGCTCCCTTTGATAATCTCGTGAATTTTGGTGTTGATGAGTATTTTGATGAGAGAAGCAGTGATGGAAGGGACCTTGGGTACTTTACTTCGGGGATGGAAGAGCAGCCTTCTTATGAAGCATTTTATTCTAAAAAGCCTGATTTATATGACCATTTACTGTGGCAGTTGAGGCTAAGCAGTGCCGCCGATGATGTTAGGAAGATTTCAGAAGCAGTGATCGGCAACATAGATGGTGATGGATACCTAAGAGCGACCGATGAAGAATTGCTCCCTATGGCCGGCAATAACATCGACTCCCTAAGAAGTGCGATAGATCTAGTGCAGAGTTTCGATCCACCAGGCGTGGGGGCAAGAGATTTGACAGAATGCTTGGCACTGCAACTAAAAGCCCTAATGCTTTCCGGGACACTTGTTGAAAAGATTGTGCTGAACAACTTAGAGGAACTCAAAAGAAGGAAATATACCACTCTTGCAAAGCAATACGACTCTCCATTGGCTGATATAATGATTGCGGTTAAGATAATAGAGGGGCTCGATCCGAGGCCTGCAGCAAGATTTTCGAACGAAGAGTCCATTTACACTGCTCCTGATGTCTTTATTGAAAAGACCGATGAAGGGTATAAGATAATTCTTAACGAAGACGGAATGCCAAAACTGGTTTTGAATAGCAGCTACAGAAAATTGCTCTCAAAAAAAGAAATGCTTTCACGAGAAGAGAGGAAATTCTTAAAGGAAAAGTTACGGCGTGCCACCGAGTTGATAGAAAGCCTGGACCAGAGAAATAAAACAATATACAAAGTGTCAAAAAGTATCCTCAAATTCCAGGATGAGTTTTTTGACAGGGGAGTGCAGTACTTAAAACCCCTTAATCTGAGGGATGTTGCGCTAGATATCCAGATGCATGAAAGCACTATCAGCAGAGTGACCTCAAATAAGCATCTTGCGTGCGAGCAGGGGATTTTTAAATTCCGGTTCTTTTTTAGTAGCTCGGTGCAGTCAGAAACGGGTGAGGTTTCTTCCACCTCTGTTAAGGACCTGATTAAAAAGATAATTTCCGAAGAAAACCAAAGAAAACCGCTCAGCGATCAGATGATAGTTGATAAATTAAGAACTCAGGATATCATTATCGCAAGAAGAACGGTTGCTAAGTATAGGGAGGAATTGAAGTTGCCCCCCCAGAATCAGAGGAAACAATATGAGTAACGTTCTTGCTTTATCGTAGATACTACTACAAAATAAGAAAGGGAGGTTCCAGATGAATATTATTGTAAACGGGCGTCATCTTGAAATCACGCCGTCATTAAGGGGGTATGCTGAAGGAAAAATTGGAAAGTTTGAAAAATATTTATCCAATATCACAGAAGCTGTTGTAACCCTTAGTGTGGAAAAATATAGACATAAGGCAGAAGTCCTTCTGAAGGTTAACGGTTTTCTCATTCAAGCGGAAGGAATAACAGGAGAGATCTATTCTGCCATAGACGAGGTTGTTGAGAAACTCGAAAAACAGGTGATTAAATATAAAGAAAAACTAAAGTCGTTTAGAAAAGCTGACCGAAAAATCACGGAGATGCCAGTCGCCGACACGACAAAAGGCGGCAAGATCATAAAATATAAACGCTTCGATATGAAGCCAATGGGTCCTGATGAGGCAGTTGACCAGATGGAATTGCTTGATAAAGATTTCTTTATCTTTGCGAATGAGGCTACCGGTGACATCAATGTTGTCTATCGCCGGAGAGATGAGAATTACGGTCTCATTGAACCGCAAAAATAAGTGAATCGCACCGAGAATTACTCGCAGACAGCCATCTGGCGCCACAACGAAATGCAATGACCAAATCAGAGGTCAAAGACAGTCTTGGCATTGTAATAGTCAGCGGGTTGTCAGGGGCTGGAAAAACAGTTGTTTTGAGAGCTCTTGAAGATAGTGGTTACTTCTGCATAGACAATTTGCCCGTCATCCTTATAGAACCCTTCCTTGCCACATTTCGGACCGGCGAGAACATTAAAAAAATCGGCATTGGCGTGGATATACGGGAGAAGGAATTTCTCTCAAATGCCTACGAGACCTTCTTGGCACTCAAGAGTCATTATAACGTCGAGATTCTATTTCTCGAAGCGGAAAAAGATGTCATAGTGAGACGCTACAAAGAGACGAGAAGGCCGCACCCCATGATAGCCCGACACGGGGACATGAATATGGAGACGGCCATACAACAGGAGAAGACCCTTCTTTCATTAATAAGAGAGGCAGCAGATAAGATAATGGATACGTCAAATTATACACCTCACCAATTGCGTCATTTGATATTATCCAACTATGAAAATTCTCTTTTGCCCCAATCGCTTAATTTATCCATCATATCTTTTGGCTTCAAGTTCGGCGTGCCACAAAATCTCGACCTCTTGTTTGATGTTAGATTTTTGCCTAATCCGTATTTTATTCCTGAGCTCAAACTCTTAAAGGG
>JBKQMP010000144.1:0-8713 GCA_052146665.1 Dissulfurispiraceae bacterium
ACGATTTATTCAAATTAGGACACTACCCTAAAATACTTATCGTGGGACTTAGTGTTATAATATTACATAAAAAGCATTCTTCACTCTTTATCAGTCATAAAACCTCCCATCCGATTTTTAATTATAAAGAAAGTGGCGTTGACAGCTGCTATAATTATCAATAACAATTATAAAATGGTGAAAAAATAATTTGTGATTAAACTCGGTAACTTAACAGTGTCCTCCCCTTGTGTTCTTAGCCCTCTGTCGGGGATAAGTGATTTGCCCTACCGCATGATAAATCGCGCTTTCGGTTGCGAGCTTGCTTTTGTGGAGATGATAAGCGCACGCGCCCTTGTATATCAGAGCAAGAAAACTTTGACCATGCTCAGAACAATTCCATCTGACAGACCGCTGGGGATACAGCTCCTGGGCGATGATCCATTTATTCTGCGGAAAGCTTTAGAGGTACTGGAGGGCTACAATTTCGATGTGATAGATTTCAATGCTGCCTGTCCAGTGGGCAAAGTGACGAGGAGAGGTGAAGGCGCAAGCCTTCTGAGAGAGCCCTTCAAATTAGAGAGTCTTCTCAAGGTACTGGTTAACAATGCTCACGTTCCGATCACGGCAAAAATACGTGCCGGCTGGGATGGAACCCGCCCTACTGCTCTGGACGTTGCACTTCATGCCCAGGACGCAGGGATAATGGCCTTGTTTATTCACGGAAGGACAGGGCTACAGGGCTACACGGGGAGGGTGGATTATCGAGTGATCAGAGAAGTGAAAAAAGCCCTGACCATACCCGTCATAGCGAGTGGCGACGCCCTGTCGCCCCAACTGATCAGAAAAATGTTTGATGAAACTGGCTGTGACGGCGTGGTGATAGCAAGAGGAGCACTAGGAAATCCGTGGATTTTTCGCGAGGCAGCCTATCTGCTTAAACACGGGACAACACCAAGGAGACCCGATATAGATGAGCTTACAAGTGCGATGAGCTCACACTTGAATTTGTCTACTGATTGTCATGGTGAGTCAACAGGTACAATGCTTTTTCGTAAATTTTTCAGCTGGTACGCAAAAGGACTCCCAGACATGAAACCCCTAAAAGACAAAGCTTTTTATGCTGTCACAAAAGATCAGATGAAAAGCGTTATTGACGATCTGCACAAAGCATGTCTCTATGCAAAAAAGAAAACTCCTGATGGTGGAAATCAGACATATCTAATATAATTAAGCGATGGAACGGCAGACAATAAGTAAGTCCACATATAGTCTCTATGAGCTGAACACTATTATAAAATCTGTCATTAGTGATGCATTTGCTGGTACATTCTGGGTGATCGCAGAAATAGCGGAGTGCAGATGTAATCAGAGGGGCCACTGCTATCTTGAGCTTGTGGAGAAGGAGGCCGATAAGACCATCGCACAGATTAGGGCGACTATCTGGGCCTACGATTATAGAAGGCTCAGCCACAATTTCCAAATGGCGACCAGTGAATCATTGAAACAGGGAATGAAGATCCTGCTCCTTGCGGGAATAACATTCCATGAGGTATACGGACTCAGTCTCAATATAAGGGATATTGACCCCACCTATACTATGGGCGAAATGGCACGAAGGAAGGCAGAGGTGATCGAGAGACTTAAGGAGGAGGGCCTCATGGACTTAAACAAAGGGTGCTCTTTACCGCTTGTCCCTCAGAGGATTGCGGTAATATCCTCTCCAACCGCTGCAGGATATGGAGACTTCTTTGACCAGCTCGACAAAAACCTCTATGGATATATATTTGACCATGTCCTTTTCCCGGCGCTGATGCAAGGACAGGAGGCTGAAGAATCCATTATTTCTGCCCTGACCACCATAGGGGAACAGAAGCACCGATTTGATGTGGTGGTGCTTGTCAGAGGCGGTGGTTCTGTACTCGACCTTAATTGTTTTGACGGTTATGCCATTGCTTCCCATATAGCTCGATGCCCTCTGCCGGTCATCACTGGTATTGGCCATGAGAAAGATGCCTCTGTTGCAGACATGGTCGCCCATACGAGGATGAAAACCCCTACCGCTGTTGCTGAGTTTCTCATTTCGGGGATCAGGAGTTTCGAAGAAAGAATCATAGAAATACATAACTTGCTAAAGCTTTACGCCGAAAGGCTATTCAAAGACCAAAAGTATAAACTAAACGCTGTTACGCAAAGGCTTGCATTTCTCCCTTCCCGAATGGCATCCACCATGAGCAATAAGTTATTAATTTTCGAGGGGGACATCAAAGGGTTCGCTAGGCAGTTCATACAGAAAGAAGACAATACCCTTAATAAAATGGAACAGGCAGTAAGATTACTCAATCCAGCAACCATAATAAAAAGAGGGTATAGTATTACGCGCTGTGAGGGCCGAGTGCTCAAAAATGTGACGCGTCTCCGAAAGGGAGCGATACTAGATACCAGACTCTGCAATGGCAGCGTTACCAGTGTAATAGATCACACAAAGGAGGGCAACAATAGTGAATGATAGCAGGCAGCTTACATACGGCCAATCGTTGAATGAACTCAAACAGATAATCGCTGAAATAGAGTCAGAAGATATTGATGTAGACGCCCTTTCGGAAAAGGTGACAAGGGCAACGTATTTAATCAAATTCTGCAAGGGCAGACTAAGAGATACTGAAGAAAAGGTCATGAAAGCATTATCCGAGATGGATGATAAATCAGGGTCACAGGGGGTCCTTGATCAGGGTGTCGAATCTTAAATCAAGTGGACGGTTTAGATTAACACATGAACCCCAAATCTTTTGAGGCTTTCTACTAAGGCACCTAGGGGAAGACCCATTACATTGAAATAATCGCCCTCTATTCGCTTCACGAAAACCGCGCCCAACCCTTGTATTGCGTAAGCACCAGCTTTGTCCAAAGGCTCTCCTGACTTGATATATGATTCTACTTCTTTTATGGTCACTCTTTTGAAAAAGACCTTTGTTTCCACTGACCTCGATACAGCTACGCAAGTATCTGTATCAACAATGGTAAAGCCTGTTATAACCCGATGCATCTTACCGCTTAAGGCCATAAGCATTTGTGCCGCTTGTTCTTCAGTTCGTGGTTTGCCCATCAGTTCGCCACCCAATTGTATAAAAGTATCCGCTGCAATGATAACTGCATTCTTGTACTTGCTGATCATTGATTTAGCTTTTTGTCGAGATAATAATCGAGCGAGAGCACGTGGGTTGCGGCTTGAGTTCATCTTTTCTTCGTAGTCACTTGCATCGCTGATAAACTTTAAGCCTGTCTTTTCCAAGATCTCTTTTCTCCGCGGAGATGACGATGCGAGGACTATAGTCTTCATCTTAGCTCGAAGCATGCCGCGCATAAATACTTTTTAGGGTTATGCATATTGACCTGCCGCGTAACCTGATGCCCATGCCCATTGCAGATTGTACCCCCCCAATTGTCCGGTCACATCGACAACCTCACCTATAAAAAAAAGACCTGGAACTCTCTTGGCTTCCATTGTTTTGGACGACAATTCTTCTGTACGAACGCCGCCCAGCGTCACTTCAGCCTTCTCATAGCCTTCCGTTCCATTCGGCGTGACAGTCCAGTTGTGAATCCGGTAGGCAATTTCTTTGAGTTCCCTCTCATTATACTGACAGATTGGTCTTGATTGTAAGTGCAGATCACACCATCGCCGGCAGAATCGTTGAGGAAGATATTCAGAGAGCAAGTTTTGCAGATGTATCCTGCCTGTGCTTTTTTTCTTAAATAAGTCAAGGGCATTCATGTCAGGCAGCAGATCGATGGTAATAATGTCGCCTTTGTCCCAATATGAAGAAATCTGAAGGATAGCAGGGCCACTCAACCCCCGATGAGTGAACAAAACCTCACCGCGGACATGCTTGTCACGGCCACTGACTTCTGCGGTGATGGAGACGCCACTTAATTCCCCAAATTTTTCTAAATCGCCCGCCGTGAGAAGAAGGGGGACAAGGGCCGGTCTTAAGGAGGTAACCTCAAGGCCAAACTGTTTGGCCATCCTTTGGCCAAAATCTGTTGCTCCAAGGTGTGGGTATGATAAGCCGCCTGTGGCAACAACAAGAGATTCCGACTGCACCCTGCCGTGATCAGTCGATAAGATGAACTTACCTTCTTTTTTTATGTCTGCAACCCGACAGTTCAAGCGTATGTCCACCCCAACCCCATTACATTCCTCCTTAAGCATAGCGACTATGGCTCTGGAACCTTCTTTACAAAACAACTGACCCATTCCCTTTTCAAAATATCCGAGGCTGTGTCTTTCCATCATGTCAATAAACCTATAGGGGGTGAAACGGGCAAGCGCTGACTTGCAGAAGTGAGGGTTACAGGACAAATAGTTCTTATCAGAAATGTTGGTATTTGTAAAATTGCAGCGCCCGCCACCTGAAATCAGGACCTTTTTAGCTATCCTGTCCGCATGATCTAGAACCAGAACCGAGCGGTGTCTTTTCCCAGCCCATAGAGCGCACATTAAGCCTGCAGCGCCCGCTCCAACAATAATGACATCCTTATTCATCATTTCTAACAATTATAAAATGTTTCTCAATAAGAAGACAAAAAAGTCGTCATACTTAAGGCCTCAAGTATGCAAATTTGCCTTTGCTACAACATTATTTAAGGCCGTAGAAGATCTCGATACGTCCAATGATTGGGTTTTTTATCGGAGATGCAGTGATAAAGTGAGGTCAACTGCAAAGACATGGCATTGAGACGCCACGGCTTTGCACTGGGGAGGTGTGTTCCGAATAGGATTCGAACGAATATTATCACGTTGAAGGCTGGGGGGTCGATGACAGCAAATAGCTCATTCACTGGACACGGGTTGTCGGATGGGAAAACAACTGCTGGTCTGATATAAATTCTGTAAAACGTACTTCTTTCTAACATTGTCCACCTGATGATTTGTTTGATAAGGGAAAATCGGTTTACGCTACAACCGAGTATATATTTTTTTATTTCTGAAGCACGACGACGATAGCAGACAGGACATCAATAGTCGAACCAGAAAAAAGCTGGGGAATATAAAATAAGCTGTTGAGACGGTTTTTTGATTAGAACAGGCGAAATAGGAGTGTTGAGTTTGAGGTCAGGCAGATATCTGCTTTACGAGAAAAACTATGCCAATGAAATGAGGCATGTTTCTCCTGATCATATTTGATCTGTTGGCCTATAATTATTATTATGATAGAATTATAGCTTGTGATCTTAAACCTCACGAGAGCTTTTGTGAAGACTTGTCCGCCTATGTAAATGTAATAAAATCCAATGATGGAGCCTGCTGACAAATAGAAGGAGAAGAGTCATGACCGATTTTTCAGAATCAAACTGGGCAAATGCCAATTTCAGTAAGGACTACAGAGATAACGCCGATATTTATATAGTTGAAAGAAAAAGGCAGTTTGACATTCTGAGATCATTCTATAAGTATTTCCTCCAAAAGAACAGGCACAAGACCATTCTGGACCTCGGATGTGGAGACGGAATTGTCATTCATGAACTCCTGAAAGTTGAAGAGTCCATTTCAGCCACGCTTGTCGACGGATCTGAAGATATGCTTTGCAAGGCCAGAGAGCGCCTTGCGGCATTCGATAACATGCATTTCATCAGGGCAAGCTTTCAGGAAATCTTAGTGAAAGATATGTTGCCGCACAAATATGATTTCATCGTTTCCTCACAGGCCATTCACCACTTGACGGCGGAAGAGAGGGTATCTCTCTTTGGAAAAATCCATTCACATCTGCACGATGACGGATACTTTATAAATATCGATGTTGTTCTTGCACCAACAGATGTCCTTGAGCAGTGGTACTTACATCTTTGGAAAGAATGGATCGATCAGCGAAAAGCAGCATCGGGAATAAAAGGCAATTATCTCGCTGACATAACACAAAGATACAAAAACAATAAGGACAACAAACCTGACACCTTGGATGCCCAGATAGCTGCTATGAAATCAATCGGTTTCAAAGACGTCGATTGTTTCTATAAATATGGGATATTTTCGATATACGGCGGAGGCAAATAAGCGGAGAATTATTTTAAGAAAACCATCGTTGATATGATAAATAATGTGCAGTTGTTTCAATCGATATGTATTAAGGTCTTAATGGTATAATCCTCGATGAGTTTTATCGCAGACCTCCACATCCATTCAAAACACTCAAGGGCCACAAGCAAAAACTTTACGCCTGAAGAGATATGGAACTGGGCGCAACTGAAGGGCGTGAATGTTGTCGGCACAGGGGACTTCACTCATCCAAAATGGTTTAGAGAATTGAAAGAAAAGACTGAACCTATGGGCAATGGGCTATTCAGATTGAAAGACACATTAAAGTCAGGTGACATCCCCGATTCATGCAAGGCTAACCCTTTCTTCTTGCTCTCCGCAGAGATAAGCTGCATTTACAAAAAGAAAGGGAGAACGAGAAAGATACATTCTATAGTACTTGTCCCTGATTTTGCGGTTGCCGCAAAAATAAATGGCAAACTCTCAACAATCGGGAACCTCTCCTCAGATGGGCGCCCTATACTCAAGTTGGATGCGAAGGAGCTGCTAAACATTGTCCTGACATCGTCTCCTGACGCCATGCTTGTCCCAGCGCATGCCTGGACTCCTCATTTTTCTTTATTTGGAGCTGTTTCCGGCTTCGACTCCCTTGAAGTATGCTTCGAAGATTTAGAACCGCATATTTACGCCATAGAGACAGGTCTTTCTTCAGATCCGAAAATGAACTGGAGGCTCTCGTCTCTTGATAGAATAACTCTGATATCCAACTCTGATGCCCATTCGCCTTCAAAAATAGGGCGTGAAGCTAATATATTTGATACTGGGCTCTCTTACACGGCTATTGTTGAGGCAATCAAGACAAAGAAAGGTTTCGCCGGCACAATAGAGTTCTACCCAGAAGAGGGAAAGTACCACTATGACGGCCATAGGCTTTGTGGAGCAAGCCTCTCCCCGGAGGAGACAATAAAAAATCATTACCTTTGCCCTGTATGCGGCAAAAGAGTTACGGTGGGGGTCCTGCTCAGGGTGGAAACGCTTGCTGATAGGGAAAATGGCTTCACACCAGTGGGGGCGCCGCCATTTTACTCTGTAATCCCTCTGCCTGAGATTATCGCGGAGGCGCTAAAGGTTGGTGTCAGCAGCAAGGTGACAAATAAGGAATATTTCAGGCTCCTAAAGGCTCTCGGCAATGAATTTAGGATCTTGATAGATACGCCGATAAGTGATTTTGAAATGGTGGGCTCACCTCTGCTTGGAGAGGCAATCTCGAAGATGCGCTCAGGAAATGTCCATATTGAGCCGGGGTTTGATGGCGACTATGGGAAGATACGGATATTTGAGGGCGTTCAGAGAAAAAAGATTCAAGGCTAAGTAGTGCTGCTTTAGTCGTTGAGATAACCTTAACTTGTCTGTATATTCGGCTTCGTCAGTGTCTTATATCGCTTAGAAGTGTTTCCAGGACATCACCGGCGTTCTCTCTGAATAGTAGAGCGGCAAGATTGTCCCAAGGAGTCTCAGTATGGTTTATAAATATGAGATTCGCCCCAGTCTTATAGGCCTCTCTTGGAAGGCACGCCGCCGGTTCAACCTGAAGGGATGAACCTACCATGAGGAATAGATCGCAACTTTTTGCACACATATGCCCTCAACATTAATATCTTCGGGCATGGCCTGTCCAAATGAAATGGTGGCCGGCTTGATCAACCCATTACAATTCTCACATCGGGGATCCTGTTCGTGCCATGAAGTTCTATAACCTTCAAGCTGCCGGTATTCTGATGAAGGCCGTCTATATTCTGCGTCACGAGACACGAGAGTTTTCCCATTTTTTCAAGCTCTGCAAGAGCCAAATGCGCTTTGTTTGGCTCGGCATTCTGCATTCCATTAAATAACTCTTTTTTCATCTTCCAGTACTCGACCCTTGCCTCGTGGTCTGAGAGAAACTCTTGGAAGCTCACTATTCTGAAACGATCCCAGACACCTCCGGGACTCCGGAAATCAGATATCCCTGATTCAGTGGAGATGCCCGTACCAGTGAATGCGGAAATCCTCTTGCTCTCCTTGAACAGTGTTATTGCTGCATTGATCCTCTCAGTAAAATCATCCATCTACTCATTGCCTTTTTTGTAGTCATGTTCAAGCCTTCTGGGCATAAAACACCGTTTTGATGACAAGCAACGCAATTCCGATAGTTAAAAATGAATCGGCGACATTAAAAGCTGGCCAATGATAATTGCCAACATAAAGATCCAGAAAATCTACTACATATCCATGAATTATTCTGTCAGCGACATTTCCTAATGCACCGCCGAGTATGAAGGAAAAGACCAGTCTGTTCGCCTCATCCTTAACGATAAGAATGGACACGGTCACAATTGCAGCAATTGCTACTATTTCAAAAAATACGTTACCCAAACTCTTAAATAATCCAAAGGCAGAGCCCGTATTTTCGGCATAAATGATATTAAAAAAAGAAAAGATTCGAATGACCTCGAAGGGACCCACATAACTCTTGATAAGATATTTAGTCAGCTGATCAAGAATGAAGACTCCTATAGCGACCAGAAAAAATACCGGGGAGCTGTTTCTCATTTGATAGCGTCATAACACCGCTCACATACTTCAGGGTGCTCCTCAAAACTGCCAACCAGTTCACTCCAGTTCCAGCATCTCTCGCACTTGTTGCCAGAGGCCCTC
>JBKQMP010000145.1:0-14474 GCA_052146665.1 Dissulfurispiraceae bacterium
CCTTTGTCAAGGAACTTAATGTTTTAGGTTGCCCCTTACACCTCCTTCAAGCTACGTGGGTGAACTACCGAATTCCCACGGTCGGACTTTAACAGACAAGTCATACGTTTTACACGGCATACCCTGAAAATCCACACTTTAGTAATTTTGTCAGAAGTATCGAATGCCAATAGAAACTGTCATTATTGAGCCTATCTATATATAATAAAAATTGTTCAGTAAGATGAAAATGATAAAGGTAATAGTTTGATAGCCACATGCCTGGAACAATTAGGAAGTGAACTCAGCATATTCAGGGCATCAGAGATGCGGTGCGATTGGAATGCCTCGCTCCAGTACTGTCGAGTTAACCTCATTAGCCAAGACATTAATTATCAGCCCACTAGGGAAGATGACCTTCTCCATGATGTTCTTTTGAAACAGCTTCAGCGTGGATTGCGTCCATTTTGTTCCTATTTTATAGAGCAACAGATCATTTCACTATACGGGCATTGCTTCTCTATACGTGAGAAAGAGAGAACCGGCAGAGGAAGTATTACTTATAACTACGACCCTGCCATGGCGGACGTCTACAAGGAATTCGTAGATCTTGTCGACCCGTGGCCTGGAAGTCCTGAGAGCGTGGCATTTGATCCTGAACATCCCGAAAATGAACGAGAATTATTCAAGAGACTGATCGATAACTTTGGATCAAAGATCGCCCATTGTATCGAACCGCAGGCGGATATTTCTACTATTCTTCCTCCAAGTGTAGCTATTGGATTTATGGCCCAACGGGCCGACTTACTGCTGGCTTTTCCAAGTGGGTATAGATTATTACTTGAACCAGGCGATCATGACGATCCGAACCAAATGGCTCTTGATAAGAAAAGAGATGAGGCCTTTCAGAGCATAGGAATAGACACTTTGCGCCCTAGGAATTCTGAGATTTATTCTCAAGGACTCTACTCTCAGATTCGACAGCATATGGAGCAAAAAAATGTCACTCGATATCTGAAAGATTCTCAGGGAAAACTCTCAGAAAAAGAATTGGCTGCCAATTATCTTTTCCTTCTTCCATCTTTGATTGTGAGAGTGGAACGTCTATTTCTTGAGTTTATGTTTCGACGGGGCTTGATTCACCAGGAAGAACTTCAAATAGGCATTATTGAGAGAGATATCGAATGCGCAGAGATTGCTTTGCTGAGTTTTCTTGATCGGTTGTCTCGCCTGATGAAGCTTTATGGCATCGCGCTTAGACTTCCTCGGATTGAGGTGCACGTTCAACGCAATCCTAAATATCGTTATGGCAACTTTGCAGGGGTCGATATACCCGTGGAAGTCTGTTCTTCATTTGATGGCATGGCACTCGATGTTCTTTTAGACGTAGGCATCAAGTGCAATTCACTAATGGAGGGGTGCTCATATGGTGCGACACACATCGGGGTTGTGCGCCAGGTTCATCCTCATAATCGGCCAGTCCGATTTGGTTACCGCGCCAAAGTTATGCCAATCCATCTTACAGATATAACAGATAATGTCCTATGTTCTTTTGCACAAGATTTTTTTCGTAAACACGCTCTCCGACCGGGGCAAGGTCCTATTCTGCGCAATGTTCTTTCTCAAAAGTCCACGATTGGCCTCTTGCCGACTAGTGCAGGTAAATCGCTCTGCTATCAGCTCGCATCATTACTCACGCCGGGCACAACGTTAGTTGTTGACCCGATTGTCGCGCTGATGAACGATCAGGTTCAAAGCCTGACTGAGCATTACGGGATTGATCGTGTACTCGCGTGGCATGCTGGCGCAGCATTGAACGATCAAAATGTGACTGCGCTTCTCACTGAAAATGCTATCATCTTTCTATCTCCAGAACGCCTCCAAAGACCGCAATTTCGTGGATCAATGCGAGCTCTCAATGCGGCGGACATATTTATCAACTATGCTGTCATCGATGAGGCACATTGTGTATCAATGTGGGGACATGACTTTCGTCCTTCTTACCTTACGCTTGAACGCAACTTCAGAGACTATTGCACTTTTCAGGGTCGTACTCCAGTGATAGTTGCTCTTACGGGCACGGCTTCGCAACTGGTATTAATTGATTTGAAACGCGAACTCGATATTCAAGATTTGGATGCGATCATTCGTCCTGATACATTTGATCGGCCCGAGCTGAACTTCAATTTGGTCAAATGTCCAAATAACGAGAAAATCTTCATGCTCAAACAGGTCATGGCTGGAATTGAGCGCAGGTTAAATGTTGGGCACCTCGACACTGATGCATATGGAATTGTTTTTGCCTATACTCCGCGTGAATTATGGAAATTGTTTGGTCACTTTGTTGGCGATGCTGAAGGATACGTGCGTTCTGTAATGGCTGGAGGCGCAGATGATTCATCGCGTTATGGAGTGTACACAGGAAGCTCACCGGAAGAACAAGAAGAACCTCTCTTCCAGAGGCAAGACTGGGAAAAATATAAGGCACGCACACTTGCTGCCTTCAAGCGTGGTGAAATTCGAATGCTCTTTGGCAATACAGCTGTAAGCGTTGGCATTGACAACGAACAGTTAAACTACATCGTTAATTACAGAATGCCTCAGTCTTTGGAAGCCTACTACCAGCAGTGCGGACGAGCTGGTAGATCTGGACAGCAATCAGAGTGCTATCTTATGTTTTCGGACGATACCCCACTTAAAACAGAACAATGGTTGAACAGGGACATCGCAAGAATGCCGAGGCGTTGGGACGATATGGGAACAGTATCTTTTTTTCATCAAAAGAACTTTCCTGGCCTGCAAGAGGATATAGCAGGGGCAAAAAAAGTTTTTGAGAAATTGTTTGGGACTCCCGATAATCAGGATCTCATGGAAGTACCGATGTACCTAGAGGCAGTCATGCCAAAAGATCAAGCTGAGAAGACGGAGCGCTACCTGTCTTACTGGCTTATTCTTGGAATTCTTATTGACTATGAAGTGACTGGGATGGAGCGAAACACTGTCTATCATGTGCGTCGCCATCGGTGCATCGATCAGTTCCTTCATGACCAAAATGAAGCTGCTTTAAAGGTACATATTGTCGATAGTTTATTGCAGTATCTGTCTCGCTACCGCCCGACAACTAGGCGCGACGTCGAGAGAGGAATTGATGGACGAACCGAGGCCAAATTGAGCACCAAGAGCGTTGGATTTCTGATTGAATTTATTTACAGTCAAATAGAATACCAGCGACGACAAGCAATAAGAACCATGGTAAGCTTCTGTAATGAGAAGGACACTTCTCCGGAACGACTAAGAGCAATAATTCGAGCCTACTTCGATAGTTCAGAGAAGTTTTCAGATGGTTTGATAAGAATGGCTGATAATCGCCCTGATTTTACTGCCGTAGCAGCTTTGCTTGATCTTGTTGAGGGTTTTGATGATGTTGAGCATCTTTACTGGGAAACTAGACGGCTCTTGGACGAGCGGTTTCGTCCGGATTGGGCGGCCGCGAACCTTTTTGCCATCGCTTATCGTCAAAAGGGCACAGTTTCAGACATGTTCATGCGCTTGTTTGATGACATGGTAGATGACCTGTCTGATGAGACTAAACATAATAATGAGTCAGCATTGCATTTCCTGACAGGAGTTTTATCTTATCTGTCTCGCCTCGACATTTTATTTGGAGAGCCTCTTAGTGCTCCCCTAATGGCTCAATGTGTGGGTTCGCTATATGAGAAGCATGGCCTGACGTACATCAAACTGATAGATGACATGAGCGTGTCGAACGATCATCGTCAGCTGATCCATCTTTATGTTACAAATCTTCAACTTAAGGAGATGACAAATGCCAACTATTCACGAATTATTGGATGAATCACAGAAACGATGCGAGGAACTGGTCGAGGAGATTAGAGCCTTCAAGGAATCTCGCGCTTTGCATCAGAAGGCTACGGAGAGTCTAGATGCGACCTGTTCAGCGCTAAAAGCAACTACACAAGCCATTCGACCTTTCACTGATGTTCGCACTCGAAGATTTTTGATCCTCACAGCATCCACCACTGTGTTAAACTCTCTTCTATTTGTTGCTATTCTATTGGTAATCATCTTTATGAAATAGGCGGATAGGCCGATCATGAAGAAAGGCGTAAACGTCACAGTGCATTAAGCATGGACAACCGCAGCTAGTCCATGTGGGGTTCACCGAAAGTCATAATATAAAAGGAATAAAACTTTGGTCAATTTACGACGACTGCAGGGTCAGGTTAGTTTTGTGCATTTACAGTCTGTGTTTCCATAATAATTGTAATTTATATTCCGCACAATGTTCGGGAAGCCCGACAGTGTTTGTTTCTGTGAGCAGTTGAGAACCTATCCTGGATACAGCTAAGTTTGGTAGCCGAAGCCCATTACTGAGCCCCGGCCCCATAATTATCAAACAAGGTCCCTTCTCAATAAATACCATTTAATCAAAAGGTTAGAATGTTGGACCCAAACGAAAGTAGAATAGGTACGGCGCGATTGTGCAGCGACTTCTACGCAAATTTGCTGTGCCAAAAATGCATCTTTTCTAGTTTCAAAGTAGCAAATTGTTGCCTTTGAAAAAAATGGATGGACAACCAGTGCTAAATTCTGATGGAACGTTCCGCCGCATTTTTGAGTCTCTGGAACTCATGGAAATATCCCAAGGTGGTGCTGATATTTTCATGCCTCGCCATTTGCTGGACCTGAAGGAGGTTATTGCCGTTTCCTCCCTCAATCGCGAGCGTTATTGCAGTGTGCCTCAGAGAATGCGGTGTTATGCGCCGGCTTTTCAGTCCAGATGTGTTCAAATGCCCGCTGATAATTGCTCTGATCGTTCGGGTTGAAATCTTTCCGCGTGATCTGTTACCGACTGACGCAAATAAAGGTCTGGAGGGAGCAGCCTCTGCTCTCAAAGCGAGGTAGTCAGCTATTGGCCGATATGATTCCCCTGTCAGGACAACGAAGGAGTCCTTGGAATCCCTTCCCTTTCCGTGAATCTCGAGAATCCTCTCTCCTTCCTTTTCTGTAATGTCTCCAACGCGGGTACGGGAAACCTCTATCTCCCTTATCCCGGTTCTCAGCATAAGATTTATCAAGGCAAAATCCCTGAGCCCTTTCAGAGATTTCTTGGGAGTAATATCGAGGAGTTGCCGCGCATTCTCGGCTGTTAAAGCATCCCGCTGGTGCGTTTTGGGGACTCGTCGACGCTTCACTTCTTTTGCCGGGTTGTAGAGTAAAACCCCTCTCTCTACTAAGTACCTCAGAAACTGTTTCATTGCCGCTAGGTAGACTGATACGCTATTGGGCACCAAGTCCTTGTTCAAAAGAAATGTCTTGAATGTTCTGATCACTGGTGTTGTAAGAGGCATGTCTTCAGCCCAATCAAGAAATTTCAACAGGGCATTTCTGTATACCCTCTTTGTCTCAATCCCCCTATCTGACTCATTTACAAAATTATCAATGTAATTCGCCGTAGCCGATGCAGCGACTTTATAAGACCGGCCTTGTTTGTCGAGTATCTTCATTTAGGCCTCCTGAAGAATCGAGATCTCTTTCTTGAATTTCAGCGTGTAAATCTCGGTACTTAAAAATTTGTCATATGTGCTCCACGCTTTGTCCTGGGTAGAGTCTCTAAGAGCGCAATAAAAGTGGTTCATTTTGGCATCCATGTTTTCAATGAGGTGGAGGGCCAGCGCTTCGGGTGTAGCTGGTCTGACTGGGCTGCCAAATTCCAGACTACCATGATGCGACAGGATCATATGTTTTATCAGCATGCCGAGGTCAGATGGAAAACCCTTTATAAGTTGTATGTTCCCCTCCACCATGAGAAGTCCCATCGAAATATGTCCCAACAGCTTGCCCTCTGTCGTGTATCTCCTTGTGACCTCTCCTGCCAGCTCTCTCATTTTGCCAATGTCATGCAAGAACGAACCTGTGAGCAGGAGGTCCCCGTCTAGGAGACCATGGTATTCCTCTGATACGTGCAGAGCGTGCGACATTGTATTGACTGTGTGCTCAAGGAGTCCCCCAACGTAATTATGGTGAACAGTAAGGCCTGCAGGTGATATTTTGAGTTCTTCGAAAAACCTGAAATCGGCAAGAAATGACTGAACGAGGAGCCTGCAGTTTGAGTCTCTGATAAGTTCGATATGATTATGTAACTTCTCCGTCCAGAGATCAATTCCGCCCGGCACTACTTCAAGGAAGTCGTCAATAGAAATCTCTTCGTCTTGAGCCGGCCGTATATGCTCGATGGACACTATCAAAGTGCCATTGTACGGTTTGGCCAGACCCTCAACATGCACGTAAGTTTCTTCCCTCAAGCGATCAGCAATTTCCTCAGGATTATCCCAGATATACCCGTTTATTTGGCCGGTTTTGTCGCTCAGGCTCACGGCGAGATAACGTCTCTCATCCCGCGCCTTCCTAAGGTCAGCAGACCTTAGGGCAAAGAAAGTATTCACCGGTTCATATGGCCTTATGTCTGATCTCATGTCTTTCAATGTCTTCTCCTCCCTTTTGATCTATCTTGCTGCCAGAAACAGCAATAGTAGGATCACGACTGTCACAACAGCAATGATGCTCCATAACGTGCGCGTCTTTGGGACTGATCTCACTCGTTCCTAAGACCGGTTTTCCTTATATAACGGATGGCCAGTAGCCTCTATGCCGTATGACCTTGTGACATTGCGCATATTGCCGTCAGTGCTCACAAGGATCACTTTTCCATGTGTCTCCTCTTTCAGCTTCAGTGCGGTGCCGACGACCCTGTTGTCTGCATTGCTCGCGAGGTCGTCGATTGGCATATGCCGGCCGATGATCCTTACAATAGATCCAGCTGATGTCTTTGCTCCGGCTGCTATGTTCTGTTGGCTGCTCAGCATGTCGAGAGTCCTGACAACCTTTCTGGCTGCTTTTGCCCTTGGCTCTTTAGGATCCGGATTTCTTTTAAGATAATCAAGCTCCTTGATGACCGCGGTCGGTATGACTATCTGGTTGTCTCCGAGCTTATAGAAAATATCGGGGTCATCGATTAAGGCACATGTGTCAATTACATAGATATTCTTCCGTTCTTGTTTCATGCGATTTTCCCTCCTTTACTTCTTTGTAGGCTTTCTTAATCATCGTTCTCGTTACGAAGCCCCGGGTTTCGATCCCGCGAACGTCAAAGATCTCATCCCCCAGCACTTGTATGTTGCCGACAGCCTCTCCTGACCCCGCACCCGCCTGCTTAAGGAGGATGCCGATGAACTTCTTTCTTCTTCACTCGTCCAACCTTTTATTAAGGCCCTCGAAATAGCTGAAATCTTCCTTCTTGATAGACATGTTCTACCTCCCTCTCCTAGTCATTGTTTGATGCTAATATCTAATCTTTAAATGATATTATTTATCTTTATATGATATTTATACCTTTTTGTGATACATTTGTCAAGTCTTTTTGTGCTGATTCCTATTTTCTATTGCTCTTTTCTATCTTCAGGTGATAAGATTTGAACATCTGACGACTTTGGATAGGATCGCAAATGCTTATAGTCAACTTAAAGGCTTGGATTGAACGGAAAAGCGCTATCGAAAGAAGAAGGATAACCTATAAAGTCATTGAGCAGGAAACTGGAATAAAGGCATTAACGCTGTCAAGAATAGCGACGAACCACAATTATAATTTCAGTAGGAAGGATATCGAAAAACTTCTCATTTATTTTAACTGCCAGCCGAATGATCTACTGACATTTATAAGAGAAGAAGAATTAAAGTAGAGCGCGTCCGCTGGTGAATCAACCACAAAGATAATCAAAACATATCAATTTTAGATCTTCCCGCTTCAGATCAATCCTTCCGGTTTCAGTTATTCCGATCGCCCTCGTTCCATACTTCTGACGCATACTGATAATCATTCCTATGAGGGCCTCAGGAATAGTATTCTTCTGAAATTCCTTATAGGCTTTTCGAAGTTCCTTGATTTGTGCCCCGGGTAAAGGCTGATTCAGATATTTTATAGCTTCTAGCGCCTCTTTCCTTTTTACGTCAGGATGATTCAGATAGCTCTGAATTGCTGTTGCAACGGTCTGTTGCATCGGATCGATAACTTTTGGCACTGACTCAAGGGCTTCTTTTTCTTGATGCATTCTGAGAATTTGTTCGATAATTTTATCCTGAACTCCAAAGACATCATAATCGTTAACGACCCGTTCAGTGTCAGGCGAACAGGAAATAAGGTTTGAAATGAGAAAACGATTATCTACGATACGGTCTGTATTAAGGTCATAATAATTCCAGAAATGGAGTTTCCCCTTCTCGTTCTCTGCCTGAAAGTAGAAGAACATACCCTTAGATCTCCTTTTCGTCAATCCGGAATGTATCCCATGAGGCAGAGCATCTATCCATTGCTTTCCCTCTCTCGCTAAGAGCTCTTGAAGTTGCTTTAAGAGAAATTCACTGCTCGCAAGTTCAGCGAACTGCTCTTCATCCTCGACCACTCCTGCGTCTTCATTTTCAATTCTCTTTAACGTGTTAAAGGTCATCGGATGAACAATCTCACCGAGGATGCTCGCATCGAGAAAACCGACTCTGTCTATGTCTGATATTTTTCTCTGCAAGCTTTCGACGAGTTTCAGCAACCGTTCCAATCCCTCATCCGGAAACATGTTCCTTATCCATAATGTATCGAATTCCGTCCCTATCCTGTCTATTCTTCCCGCGCGCTGGACCATCCGCGTGGGATTCCAGTGCAAGTCGTAATTAACAAGGTAGGCGCAATCCTGAAGGTTTTGTCCCTCTGATAAAACATCAGTGGAAACAAGAATGTCCACCTCATGCTCTGTCCCCACCCATTCAGGTTTGCCGTTCGCCTTCGGAGCAAAAGCAGTGACCAGCTTTCTCCTGTCCTTCGGGTCGGCTCCACTATCCATCCGTCTGATCACAGGATTCCCTATGGATTCTCTGAATTGCGCTCCCTTTTCTCCTCCTAATTCACCGAATAAATACCTTGCTGTGTCCTTGTAATAGGTGAAGACTAATGTCTTTTTTCCTTTGACAGAACCGGAAAGAATCTCCTGCAGTTTCTGGAGCTTTGCGTCTTTGTCCGGGTCGATTCCCTTTACCTCGTGCCAGATGGTGGTGAGGATATCTATATCATGCTGGACAGCCTCGTGAAGCTTTCTCAGATTATAGTGAGTTGGATCAACAGTCTCCATGGCGCCAATTGTGGCCTTCGCCTCCTCGCTTGCATCTATCTCCTCTGCCCTGGAAGAAGGAGTCGCATCATCTTCTTCCTCCTCTTTCTCAAGGAATCTCAGTGCTTTATGAAAATCGCTGGATTTAATGAGCTTGCCGTCGAGAATAAAGGATTCAAACGTCTTCTGGAATTCAAGGGCCCTTCGTATGCTTATCCTGAATGCTGCGACGCTGGACTCGAACCTCTTGAGGTATCTGCTCTTGAAGATGCCTGCCAGTGCCTGCTCCCTACCTGCCTCGAACTCATCAATTTTGACGCCAGCTTTTTTATATGATTCGAGGTTGTACGGAGCGAGCTTAAGCCTTTCAACACCCGTGACTATCTGTTCATATATGCCGATGTAGGTATTCTCCAAGTTGTAATACTCTGTCTTCAGTTTCCTCTCAGGGAAATGTATCCTCTTTCCCTGTATAGTGGCCTCGGGATACGCCCTCTTAATGAACTGTCGTGTTCGTCTGATGACCACTTCTTCAAGGAGATTGAACAGGGCGGTCATCCCTTGGCTATCGCCACTGGACCTCCTAGCTGAGAGGAAATATTTATACAGGTCGCCAATACCAGCCGCCGTAAAGTACCCCCGATCTCCTCTGGTAAAAAGGGTTATTTGATTGTAAAGATCGAAGAGGTCATTATTGATGGGGGTTGCGGTAAGGAGTATTATTTTCTTTCTCTCTCCCGCCTCTCCTCTTCCCGCGTTAAGACTGATGAGGCGCTCAAGGTTTTCATACCTTTGCGCGTTTCTGTTTCTGAAGTTATGCGATTCGTCAATGAGGAGAACATCCGCAGTTCCATATTCTTCAGCAGAAAAATCAGCTTGCCCTATTTCCTCCTGCGAAAGGATTGTTGCGGCGATGGTCGCTTTCTTCAGTTCACTATCCCACATATCACGGAGTGAGGCTGGGCAGATGACAACCGCCTTTTGCCTCATGTGATAGGCGTAATCTTCCAGAAGCTTTTTCCCGATCCATGTTTTTCCGAGACCCACGGAATCTGCGATCATGACGCCATCATATCGTGAAAGTATTCTTCGAGCTTTCCTTACTGCATCGTCCTGGAATTCGGAAAGTTCAACGGCGGAACGCCCGATCTGTTCAGGGATGCTGTCGATGTCGTCCTTGAAGTACTCATAAAGCGCCTTCATGTACACCTGATAAGGGGTGTATTCCTTTGCCCCGAACTTGGATGAATCGAGCAGAGCTATGAAACTTTCCTTATAGTCTTCCGCGTCCTGCCACTGATTCTCAAACCACTGCTCAAGCTCCATGATTGCTCTGGCGCCCACCTCGCTCTTTATAAGTTGCCTGTTCTGGGGTTTTATATGTTCGCTCGGCCTGCTTTCGCTCAGCCAAGCAACTGCATCCTGTGCCTGTTTGTCCTCCGCCTCCTCGACATCCAAAAGCACCTTGTGGGCAAGATTCAGTTCCCTATTGCTTGTGAGACCGGGATAGGTGAAATTGCTCGAACCAACTATCGCAACTACCGGCTTAAACCTTTCAAAGAGTGCCTGCTGAGTTGGTTTGTCGGAATAGAAAAGGAAACACTTTGCGTGCAGGAATCCCTTGGAATGGAGCTTCAATTCAATGTTCTCACGCCGCAAATATCGTATCAGGTCTTCTACCAGTCTCAGAGTCTCTTCATTGAAGGGTTCATTTTCAAGATCAGCGCGCATGGCCTGATTTAACTTTCCTGGATTAGGTTTGAGTCCAATCTTTTCTCCAGAGGAAGGTTCTTCCCCAAGCAGAAGCCTGAAACTGCCTAACCCTGAAAGTCCGTCTTTGAGCAGCTTGTAGCCCTGGATATTGAAATATGCGGTGACCACGTCCATGGACTGGCCGGTGTGGTTGGCAAGGATCGCGTTAAGGGTATCTGCCAGCTTATAGTTCTGGTTGTCTATGACATAAGGAATAATCATCTTTTCTTCTGTCCTGTAAGTCTGCGGAACGCCTCTGTCCACTCCTTCCACACAAGATCAAAGTCAGGAACGTCCTTAAGCATCGGCCCCAAACGGTCCCGCCAAGCATTTCTATTCCATTCCCTGAGTTTTGAGGATGTGAGACCTGAGAGATTGGGTTTGATGTCCCTGACACGGCACTTCTTTTGAAACATCGGAAATATCTCTACCCATGTTAACTGTTCCTTCGAGCGGCAAACCATGAACCAAAGATCATAGAGGTCCCTCGGCCTGGGCCATTTCTTCTGCTGTTGAAGAAGGGAACGCAGCTTCTCTACGACAATTTCTTTCTTTGTATATGAAGGAACCTTGAAAGCGGGCAGGTCGGAATACCTGGATTTGATGGAGCAGGACGCGGGCTTATCAAGGATCGGTTCATCAAAAGTCAGGTGCACCTTGACCTGGGGCAGTCCTTGCCTGCGCGCACCGCCCCGGTTGTACTCAATGGGGATCTCAATCTGGAACTCGCCAGGGGTTGAGAGCGGCTCCTTGACCGTTATTCTGATCCCTGATTCACTTTGGATGGTGTCGCCAGCCTTCTGAAGCAAGAGCACGGATTTTTCCAGATTATCTCCTCCAGGCTTACAGCTGAAATCAATATCCTCTGAAAACCTGTATCCCCTGTAATAGCAGTGCCTCAGACAAGTCCCTCCCTTGAAAATCCACCCATGTCTCGTCAGTCCTGAACGCTCCAATCCCCGCAGGACCCAGAGGATAACGTAATCCTTTTCAACCTGGTCAAAACGGAGCCCGTCCGCTTCTGCCACACGATGTAGTTCCGCAGTTTTAATCATGCCTTGATCCCCGCGTTCACCAAAAGACCCCATCGGCGGTTGTACCTGCCGTGGCCTGGCATTGTGGGATCGAGCAGTGAGAAGCCCGGCGCAAGCGAAACTGCTTTTCTGAGCGCCTCGCTGTCACCTAAGTCCAACGTTTCCATCAAGAACCCGAGGCGCTTGGCAACAGCGCTATTTCCGATCTTGGCCGCGTATTTTCTCAGTTTGGGTTCATTGATTTGCGCCCAAGCGGTTGAAAGCGCCTTAGAGATCTCTCCTATCCCTCCGGCGTACGCCGGAAGGTCAAGGCTGTCGATTATCGTCTTTTCCCTGTCCGTAACCATAAAAGACATCTCTCCGATCCAGTCTTTTATAATACCGAAAAACTTCTCCGGCCGCAGGGAAATGATCTTATAGCTCACGCCGAGGACTTCAGCAGGTGGTCTTCGCACAGGATGGTTGGTGGCAACAAAGACGGTCCGCGGAAGCTGCTCGGTCATGCCGTGATGATTAAGCGCTGACCAATATGCTATTGCAGCGGGGGATACAAGCTCCATAGCAACAATGAATTCATGCAACTGAGGAGTCCTGTCTTCTCCAGACGAGAGTGGGATCACAGCGAAGCGTCCACGCCTGATGCGCCTAATCCAGCCTTTGTGCTGAAGCCGCTCAAGGAACTTCTGGATCGAGTCCTCACCTTTGTAGCCCAGCATTTCTTGGGCTTCTCTGGAGGTGAAGGTAGCCTTTCCGCCCACCTTGGCCAGGAATCTCGCCTCAGCCCGACCCAGCGGACCACGTGTTATATTTTGTGTGCCTTTGACGGGCTTAAAGTGACCGGTTTTGGCGCTCATAATGTAACATTACAGGAAGTGACAATAGAAATCAAGATTTTTCTCTTACCCCAACTTTTAACTGTATCTTAGGTATATATACCTAAGATACAGTTAAAAAAATTGTTGTTGATAATATTGTGACAAAAGTACTAATAGGTATATATACTTATTAGTACATTAATGAACTTACTCAAACTATGAAACTGTCAAAAATGCCATCTGTGGGAAAAAACATAATAAAATACTTTGATTCTCTCGCACAGAAAGTTTTCTTAAGAAAAGACCTTGATCAAATTCTGGCAGAAAAAAAACGATTATGGAAATTGGAGCCAATGGGCGGCGATATTTTTATTGATCAGCTTATGAAAATAAAGCTTAAAGAAGTAAAACTTACTTCTCCAAATTATGACAAAACTTACACCAGGTTCATATGGGATGAAGATGTCCCGATTCATCAGATGAGTCTTTCTTTAAGACCCCAATCGTATTTGACTCATCACACAGCTATGCGGATTCTTGCGTTAACTGATAAGCCATCGAAGACCATATACGTAAACGCTGAGCAGTCAATAAAATACGACAGGAATGGTGAATTGGAGCAGGCGCGTATTGACATGGCTTTCAAAAGGAAAGCTAGGATTTCAAAGTACATCTTCACCTATAAGGACTGGAAGATTTGCTGCGTGAGTGGAATGAATACGAAGAACTTAGGAGTGGAAAAAAGAAGAGTATTCATGGAAGGCGAGCTTCCTACTACGAACATGGAGAGGACATTAATCGACAGCACTGTAAGACCTATATATTCGGGTGGCTGCCATGAAGTGCTGAAGGCTTACAAAAGGGCTGAACACAAGGTGTCGGTTGATATGATAGTCGCAATGCTGAAAAAGATAAAATATATCTATCCATACCATCAGGCTATAGGATTCTATATGCAAATGGCTGGTTTCCCCGAGTCATGTCTGAGGCAGCTCAAGAAGTTTGGGATGGATTATGATTTCTATCTCGATTATGATATGAAAAAGACTACGTATTCAAAGGAATGGAAGATATATTATCCCAGAGGCCTATAATTTCACAATTTTTCTAATTCGCTTCGTAAATTTTTCGGAGTGAAAACAAGATCTTTAATCGTACTATGAAGCATCTTTTATCTTTTGTCTCCGCCCATGCTAGCAGCTGAATTCTTTGCTCATCTGTAGGCGATATCGAAAACCGCCTCAAAAAAGATATCGGTGGGCTGCCTATCGGACTTTAAAAATACAATACACCATTCATTTGTACTTTACATCGACTGCACAAGACCAACAGTATTTTGACAGGGTGACAGTTATCGTTCGTAGCGTTATCGCTTAACTTTCTCCTCCACAATCTTTATCTCCTGATCTGTCAGCCCATACAGCTTATAAACGATCTGGTCTATTAGCCAGTCGGTACGTTTCAGCTTTTCTTTAAGAGGTAGAAGAATTGAGAGGGATTTTTCGTATTCTTCTTTTAGAGTCGAAATGAATTGGCTGTCTGACAGACTGATGCCGATACGTGATTGATTTTTGTAAAGGATAGCCCGCAAGAAGATGCCCTTGTAAAATGTTGAAGTAGAAAGCGACCCCCAATTAGAATTGATTACCACAGCAAAACGAAAAGGAGGTCGTTTTCTATGAAGAAAAGATATCGCAATATGCAGAAAAAAGCAAACG
>JBKQMP010000146.1:0-8478 GCA_052146665.1 Dissulfurispiraceae bacterium
TATGTTGCTTTCCAGAATGCCATGCTTTTTTAAAGCACTCAACTTTGTTGCAACATCACGCTTTAAGGTTTGACTGCTTGAAAGGAAACCGCCACCTACTAACTTTTGGTAGATTTCAGCAGTGGAACGATTCTTCTCCAAATTTATAATATCAGAAATAGCGGCATTCATCGTCATATCCTTATATTTCTCAGATGACAGCAATTCCGGTATCTCCACTTCCGTTGCAACTATCTGAGTTGAAGATTGTTTCTCCAAATCAATAACACGCTGGTAGCTTTCGGCATTTTGCAACGCTTCCCTATATTGCACTTCAAGGGCATTTACTCTTGCCTTCCATTCCGAATGCTTTTTCACGAGTTCTTCTATATTACTCATTTTCTACCCCCCCCTTTGTAATTAGATACTACATCAAATGTAGCAACTTGTCAAGAAAAATCTACACGTTCCCCAAAAAATTTATTTATGCTATAATGTGGACAATGGATATAGATGATTTAAGGAACGCTGTAGAACGTTTACACAATTGCAAGGCATCTTTTATAGAGAATGTCGCAGTCATAGAGAAATTCGGCGTTGAGACAGTTTGGAAGGGCTTAGTCTACATCTTTAAGACAGAAGGACACTCCCAGGCCGATAAATGCTATGCGTGGTCTTCACCGATTGAAGGAAGCACAAAGAGACGATATTATGCGGTGCTTCATATCCCGCCTATAGATTCACCTGAAAAGGCTGTGAGAGCCTCTATTGTTCAGGATCGCAAGACTTGGCAGCTTGGCTGTGGTTAGAATAGGTGTTCCATTTAGGGAAATAATTCTCCGTCTCATTTCCCCATGCATCCCACCCGTGACGCTTTCCTCTGGCAAACAGTTCTAGGCGAGGGGAAGGGCTACACGCCTCAATGATAGGATACAATTCATCGGGCTTTCTACTGTGTTCACGCTTCATTGTTCTAATTATATTAACTTGTCGTCTTCCCGGCTGTAACGTTCTGAGTTTACCGCGAATCCCAAAAAGAATTAATTCAGTGGTATTGCGAAAATAAAACCCAACCCCTCTTCCGTCTGGTCCACCATCTTTACGCACTTTGTGCCATACGATATTTGATTTATATTCAAATCCCCATGCTTCCATAACTTGTAATCCTTCTTTTAATAAAGCATTTGGCACCCACAGGTAAAGATGGCTCTGCTTTTCTGCCGCCAATGTAACAGGGATTTCTTTAATTTCCTGAAAAGTGAGAGTAGCATAACGGTTGAGTCTCTTATGTTCTGGAGCCATTTTCCCAGTTCGATTAATAAACTGCCAGGGCGGGTCGGCGAGAATAGTTCCATATTTTTTGTGAATTATGCCTGCAAAGTCCTCTGCCGCCGTCTTTTTTTTCATAATTTTTATATTAGCAGGTTTCATCATAAAGTTTGTTGCTTATTCCAAATACTAGGATAGGACAACCTGCGCCGCTTCCACCTTGGATGCGAGGAAGAAGCTTACTCATGTGCGTCGTCGAATTTCCGTATGACGTGCCACGTCCGAGACTGTTAAATATAGCCTGAAGGTGGTCACATCGCGTTATGATTACACCTACGGAAATTGCCCTTAAATCAAAAAGTAACCTGAAATTATTCAAGTCTCTATCAAAAAAAGGGTCTTTATTATTCCATTCGATTTCAAGGGCAACCTGATTCTTAAAGCAATCAACCTTATGTGTCGGAGAGTCGATAACTTTCTCATCTACCTTTACCGAGGTCGCGAAACTCTTTTCTATCCAACCTCTTGATACAAGAAAGTCATCAATGTTATCTGAGACTTGAGATTTATTCCCTCCGCCTTTAGTAATCCAGCTTTTACACAATCGGAAATGCTCTAAAAGATCAATAATGTCTTTCCATTCATCTGGGAAGTCGCTCATGAGGACTGCGCATGCATGTTTCCATTCATGTACCTCATATTTTTCTCTTATTACTGATGGTAGCAGATCAAGAGTCATTTCGCACATATAATAACATGTGCTTTTTAAATTAGGACACTACCTATTTTAGGCTATCGTATCAGTGCTTGTGCATGTTGACTGGAGCACGATAAAATAGATGATACTGTTAAGTTAGGATGGACTTATAGGAGCCCTGCCATAAGTCTGCAATTCTTTTACAAATTGACATGGAGTTTGAGGCAGTCTTTTATAATATGTCAGAAGTCACTAAAGATGGCGGTGTGAATCATGGGGCTCTTCTCGGTTAATCCATTAAAAGAACAGGCGCTTAGGGAAAGAATGGAGGTTCTTGAAATCCATGAGGAAGATATAAGAGAATCCTTTGTCCGTTCCAGCGGCAAGGGGGGACAGAAGGTAAATAAGACGTCAACGTGCGTCTATCTGAAACATTTGCCAACAGGTATCGAAGTCAAATGTCAGAAAGAACGGTCTCAGGCTCTCAACCGCTATCACGCGAGGGTTCTTCTTACGAAAAAGATTGAGGCGGTGATAAAGGGTCAGGCAAGCGAAGAGATGCAGAGGAGAGAGAAGATCCGCCGTCAAAAGAGGAGACGCTCCAAAAAGGCGAGAGAAAAGATTCTGGCTGATAAAGCTATCGTTGCAGAGAAGAAGAAGCTCAGGGCTCACAGATTTCGAGGGGACGAACAGTGAAAAAGATATCATCCACAAGATTAAGTGTCAAGACATGGTTAAATGGACCGTTTTAACATCTTAGGGCTAGAAGCCGCCTTCCGGTATGCTTGCCTGCAAGATGGGTGATGAATTGCGTGAGGTTGAGGTAATATAACCTTATGGCAAAGTCCAAGAATAAGTCTATCCGCACTGCAAAGGACACAGTGCAGAGATTACACAAATATCGGGTATATACTACGGATAGTCAGGTGTTGAGCAGAGGAACCGGATGGGCTCTTTGTGCCACTTAAGCCATGAGGCTATCCAGGAGGGGAAGGAAGCTTATAAGGCCACGGCAAAGGGCTGACTTATAGGGATCAGCAGAATGCTCTGCCAAAGAAGAGGAAGTTGGATTCAGCGCTCCGGATGGTGCACAGTCAGGTATTTCAGGATGCGTTACGGCGAGAGGATAAGGCGTTTGAGAAGTTCTTTGAGGATATACTGACGAAGCAGTCTGGGCAGAAGGTCAAGAAGGGCTATCTGTGTTTCAAGCGTGCTGACTGGTGCAAATCGTTTACCCACCCGCGAGTCTGGAGGGCCGTCAGGGACATTCGGCTGGAAATCGTGAAGTTCAGGCCTGCCGTGAAGAGACAAGCTTCAGCAAGGTGCTGACGCAAGGGGGGACTTCTGAGGAGGAGCTTGACGGCATCAGTAAGGTGAGGAGGGCGGGCAACAGACAGATAGCCTTACTTGAAAATGAGAAATGATACGACTGCGATCTGTCGGGGTTCAGCAATATTGGAACACTATACTGCACTCGTCAGATCATCAATTACCCAAAAAAGTCTTACTGGAAACAAGGACGTCACCGGGCACGGCTAAATTGCTTGACCATGTCGCTCCACCATCGAGCGCCCTGGATTTGTGCCGTATTTATGTCACGGTCTAAACGCATTTACAGGAAGCCGCCACCACAGCTGCTGCTTAATGGTTGAAGGATGCCAGGCCGGTCATGGAGCCAATGTCCTTTCCCTGCTGAGTTGTAAAATAGCTCAGAATAGAGTAGATTAAAGCAATAGTTAAAAAGGGGGATATGGCATGTTTGGAAATCTTTTTCAACCGATGCATCTTGTTTTAATACTCATCGTTGCATTAGTAATAGTTGGCCCAGGCAAACTTGGAGAGATGGGTGGGACGATCGGCAGAAGTATCAGGGAGTTTAAGAAAGCTATGTCCAATAATGATAAAGAAATAATGGGTGAAAACAAGAAAGATAGGTCTGTGTGACAATTGGCAGAGTAAAACCGCTGTATTCTGGAAACGAGGGGCTCACCGATAAGCTCCTCCTTTTGCTTCAGTCGTAATCGCTCAGATGTTATTTGTTTCCACAATCGACAAATTGACGGAATGGAGTGAGGTGACCATGCACTCATTAAGATACAGGCGAGAGGTCTTTCCATAGAGTATGTTGATGCCGCTGAATGCTGAGGGCCAACACATTGTCTATGATATCGAGCACACGAATCCCGATACAGATTCCGTGTGTTCTGCTATCGCCTATGCACACTTCAAGAACCTCACAGGCAAGCGATATCTCTTCACCCCGGCGAGAGTTGGGAGAATTAATGAGGAGACTCGATTCGTGCCTGAAAGGTGTGGAGTCCCTGTACCCAATGAGATAGAGACCTTGGTAGCAACCGTGAGCGACCTCGAGATAAAAAAACCGGTTTTCATTCATACGCATGATTCTGTGCAAGCTCTTGCTCTCCTGATGCGGAAAAACAACGTGCGCTCCGTCCCTGTTGTGGATGAAAGTCGGCGTCTCGCTGGGATGGTTGGTCTAAAGGATGTAGCACAACATTATATGGATAGCGTCGGCTTTAGTGATCTGAAACTAGACGCGATTGGTATTGATATACTAGTGCGGACTCTTAACTGCCGAGTCATTGGCAATAGCCGAAAGGTTGACAAACTGACCGGCAGAATCTTCACTGCTACGATGCAGAAGGGAACCATCCTGAACAAGGTTCGCCCAGGTGATATAGTGATCATAGGAGACCAGCACGACATCCAGATGGATCTCATACATGCTGGTTGTTCCGCGCTGATCGTGGTGGAAAATTTGCCTCTTGGTAATGATATTGTCTCGGCAGCCGAAGAGAAGGGGACTTTGCTTCTTTCTTTACCTCACAATGCGTTTGCGACATTGCAGTTTATAACCATGTCCGTGCCCGTTGAAACGATCATGTGAACCGCCAATGCTACGGCGGGCCTTTTTACACCCATCTCTATTCTAATTAAGAATAGACTGGAATCGGAGTATCGATCCGTAGTTATCGTAGATAGAGATAATCGTCTGATTGGTTTTGTTACAAGAACGGACGTGCTCAGTCCAGTGAGAAAGAGAGCCATCCTCGTTGATCACAATGAAATATCGCAGGCTGTCGAAGGGATAGAGGAAGCAGAAATTCTGGAGATCATCGATCATCATCGAGTTGGCGATATCTCAACTATAGTGCCTATCTTTGTGTACAATGACCCTGTCGGAAGCACTTGCACGGTCGTTGCAGGTGTTATGTTCCTTTACCAAATTCGCATACAGGGAGAGATTGCAGGGTTGCTTCTATTTGGGATCCTCTCTGATACGCTTATGTTGACCTTTTCCACCACTACGGAGCGAGATCGCCAAACCGCTGAACGTCTGTCAGAATTGGCAGAAGTCTCAATTAAAAAGTATGGTAAAGAACTCCTGCATGCCAGCATAAACATTCAGGGTAAGGCTGCCGCGGAACTTATTGTTGCGGACTTCAAAGAATTTATTATCGGCGGCAAGAAGTTCGGAGTCAGCCAGATGATGGTTCTGGATTGTGAAGAGGTCGATCTAGTGGAAGAGGAACTTCTCTTAGAACGCGAGCGCTTAAGATCAATAAACGGCTATGACCTTGTGGTCTTGCTTGTGACAAATCCTTTGAGTTCAAAACAGGAACGTGTCCTCCTGAGAGGAGAATCCTGGATTGTGGAGAAGGCATTCAATATGAAGGTGCAAAAAGATACGTGTGTCCTGCCAAACGTTCTTTCGAGGTAAAAAGACTTTATCCCAGCTATTGGACAGGCGCTTAGTCTAAGCAAAACGGGAGTTGGCTAACAGGCTTTACGATCGTCCTTCAGCCAATCTCAGAGGCGGAGGATATGGGCGACTCGTCCATTGAAATTCTGTCCTCCCTCATACTCGCTTGGATTCGAATTAATCTTCAGTCACTCTTGGAAATTCTGAAAACAAGGATTTTTTTCTGGCGCCATGTTTTTACGATCATGTGTCGGCGGGGTCATCGTAAGAGTTAAGAGAGAGTGCAGCGATGTTAAGAATCGCATGACAGAAGCAGGTGGTCCACGATCAAAGACCTTTCATGTTGATTGCAAGACAACTATCAGTGAGCTTCAGCTGTACGACGCTCGACAAGCTCTCATTCTTTCAGCTCCTTGAAACTACTCCAACCTTGCCGCAGTAGTCCCTAATGTCACATTGTGAGCATCGAGGAGAGACTGGTCTGCAAATGCCCTGTCCAAAGGCGACTATGACACCATTAACTTCTTTCCAATATCTTTGGGGCAATACGTCTCTCAAGGTAAATTCAGTCTGGATGGGGGTCCTTGTCTTTAAAATACCCCATCTGTTGAAGATTCTATGTACATGGGTATCAACACAGATTCCGGGCTTGTCGTAGCCGAGGGTTACTACGAGGTTTGCTGTTTTTCGGCCGACTCCTTCAAATTCTAGAAGTTTTTCAATGGTATCCGGCACTTGACGGTCAAATTGAGTAACAATTTCGCAGCTAATTTTCTTAATCCTTTTAGACTTTACCCTGTAAAATCCAACTGGATAAATGGCCGTTTCTATCTGTTCAACAGATAGCGAAGACAACCCTTCGGGGGTGTGTGCCAGATTGAAAAGCCGAACGCAGGCATCTTCTGTTACCTTGTCCCGCGTTCTTAGGCTCAGAATACAGGATATAAGTATCTTGAAAGGGTCTTTTCCCGAAGACGCCACTCCTTCAAGCCATGGCAGGCGTAATGTATTCGCTTGCCTCTTGAGGATGGGCCAGACAGCGTTGAAATCTTTTAAAGTCATTTTATCTATTGTGATGCAACGTAAAATATTTCAAAGACAACTTGACAGTCACTGGCATGCATGCATGGCCGTATGCATTTCAACTTTATCACTGGATATGCGCAAAGCTTGTAGGCTGAGATGCTGATTTCTAACGCGTGTTTTAGGGCCAAGGACCAAGCTCCTCAACATGATAAAGCGGAGTTTCTCTAAACTTCCTTTTCCAGCTGTGGCTTGCAGAACTGTTGTGAGCCAAACATTATTGTCTAGGGCATCGGAGCACATTTTCACCATCATATTATAACTCTCTAATCAAAAGCGCTATCACGGTCAATGCTTAAAAGGATCAGAGGTCGGGAAGTGGTTAGAGTCTAAGCATAAATAATAGCTTGAATTTTGTAATTTTTGCTAAAATAGAAAAAAGCTTGAAAAGATTACAAAAAAATATATGGTGTACTTAACATCTAAGTCGGTATTTTAAGCTTTTTGGAACGATCACAATAATGGAGCTCCAATGGGTAGAAAAGAGAAATATGAACATGCAATTGCCTCTTACAGCAAGGCGATTAGGTTAAATCCACGAGATTACCGAGCATACAATAATCGGGGGAACGCATATCAAAAAAAAGGACTATACGATCTTTCCATTATCGATTACAATTTGGCGATTGAATTAAATCCAGTCTTTGATTTGGCCTATATCAACCGGGGCAATGCCTATCAAAAAAAAGGACAGTACGACCTCGCCACCACTGATTATGACAAAGCTATTGAATTAAATTCAAAAAACGATATGGCTTACAATAATCGAGGATTCAATTTTATACTGATGGGGAAATATGCTGAGGCCGAGAGAGATATAGAAGAGGCACTTCAACTCAATCCTAGTAACATTTATGCATTAAATAGCATGGCCGAATTATTTGCGGCAAAAAAAGATATCTTCGAAGCTTGCCGATGGTTAAGAAAGGCTGTAGCAAAAGGTTATAATAATTGGAGCTATATAAAAACGTCCAAGACGTATGACAATATTCGGAGGGCTCCCAGTTTTCAGGAAATTGTGGCCGGAAAGTGATTTTCTTTATCGGGTCTGTCCCAATATTTTTATAAAAGAGCTTTAATTTTTGTGGTAGGCGATGCTGGGATTGAACCAGCGACCTCTTCCGTGTGAAGGAAGCGCTCTCCCACTGAGCTAATCGCCCAAAAAGTATGATAAAATAACACTTTCCCCTAGAGCTTTGTCAACCTCACTCCGCCATCTTGTCAAGTTAGTCTCCCCTTGAGGGTCGGACCTTCTCGCCCTCTCTGATGTTGACCGTCGCTCTCTGTCTCAGTTTGTGCCAAATCAAATTATGATAGTTGTTGTAATATAGGTTAAGAGTTTTGGAGCAGTGATTCGGCTAAGATCTCTAAGCGAGGTAAAAGAATGAAAACAATTATAGGGTTAGGTATGATACTTTTGTTAACCGGATGTAGCCACGCTATATCAGGGAGCCAAGTTACCGACGACCGGGCTGTGGGATGGCATAATCCGAATAAAACAGAGCAGGAGAAGTCTCAAGACTCGGAGCAATGCCAATCCCTGTGTTCAACTGCGTGCAATCGTGTGTCGTGTGAAGATTTCTGCATGCGAGGCAGAGGATATGCTTGGCAATAGAGGCGTTTGGGTCATGCAAAGTCAGTATGGAGCCATGTTCAAAGGTTCTTCATGGACTGACCAAGTTTGCTTGTGAGCGGGTCTGCATTAACTCACACTGCTTGACAAAGA
>JBKQMP010000147.1:0-40324 GCA_052146665.1 Dissulfurispiraceae bacterium
ATGTCGAAATGTATTATAATCTTCAGAGGAAGCATTCAGCACTAGGCTATCGTTCTCCGGTATCCTTTGAGCTGGATGCAGTAGCAGCCTAACCTAACTCGGTGTCCATTGAACCGGGGGAAGATCATTGACAATCTACTTGATATAGACCTATCAATACCCAAATCGGCGCATAAAATTAAGTAGGGTATGCTGGAAGTTGATTTGGCATTCTGGTTTGGCATCTTCAGCAATAGCTCCATAAATCATAGCGATATCCTACATCACCTCGATGGCCAAGAACAGGTCTCCACATTTCCGCATTTAATGCGAACAACTAGGCGCGGTGTATGAGAGTAAGACCATGGCATATATCGTAAATCTTTTCGATGTTATCAACACCCGTTCTCTTTGTTGCCCTTTCATGATACAACGGGGTAGCTAAAGGTGCTGCAACGCTGTCCCACACACTTGGTATCTCATATTGTCAAGCCTGTGAATATGATCCCTGATCAGTCTATCTCAAAGATCACGCGAATCGGGAGGGTGAACGTGGTGATGCCATACGCAAGTAACTCTCTTCAGCAGCTACTTTAAATATGGTCTGGGTCCCTTGACCCCGGAATACAACTTGTTTCCTTATTTGTTTATCCTGTATCCTTCTTAATTATGTATGTTGATGTGGTCTTCCCCTTTAAGCTTTCACCTCTTACCTACAAAATACCAGATAAAGCCGTTACTGATATAACAGGGAGGATAGTTAATGCTCCTTTGCTCGGGAGGAACCGTTTGGGCGTGGCGATCGAAGTCATCGAGGAACCTTCAAAACCGTTGGTTTCACTTCAAGGTCAATATAAGGATATCCGGACCATACACGGGGTTCATCAGCGCTTTGCCAATGAACAGGTCCTGTCACTTATGAAGTGGCTTTCAGATTACTATCTCACACCAATGGGGATTGCACTCAAAAGCATGTTCTTTGAGGAGAACCTGCTGGCACTGAGACTATCAGAAGCCAGAAGCATCAAACTAATTTCTAACTCCCTTTCGACAGCTGATAAGAGTCTGGAGAGAAGAGAAGACAAGTCTCTTATTCCGTCTAATCTCTTTGAAAAGCAACTATCGATTGTGTGTAGTAGTGTGACTACTCCTGCTTACCGCTCAACTCTTCTGCATGCACCATCCATAACATACGAGCACGATTTTGTGTCCGAAGTCTTTCGTAGGACACGCGACGCCCTTCACGGAGCGATCATTCTCGTTCCCGAGATTGATCAAGTTGAAAAACTTGCATGCCTGCTGAGAGAAGTTGTAGGCGAAAGATTGAGCGTTCTGCACAGCAAGATCAGCAAACAGAAGAGAATCGAAACCATCAAAAAAATCCTTGAAGAAAAATCTGACATAGTGATTGGGACAAGGTCTTCGATACTGGTACCTCTCAGGAAGGTCTCCTTCATCGCGGTAATCGGCGAACATAGTTCATCGTACAAGGGGCAGGAAGGACTTAGGTATAACGCCAGAGATGTTGCAGTGATGAGAGCGTTTATTCAGAAATCCTCTGTGCTTCTGTCTTCCATCTGTCCCTCAACAGAGTCAATTCACAATTCTGCTATCGGCAAGTACGTCTCTCTCCCACAGTTATTATATAGCAAGCCAACGCTCTCCCCGCGCCAGCCTGAGGAACTTTATACTCCGAGACCTAACATAAAGATTGTCGACATCCGGAAATATCGGCCCAAAGAGCTTGCTCTTTCCAAGGAGGTCTTAAAAAAAATAACCGACCTTTTATCGAAGAGAGAGCGGGTTTTGTTTCTGGCCAACAGCAAAGGGTATTCATTAATAAAATGCGAAGACTGTGGCTACATGATGAAGTGTAAGCGATGTCAGGTGCCTCTTGTTTTCTACAAAACAGTACGGCTTATGAAGTGCCATTATTGCGGGGTTGAAGATGCTGTCCCCCACCTCTGTGAGAGGTGCGGGGGGGTCACCATCAAGCCCTTTGGCACAGGGGCAGAGAGAATTAAAGAGAAGATCAAAGATTCGTTGAACATAGAAGCCTCCCTTGTTAATGAGAAAGCCGCGCGGTTACTATTTAGACGGTTCGATACACAGGATTCTGATCTCACGCCCTTCGTTGTTGGGACACCATATGCTATACGGAAGACCAGTCCTGCTTCATTCGGGGCTGCCGTTTTCCTCAACGCAGATTTTCTTTTATCGAGGCCTAATTTTAGGGCTTATGAGCAGGGCTATCAAGATGTGCTGCAACTTTCACAAATAGTAAAACCTGAGGGAACCATCTTTTTACAGACTTATAATCCAGAAAATATAATACTGCGATTTATCAAGAACTATGATTTTGGCCGTTTTTATGAATACGAGCTATCGCAGCGCAAGAGCCTTCATTATCCGCCCTTTTCGAAGATCATTCTTTTCAATATATACTGGAAACGACAGCCCGAGGGCTTTTTACTTAATCTTCAAAATATTCTCCGTAGTCCGGACTTGGGCGACACAGAGATTTTAGGGCCTGTTGAAATTCCTTCACCTTTGAGATCATTCGAGCGTTGTATGCAGATTCTCTTAAAATCGCGCAATAGACGATCAATACACGTGGCGGCAGAACGTCTTCTCACTCAGCTTCAAAAAATAAGAGCATTGAAACTTGTGGTAGATGTGGACCCATTAAAGATATAGCGTGTCATTTCTCCGTGAGAGGATTTGCCGGCTCTTTTCTTTATCCCTTCGTATCTGTTGTTCAAGTTCATGAATGGTTTGGAACTTCTTCTCATCTCTAAGTCTATCAGCAAAATGCATCCTCATCTTCATTCCAAGAAGGTCTTTATCGAGATCGAAAATATGCACCTCATAGTTCAATTTCGCGTCTCCAAAAGTCGGGTTTCTCCCGATATTAGCAACCCCGTCATAAACTTCACCAGGTGAGGATTGCTTGGCCGATAGCACCCCACCATGGCTGAATGAAACTCTCACCGCATAGACGCCTTCCTTGGGGATCAATTCATTGGCAGACATAATGTTTGCAGTTGGTGTATGCAACAATGAGGCTCCTCTGCCGGCACCTTTGATAACCTTCCCCTCAATATGATAGAGCCTGCCCAGCATCCGTGACGCTTCGCAAACCCTACCCCTCAGAAGGAGGCTTCTTATCCGACTGCTGCTGACAATGTCTTCATAAACCTTGGCATATCTTACGACATTGACGTGAAGACCGAATTTACTCCCTCTTCTCCTCAGCAAAGCGGTAGTGCCTTTTTTCCCCTTGCCAAAGGCATAACTGTGTCCGACGATTACCCACTTCGTGCCTAATGTTTCGACAAGGAATTTCCTTATAAACATATCCGGCTCAGTCCGCGCAAATTCCCTGTCAAAACGGATACATATAAGCACTTTCAGACCCATGAGTGATATGAGGTCAACTTTATCTTGAAAAGCAGTCAGCATTTTTAAACCCTTTTCAGGAGCGAGGGCGCGCACGGGGTGTGGCTCAAAAGTTATTGCCATAGGGGTTCCGTTGATTTCCCTAGCCTTCTCAACAACCCTCCTGAATATCTTCTGATGTCCAAGGTGCACACCATCGAAATTGCCTATGGTAACAACGGGACTAGGGTACTTTGCCAATTCGCGGAAGTCCCTAATTATTTTCATGCCTTCTTTCCTTAGCAAGCAACTGCTGATAGATAGCCTCAACTTGTCTTCTGGTGTTCTCCATATCCTTGCTGTTGTCCACAATGAAGTCCGTTTTATCTGCTTTCATCTCCATCGAAAACTGGCTTTGCAATCTCTTCCTCACATCTTCTTCTGATATTCCTTTCTCCCTAAGGCGGCTAATGACAACATTTATTGGTGCTGATACCGCAATTATTTGATCGAATCTGTTTTGATAACCTCTCTCGAAAATTACAGAGGCTTCTATGATCACCATTGACGGCCCTTTGGTTCTTGAAATATGCAGAACGACCCCTTCTATTTTCTCAAAAACTCTTGGATGTAAAATATCTTCAAGAGATATTCTAAGGCTGGGGCAACCAAACACCACGTCAGCAAGCATTTTCTTGTTCACTCTGTTGTTTTTTACGATATCATCTCCAAAGGTCTTCCCAATTGCGTCAATCACTTGTGTGTCACTCAAGAGACCTGCGACTATTTCATCTGTGTCGATGGTCATGGCGCCTAACTCCCTGAACATCCGTGCCACAGTGCTTTTGCCCATTCCGTAATTTCCCGTGAGACCTACCACTATCACTGGCCCTCTACCCTCTTTTTCAGTTCCTTAAGTTTCCGCAGAGCCTTCTGAGGTGTAAGGGCATCTATATCGAGACGGGCAAGCTCGACCATCACAGGATCCCCTGCAAAGAAAAGGTCCATCTGAGCACGACGCGGTATCAGCGTCTCAGACTCCTTCTTCTCCAGCTTACTGAGAACAGCCTTGGCGCTCTCTATCACCTCGTCAGGGAGTCCTGCAAGTCTTGCAACCTGAATCCCGTAACTCTTGTCGGCAGATCCTGATTCTATTTTTCTCAGAAATATGACCTCCTCTCCCCACTCTTTCACAACGACATTATAATTTTTAATTCCATCCATGCTTAATGCAAGGTCAGTAAGTTCATTATAGTGAGTTGCAAACAGTGTTCGAGCCTTAATCTTCTTCACAAGAAACTCTGCAACAGCCCATGCAATGCTGATGCCATCAAAAGTGCTGGTTCCCCTTCCCACCTCATCCAGAAGAACAAGGCTTTTATCCGTAGCATTATTAAGAATATTGGCAGCTTCTATCATTTCGACCATAAAGGTACTCTGTCCCCTCGTAATGAAGTCAGATGCTCCGATACGAGTGAAAATTCTGTCAACAACGCCGATCCTCGCATTTTGCGCTGGAACAAAAGAGCCAATCTGAGCCATCAGGACTATCAGGGCTATCTGGCGCATGTAGGTAGATTTCCCAGCCATGTTGGGTCCCGTAATTACTAAAAGCCTGTTGTCACGGCAATCTATGAAGGAATTGTTGGGTATAAATTTTTCCTGTAATTGAGAGACGCTACGAGTACCTAGGAGCCTCTCAACTACAGGGTGCCTCCCCTCCAATATCTCTATCACATCATCATCGGCTATAGCTGGTTTAGAATAATCATATCTCTTTGCAACAGTCGCAAGCGAGGCGAGAAAATCAGTCTCCGCTATGCGTGAAGATGTCCCAAACAGTTGGGCAGCATGCTTCTGAATTTTCTCCAGAATCTGTTGAAACAAATCATATTCAAGTTCTTTGAGTCGATCCTCAGCACCGAGAACTTTTGTCTCGTATTCTTTCAGGTCTTGAATGATGTATCGCTCACAATTTGCAAGAGTCTGTTTTCTAATATAATCATCCGGTACCAGATGAAGATTAGACTTTGTAATTTCAATATAGTACCCAAAAATTTTATTAAACCCCACTTTCAGTGATGAAATGCCCGTCCTTTGTTTTTCTTCTGTTTCAAGCCTTGCAATAAAGTCCTTTGTTGTGAGAGAGATATTCTTCAGTTCGTCCACGTCTTTGCTGTAACCTTGTTTTATTATGCCTCCCTCGTGCTGAGTTAAAGGCGCATTTTCTAAGATACTAGTCTCTATCAGCCCTTTTACATCGGCAAGCTCTGATATGTCGCTGCCGATCCCCTTCAGATGAGGATTTGAGGAGGAACTGAGAAGTTTTTTTACCTTTGGGAAATATTCTATCGAATTCTTAACGGCAATAAGATCCCTTGGACTCGCTGATTTAGACACAATCTTTGATGTCAACCGCTCCACGTCCTGAATCTTTCGTAAAATATTTCTTAGCTCTTCCAGTAACTCATAGTCTTCAATTAGCATGCCGACTGAATCATGCCTCCTGACGATCTCAGATGATGACAGCAGTGGTTTTGCGAGGGCGTTCCTTAAGAACCTCCCTCCCATCGGCGTAAGTGTTTCATCCAAAATCCAGAGCAGTGAACCCTCTACTGAACCATCCCTAAGGTTGTGGGCAATCTCGAGATTTTTCCTGGTGGCTGTGTCAAGAAACATATATACTGATTGAGACAACACGGAAATCTTTTTGAAGGTCAGAATCTTCTGTGTCTCTTCAAGATAGTTTATTAGGGCGCCCGCCGCTGATATGGCATGATTTAGCACATCACAACCATATCCGTCGAGTGAGGAGACCTTAAAGTATCTCAGAAGAGTCTTGTATGCTTCAATATAATCAAAATACCAATCGTCATAGTAAGAAACGTAGAGTCCGTAAAATGATTGTTGATAATGCACGTTATCCTTGATACTTTGAGGGCAAAGAATCTCCCTAGGCTCGAACCGCCCTATCTCATCTCCTATTGGCTTATTAGTCTCATAGACAACAAACTCCCCTGTCGACAAATCCGCAACGGCAATCCCGTTAGTGCTTTGATAGGGAAAGACGCACATTATATAAGCATTTTCTTTTGGCTGTTCTGGGATATGGGTTCCAGGAGTTATCACCTTTACTACTGCCCTCTCAACAATGCCTTTTGCCGACTTCGGATCCTCCATCTGCTCACAAATCGCAACTTTATGTCCTGCCTTGATCAGTTTCGCGATATAGGAATCTGCAGAAAAATATGGCATACCGCACATGGGAATAGGCTCGTCCTTACTTCTGTCGCGACTTGTCAGGGCTATCTGAAGAATGCGAGACGCCACCTTTGCGTCTTCCCCAAACATCTCATAGAAATCACCGAGTCTGAAGAGGACAATGGCATCCTGATGTTTCTCCTTGACGCTGAAAAACTGTTTCATGAGGGGAGTTAGTTCAGACATAACAAGACACCTCTGCTATTTCTTCTTTTCCGCAGACCACTATCATTTTGAATTCACCGGCCAAACTGGGAGATTCCTCGCCAACTATGGAGACGATCTTTCGAACTTGGGCGACTACCTCAAACCCATATCTGTTAGCCTTGACAATCTCCGAATAGAGCGACTTCCGCACCTGATTTCCCTGTGCAGCAAAACGAGTAACATCCGCCTTCTGTTTCAAGTGCAGGACTGCCGTGTCTCTTGTCTCTATGAAGGAGCCATTGTTGTTTTCCCCAATGGCTCCTTCATCATAAAGTGCTTTCAATCGAGAGAGCCTCTCTTTCGTGGATTGTTTAAAGGCGGGAATCTCAGAGGCGTGCTGGCCGCATCGATCTGGGCACATGCATGCCTGGGACGCAAGCTCAATTTCTTGCATTCCCGACAAAGCCAGCTCTCCTTGTCTTGCTTCTTCTCGTGCTGTGGCTCTTGCATTTTCTCCTGCCCCCACACACCCTTAGAAACGGCATCAGCTGCCATCTGTGCTGCAGCAGCCAGAGAATAGATACTTGCCATTACATAAAAGGTAATCATAAATATCGATACCCTAATGAAAACTCGAAGCTTTTTCCGCATGTTCCCTTCTACTCTACTATGCTGTTTGAATGACATGAACGAAAGAGATTTTATCTCATTTCTTCATTGATTTATGATGACCTCCCCCTCATTTTGGAATATCCTATAAACCCTCTGCTGCATATCCTTGAAGTTAATATTAGTCTAAGGATTCTGATTGATAACGTCGATAACTCTCCAGAAACCTCCATGCGTTAAATCTGCATTCCCATCTTAACGCAGTTTTCACTTTAGCGCAGATATAAGGCCTCGCTTCTCCGTATTGTTAAATATTATGATTATAGCATTATAGATTCTTTATAGATCCTTTGAATACTATTATTATTTCAACAAATTATTTCAGCATGATTGAAATATTTTAATACTACGCATTAATTGGCCAAGACCCGAGAAAAACACTTTTACTCTCAGAACTTCATCAAAATACTATCTAAAAATCGAAGGCGTCTAGCAGAGGAAAACCTTATCTCAATTCCAACGAAATCGCCGCTACTTCACAAGCCTTACGGCATAGTCCACAGCCGAAACATTTATGGCGTTCAATAACACAAATATCTTTGCCCTTTTCATATTTGGCACTAATGGCATCGAACTGGCAGCGGATCTTGCAATTGCCACACCCAATGCACAGTTCTTCGTTCACCCTGGCCACATATTCAGCTCTCGCCAGAGTTTCTACACCGATGTTCGACTGAGTGCGAAGGGCAAGGCAACCATCGAGAGCACAGTTACAAACTGATCCTATGAAGGGAGTCATCAAAGTCCAGACCGAATGTATAGCTCCGCGCTCCTCCATTTCTTCCATCTGTCGTATTGCATCTTGTTTTGTGAGAGCTTCGAGCCCCATGTCAGGTGCTTTCCCGAAGTAACTCATATTGATACCGTTATACCAAGGATCGGGGCCAAATGAAATACAATAACAACACCTGACTTCTTTTTTCTGACCAGTCCAGCGACAGGCACACGGTATGCGAACGACTGTACTGGCTTTCATCATCAAATCCCTAATCTCCTCTATCGGGAGCACCTGTCCGAAGTGTTCAATCATAGCCCTTTCTTCAATAGCTCTCTTCACGGAGACTGGCAAAGAACCCTTTTTCCTAAAAAGAGCCTCTAAGCGTCCGATGGTCTGAAAACCATTTTTAATTGTTGACTCAAAAAAGTGCTCTATGTATTCCCTACGATTCAGATCTGATAACAAATCCTGCGCATAGTTCGCAGCATTCTTATACCATATCATCCCGTCACCGTGTTTTGTGCACAATTCACACATGCACATATTTTAAGGAGAATGGCTTTCTTAAAGCAATGCTGTAAATAAAGCGTCTGTGGAAGGTCTCAGAGTCTTCAGCGTCAATGGTCGCACCTAGATTGCAGACTCCCAGCCGTCATACAAAACAGACTCTACTGGTTTGCCGAGTATATCAAGTCAAGTGGCGTAAGGAATCCACACCCATACGCTGGCACAGATCGTGACGTGACACCGCCCCGTCATCTGGGTCCTTTAATCCATCAATGGTTTGAAAGCTTTCGCCCAATGTTCAAACGGGCACTTCTGTTGATGAGCGATCCGCTTCAGCCCATGTGTCACTCTTTGTTGATTAATTTAGATATCAAAATAATAAATAATGTGAAGTATTTTGACGTTTCAGTCTCAAAAGTTATGCCGAGACAAACTTTACTCCTGCTCATATAGGGCAACTATTCCACAAAGTTTCTACCACGCGCGGCTGAGTGATGAGGGACTCCCGAAAAATCAGTAGATTGAATCTAGACAGAATTGAGCATCAAAAGTACTGTTACTTTCAAGTTCGTATGCATACCTGCTAGAACCATGCCCAAAGCCTGTCTCTAATAGGCCATGTCTATAAACACACTCACGGCTAATCAAGAAATGCTTGTTTTATCGCTACCACGTTTCCGTATCAAATAAATCCCATCACGGATGGTGAGGAACAACGTCTCAGCTCGATCGTCCATTTTCACCAGTTCATTGAAGTCCGCAATCGCTTGGCTGTCGTTGTCTTTCGGATCGAAAATCCTGCCATACCAAAGAACATTATCGACAAGTATCAAGCCGCCAGTTCGCAAAATTCGCATTGACTCTCTGTAATAGGCGCTGTAGTTTTCTTTGTCTGCATCCACGAAAACAAGATCTGACTTCGCATCCGGAAGGGTCTTCAGGATGTCCAAGGCCTCGCCTGTTCGCAGGCTGATCTTAAAGCCGCTCGGGCTCCGGTCAAAGAAGTCCTGCGCAATATTAGCATGATCTCTATTATGCTCGATGGTCAAAATTTCACCGTTATCCGGCAAAACCTCGGCCATGGCAAGGGCCGAGTACCCGGTGAAGGTACCAATTTCGACAATGTGTTGCGCTCCGGACAATTGAGCAATTATTTGCAGGAAACGACCTTCGACCCGGCCAGTAAGCATATTGGGATAGGGTGTCTTTGTCATAGTGAAGTGAGCAATTTCTTCGAGTAACGTCGACATGGGCGTCGTGTGATCTGCCGCATACTCTTCAGCCGCCTTGGCCACTATATCCATGAAGCTGTAAACACCGCATACGTTATTGACTTTGCTGTCGGATCCTTTAGTGAGTTTTCGGTACATAAACTCCTCTTTTCTCAGTCTTGAACGTCCCCAGTCGCATTAGGCATTGGGTAGAGATTCTTAGTCTCATGCAAGAAAAGCCTACTCAATTGCGTCTAGCACCTCGCCGTTCACGAGACCTTCCAGGGCCCTTACGTAAGCAAGCGCAATCACCTCGACGGGAGTCCCGATCGATGGATCCATTTTGAATGCCTTCAGCGTATCTATTACCCAATTGGGACTTACCACGTTAATGCGGATGCCGCGCGGCATTTCCAACGCAGCGGCACGGATAAAGCCCTCAAGAGCCGAATTTACCAAACTGATTGCAGAAGAACCCTTCATTGGCTTACGGCTTAATATGCCACTCGTCAGCGTAAATGATCCATTGTCGCTTACGTAATCGATGCCTATGCGCACCAAGTTGACTTGCCCCATCAGTTTATTGTCCAAACCAAGTGCAAAGTCCGCATCGGTAAGCGAGCTCATGGGCCCGAATTTTGCCAGTCCCGCTGCGCTGATCACCGCATCGACCCGCCCTGTCATCTCGAACATCTTTGTGATAGATGTCTTTTCCGCAATATCAACCTTAATCGCAGATTTATTAAGACTCACGGGAATCACGTCATAGCGATCTCCCATAGCCTGCACGATAGCTCTGCCTATTGTCCCCGTTGCACCGATCACGACGACCTTCATGGCTCATCCCTCCCAAGTAATGACGTAGGAAACAAAAAAAGTTTCCTTTACTACTGTATGTTAAGTATAACATCTGACCTAGAGAAGTTGAGAAGATATGCCAGAAGGAACTAAGCAATGATATGTTTTTTCAGCATGTTGTTACAAATAAGTCCTTGATATTGGCGCCGCACCTAAGCTTATGGATATAAGCCACACAGTCTATATTTCAAGAATAAAATACTGAATTTTTCCATTACAGGCTTCCTCTGTTAGGAATTGTTGTGCACCAGAGAGATATCGACAAGAATGATGAGTTCCCTTCAAAGCGTGTACAGCTATGACATACATATTGATGAAGAGTGTTTCACCCCTCTTTTTATGAATGCATACTTCAATTGAGCACTCAAAAAAGCGTTATTGAGGCAAAATCAATCAAAATAACATTTCTCCCGACTCTATTTCTTCTTATAGCGGCACCAGCTTTCATCTTTGCTGCCAAGGTAGATTCAGTTGATATTAAGGAATGGATCCTTCCTACACCAAATTCCCTCCCTCATGACCCAGCCGTAGGAATTGATGGCGCGCTATGGTATGCGGGCATGGGGTCCAATACCATTGGAAGGCTAAATCCACAAACAGGCCAAGTCAAGGAATATTCCTTAAAGACCAATCACTAAGAACCTCATGGGCTCGTGTCAGATAAAGAGGGGAATATTTGGTTTACTGCCAATGTGAACTACCCGTCCCTTAACTGCCTGCGGCAGTTGAGGGGGCGGCTTCTTCGCGCTTCATCGAGCCCTGCGTACTGTTGAAGAGGTCATCGAGATCAAGGGCACCTCACAATAGTAGTCTCGCGCATTGCTATTGAAGACAACCCGATTTTTGTACCTCATTGAATCTCACCCACCTCTTTTAGTGGGCATCTGCTAAGAAAGAAAGCTATCTGTTCGAGGAATATCCTTCCCCCTTCTCTCTTATGAGCTGCCGATGATCCTACCAATGCCGTTCTTCCTTTGTGATTCGGATCCGGTCTCCACTGTGCCAGACACCAATGAAGATCTTTGACCATACCCAGAGGTCACTCCCTTAAAGATGTCCCTTCCGCTCTAAAGCGGACCAGAAGACTGTCGGCTCCCTACCCGTTATATGATTTCCAAACAAGTAGGGTTGCGAGGACAAATGCTCACAGGGGGAGATTGGCACTGCGCTCAGATGTCCCGGTTATGTTGGTAACCCAAGAGAACCGTCGACATCTCACGGTGCGCAACGTCAGGTGTTAGTCACTCCGATAATATTTATTTTGACAACCCTATTCTGACGCCTACTAGACGTACTTTCTTCTTTAACCGAAACTTGCCCAGACACAAAAATGCTGTTTTCCTGATGAACTCTAAATTGTTTGTAGGTTCTTTCAGTGTGCAAGCCCTTGTCTGCGTCTGAAAGTCGCTGAATCTTATTTTTACGGTAACATGTTTACCCTTGTATCCCCTTCTCTTCATATCTTCAACGACATCTGTTACTGATTCGGCCAGACTCTTGGCTATGACCTGCCAGCTGTTCGTATCCGTTTGAAATGTAGTCTCTCTGCTTGTAGTTTTTAGTTGCCACTCGGTTATCAATGGAGTGTTGTCAATACCCCGAGATGCATTGTGCAGATAGGTCCCATATGACGGCCTGAAATGTTCAATAAGTCTTTCCAGAGGGATTTTCGCTAGGTCCCCTATGGTGTGGATCGACATGTCTTTGAGATAGCCCTCTGTCTTGGGACCAATGCCCCAAAGCTTCCTGACTGGCAGAGGCCAAATGCGACGTTCTATATCATCAGCGGTCAGGAGGGTGAGTGCATCCGGTTTTTGCAAGTCCGATGCCATCTTTGCAAGAAGCTTGTTTGAGGCAATACCAATCGAACACGTCAGACCCGTGTGAGTTTTGATCTTTTCTTTGATCTCCATAGCGACGAGCTCAGATGTCTTTTGAATATCTGATATATCAAGAAAAGCCTCATCAATACCCACATCTTCTATCGCCGGGCTAATTTCTTTGAGTATTTCCTTAATAATTAATGAGACTTTTACGTATTCTTCATAATCGACAGGAAGAAAGACGGCATGCGAGCAAAGTTTAAATGCCATTTGCAACGGCATAGCAGAATGAATGCCATATTTTCGAGCCTCATATGATGCCGTTGATACGACTCCTCTTTTTGTCGGATCTCCTGATCCCCCTATGACAACAGGTTTGCCACGAAGCCCCGGGTGGCGCTTCTCTTCAACCGCAGCAAAAAAAGCATCCATATCCACATGGAGAATTCTTCTCATGATATATTGTTGCCGTCAATGCGCAGAGTCGATACCTTGGGATCTTTTACCATTTCATATGCACTGTACCGCGAAAATGCCTATGAATATTGTTAGTACTGATAATCGATATGGTCTATCGTTTGCGGTACGTGTTAAGCAGCTGTGCCATAGAACCTGAGAAGGAATCCGATTATCTTCTATCGCAGCATCATACCAACCACTTATGATCTATACAAATTGCTTAACCCATCGAAAGCCTCTAACCAATTTGATCGTTACATGCTTTCTTCTTTGCAGTCGTGGAGCCCCATGGAAATCTCCCTATACTTTACAGCTGACCACCTCTATTGCGCTTGAAACCACGTAACTGGGTAAAGCAGAGCTTATGTCGGACACAAATTGCCTAAGCTTGTGGGCGGCAGCAGTGAAGTCACAATGGTCTTGGAATAGCGTGGCCACGCCATCATACCTAAAATCTCACTTCCTGTCGCATGGATGTACTACTTACATGCGATATAGTTCCAACGCTGAGCTGCGAGCCCGTAAAATTGACCGGGTTGCCGCCTGTGGCTGTTTCCGACAGCTGCTCGTGTGGAGCTACTCTGATTCATCGTCGCCGGAGAGGACAGCTCGATCTGCTTTGCTTTCGCGCACTTGCGTATCGTGTCATCAGCCTGAAATTGATCAAAGCCTTTCCGGACCCGGCAAGGCCATAACACTAAGACATGGAGAGACGGTCGCACATCCGACTGGCGCCGCAAGACCCAGAGATAGATAAACAATGCTGTCACGCTTCACCATGCCTTCACTGCTCATCGTCCGGTGCAGACGGTGGAACAACTTTCAACCAGCCTGTGGGGCATTTTTTCACGTAAGGATAGTAGCCCTGGGGATTCGGGCAGAAATACCAGTAATACTGTTCTGCTGGTTGAGGGGTGGGCTGGATATATGTTTGAGGCTGCTGTTGGATGACAGCCAACGTGTCCGGATAATACGAATAGTATGGATCGTACCAATAGTATGGCGAGCCCCACCACCACGGAGCCCATCCGCCCCATCCCGGTCCAATCCAGACGCCGCCACCATAATAGCCACCCCGCCATAATAACCTCCGCCTCCATCACGTGCATAGCCTGGAATCGTGATTGCAAAGAGCAGTACCAAGACGACAAAGACAAGACAAACTGCCTTTTTCATTTCCATCTCCTTTTGTGCAGAGGCTTTTTTTTCACCTTCCATCATAATTAACGGTTTAATCCATTCAATTATTATAATATTGATATTGAATACAATCAAAAAATTACAAAAAAAAGAGCAAGCTGGCAATAGCTCGGTTCTCAAAGCGGGCTAACCAGATCCAAGGAATCTCGGAAGATAGTGAGATGCCCGGGTTGTCCTGACAATCATTCAGACAATGGAGGCGATCACCAAAAGAGATCGTTATTTGTCAATTTAATGTTAACGAACTTTCGAGGATTGACGTAGCGTTATTCTCTATATTATATTACGCTATGCATAGGAAAAAAGTGCTTTCTCTGAAGAAAGAAGCCTCTTCCCCCGGCCTTCGTGGCCGTCTCTGGATCGATGGAACAGAAGGCACCTTTCTTGGATATGGCAGAATAATCCTCCTTGAAAAAATACGCGAACACGGCTCTATTACAAAAGCGGCAAAATCTATGGCAATTTCATACCGTCATGCCTGGGAACTTGTTTACTCAATGAACAGACAGTCGCCGAAGCCTCTTGTCGAAGCGGCAACCGGCGGTAGGAATGGCGGCGGAACTCACCTTACAAAAGAAGGGGACAGGACTATTGTCATTTTCTGGGAGCTTTATACTGACTTTCAAACTTTTCTGAAGCTGCAGAAGAAAAAAACTCGCGAGCTGTGGCGAGAGTCTGCAGAACGGGGGTAAATATATCATGTCGAAAGGAAAAACGAGGCTAGTCATCGCCTCAACAACGAGCACGCAGAATTCCGGACTCTTTGATATTTTGATCCCAGCCTACGAGAAATCCTCGCCGTATGACGTGTCGGTCGAAGTGATAGCGGTAGGAACTGGCAAGGCGTTGCGAATTGCGAAAAAAGGGGAGACAGACGTACTCTTTGTCCATGATCCCTTCAGGGAAGAGAAGTTCCTGGCCGAGGGATACGGAGTGAACCGAAGACTGGTCATGCATAACGACTTCGTCATTCTGGGACCCAAAACCGACCCGGCGCACATCAAGGGGTTGAAAAGTGCGATTGACGCTTTTGAGCTCATAGCGGAAAAAGAAGCAGCCTTCGTTTCGCGAGGCGATGATTCCGGCACTAATGCAAAAGAGTTGGACATCTGGGACGACGCCGGTGTAACACCGAAGGGGCAGAATTGGTACATTGAAGCCAGCGCCAAGATGGGAGACACTCTCCTCCTAGCAGATCAGAAAAAGGCTTATGTGCTTTCTGACCGCGGCACATTCCTGAATTTTGAGTCAAGGGTGCGACTGAAAATTATGGTTGAGAGCGATCCTCTCCTGAAGAATCAGTATGGCGTCATGGCGGTGAGCCCGGCAAAATTCCCCACTGTCAGATATCGTGAAGCTATGGACTTTATTGCCTTCGTTACGTCGTCCGAGGGACAGAAAATAATAGCATCATATATCAAACATGGTGTCAATCTCTTTTATCCAGACGTGATTCCCGTGTCGGAGGGAAAGAAGAAAGGAAGATAGTTTGCGCGTAAAAAAGGCCGCCAACACGCTTTTATTGTCCTCTATTTTTACAGCAATATGTGTATGTAGCATGCCAGTCTTCGGCGCCGACCAAACAGAACAACCCCGCAAGATCATGCTTGCCAGCACTATCGGCCCCATTGACGCAGGCATTATTACGATTTTGGAGGAGGCCGTTAAAAAGAAGACAGGGATCACAGTGGAACATACGGGAGCCGGCACCGGTCAGGCTCTGAATTTGGCAGAAACAGGGAAGTACGACCTTGTGCTCGTTCACGCCCGCACACTTGAAGAGAAATTTGTAACCGAGGGTTACGGAACAAAACGCTACGACCTTATGTACAATGACTTTCTAGTTTTAGGGCCAGCGAACGATCCGGCGGGCATTCTGGGTGACAAAAATGCGGCGATTGCGTTACGTAAGATCGCTCAAGCCCAGTCAGCTTTCGTGTCAAGGGGCGACAGGTTAGGGAAACATATGAAGGAACTGGAAGTCTGGAAGAAGGCTGGAGTGGAGCCGCAGGGGTCCTGGTACAACGTTTTTGAAGGAAGGGCCAAGGGCAATGCGCCGACTTTAGCTTATACGGATGAGAAGCAGGCATACACCATGATGGAGCTGGCCACCTATGTCACCATGAAGTCGAAGATAACGTTGCAGATCCTTGTGGAACGAGATAACGTCCTCCTGAACTACATGATGCTTATCCCGGTCAATCCTGCCAGGTTACCTCAGGTCAACCATAAAGGTGCTCTTCAGTTCATTGAATGGCTGGGCGGGATAGAAGCCCAAATCATTATCAGGGATATCGGCAAGGACAAATATGGCGAACCGCTTTTCTTCCCAAACTCACCGGAAGGAAAGGAACTTTGAACGTCATTAAATCGGAGGCTGTAAAATGATGAAGATTGCATTACTGCTGACTGTCATGTTGATTTTATCTGTTGCAGGCACTGCGTTTGCCGCAACGGACATCATCTGCTCATCCACGACAAGTACAGAGAACTCAGGCCTGTTTGCTTACATTCTTCCCCTTTTTGAGAAGAAAACAGGGATTAAGGTGAAGGTCGTGGCGCGTGGGACTGGTGCAGCCATAGAAATGGGCAAAAGAGGTGATGCCGATGTTGCCTTTGTTCATGCGAAAGAGCAAGAACTGAAGGCTGTGGAAGCAGGCTATTTTGTAAATCGTCATGACGTTATGTACAACGATTTTGTAATAATTGGCCCCACCAATGATCCCGCAAAAATAAAGGGCATCAAATCTGCTGCCGCAGCATTCAAAAAGATCGCGGAATCGTCCTCCTTCGTGTCCCGTGGCGACAATTCTGGCACCAATACAAAAGAACTGTTCATATGGAAGAAGGTCGGGATAGAACCAAACAGACAGAAGTGGTATCTCGATGTCGGGCAGGGAATGGAAAAGACCCAGAGAATTGCAAACGAAAAGAGGGCCTATACCCTGACTGACAGAGGAACGTGGCTTGCGACGAAGGATAAGGACAAGCTTGACATGTTGATCGTCCTTGAAGGTGATCCTATACTCTTTAATCAGTACGGTGTCATGGCGGTAAACCCTGAAAAGCATAAGCACGTGAAGTATAGGGAGGCTATGGAGTTTATCAACTGGCTCATCTCGAAGGAGGCTCAGCAAGCGATCGCCTCTTTTAAGGATAGTAACGGCAATGCCCTTTTCATCCCGAATGCCAAATAATGAGATACCACTATCAGGGATAGAGAAAATCAGCATACTGATCGATGCCCTCAGTGATTACGCGGTTAAGAGAGTCCGAGAATGCTGCGAAGAACATCTGACAAATACTTATCGCACACCATCCCTGACTTCATGGTACGCTGGCGTGTGGTTTGACCTGGTGCTAGATTGGGAGCTATCCTACTTCCTCATTCCCGGCACTGACAGAGCTATGTTTTTGCTGAAGAGTCTTCAATAGTGCCTTCAATGGTATGCACGGACGGGAAGTGATAACATTAATTCACCTTTGAAGATAATGAGCATGATTAACTGACGTGAATACATCTCTATGTGAAGTATTCACGATTTCACCTCAAATAAGAGTCGGATAAAGAAACAGCATTAAGGGAAAGAGAACCTTTGGTTAAAAAGGTCATGTATCATCAACCCGTTGCTTCTCTCCTTTTTTAGTTATTAAGGAATGACTTCCATAATTCAAGGATTCACCAAGGCATTTTGGCTCATTCTGCATTTGGATGCAGAACTGCTCGGCATCATATTCCTCTCCCTAAAGGTCTCGGGTGCTGCCCTTGTTGCCGCCACTATTTTGGGTCTTCCCCTCAGCGCACTGCTCGCATTTAAGAAGTTCCCTTTAAAAGGGCTGCTGCTCAGCGTGCTCAACACCTTTATGGGGCTACCTCCAGTAGTTGTTGGTCTCTTCGTCTATCTTTTGTTATCAAGGAGCGGGCCCCTTGGTTTTATGGCACTCCTTTACACTCCGGCAGCAATGATCATCGCACAAAGCATCCTTGCCTTTCCTATTGTGACATCTCTCGGTCATTCGGCAATTATTGCTGTTGATCCCATAATAAAGCAGGCCTCCATGACCCTTGGAGCGACCCCCCTTCAGGTCTCCTGGACCATCATAAGAGAGGCCCGCTACGGTATAATGGCAGCAATAATTGCAGGCTTTGGAAGGGTAATGGCCGAGGTGGGGGCAATACTTATTGTTGGAGGCAATATCGCCGGTTTTACACGGGTGATGACGACGACGATAGCTTTGGAAACGGACAAGGGTAACTTCGAACTGGCGCTTGCACTGGGTACAATCCTTCTCGGCATTTCTCTTCTTATTAATCTTGCCTTACACTTTGCGCAGAAGCGGGGGGTGGCACAGGTGCGATCATGAGTTTGCTTTTGAATGTATCCAATCTCTGGAAACAGTATAATGGCTCTGTGATTCTTCAGGGAGCATCGTTTTCATTTGATGGCAACGACATATACGTTCTGATGGGTGACAACGGGACCGGAAAATCCACGCTTTTTAGAATTTGCGCCCTTCTCGAGCAGTATGATCGGGGACGGGTTGATTACATATCGAATGGTCAAGTCCTACCCCATGATATCGAACTACGCAGAAAGATTACCCTTGTGCTCCCCAAGATAGGAGTCTTTAATACAACCGTTTTCAACAATGTGGCATACGGCCTTAAGATAAGAGGTCTTGAAAGAGAAGCAATCAGCGACCGCGTAACTAGTGCAATTGATTTTGTGGGGTTAAGACATAAGAAGAATCAGGCTGCCCTTTCGCTTTCGAGCGGCGAGACTCAACGACTCGGTATCGCGAGGGCGCTCGTCATCGATCCGCAGATGCTTTTCCTTGATGAGCCGGCTGCCTTTGTCGATGTCAAGAATAGAGAGATTATAGAGGAGATTATTTTGAGACTAAAAAAAGAAAAAAAATCTACGGTTATTCTCACAACCCATGACATGCGCCAGGCGGATAGACTTGCTGATAGATTGTTGATCCTTACGCAAGGGCGGATTACCACTGCGTAGATTGCTCTTGATGGCCTCCTGAGTCGATGAATCACTGATCTGGTGCGTGCCCACTCGATCACTCCTCAAGACGACCGAGAGTTTGGCTGAAGAAAAGACTAGCTGGCTGCTATGCCCATTTTGTCTGCACTTGGGCATTTCCGCGCAGGGCCCTTTGGAAGATACACCTGTCAGTATCCGGCAGCGTAAAATTACAATGATGAGCTTGTCAACTGCGTAGACCCCTGCGTCTTTCTTTTTTATTTTGCTTGCACATCAACTGTAACACCCACTTTCCCGGCTGTGCAGATGGAGGTAGCCCCCCTCAGGGAAAAGCCATTATCCGCACATATAAAAGTTACTAAGCCTCGGCAATGTCATTTTAAGGCTCTTAGTGATATTTTTGCTCGTTGGCATGAAACCTTCATAAGCACCTTTCCAGACCCCGGTGTATCGTACATCTGTCTTGGGTGTGGCAATATCGAATACCTCAACTTGTATTGTTATGCCAGGCAGATGCTTTTCCATAATGCTAAACGAATCTTGTTCGATTTGCTTTTTTTCAGCCTTATAACCTCTCCTTCCAAATCCCTCTAAAGTTCCCATGAACTTTCATAACGCAGGATGATGACCGTCTTTCCCTCCGGTGCCATAGTTGGGTCAAAGCAATAATTCATCATTGTATAAACCGAATTCAATTGTGCTCGGCCGATCTTTTGACCTTTTGCAAGGTAGGTCTGCACTGGATACTCAGTGAGCACTTCTTTGTTAATACCAAAAGAAAATTGTACAAGTGGCGTAAACAGCGGCCATGTGGCATATGCATCTTCTATCTGATTGGTCAGATAGTTCCCCTTAAGCATTTCATAGAGTATCGCATGGCCATTAGCAGCACTAACAACATAATCAGCCTTAGTTATTGTTCCATCCGCAAGGGAAATACCGGTAGCCGTATCATTCTCGACGATGATATTCGTCACTTTTTTTGCCAAAAGTCAGCTTGCCCCCAAGGGATGTGAACTTCTTAGCCATCCTTTAAGCCATAGGGAGCGAGCCGCCAATGAGGTCTCCTGCATTTTTGTAGTAAAACCAGCCAAGCATCATCAAGAACGCCAGGGCCGAAAAATCTTGCTCTGTATATAAATTGTTGAAGAAGAATGAGAGAAGTTTATTCTTATAGTTCAATTTCTGAAAATATTCATGACACCGTTCTTCCCCATACATGTCTCCCGAGTTCTTTTGCACTAACAATTTATTATGCAGTTTCTGTCTAACGTTGCGTACTCTATCATTTCTGGCTTATTTCATGACTATAACCACACGGTTTTCTGGCCGCATAAGTACCCCCCAGCGACATGTTACAGTGAACACTGTCTAATTCTATTTGATCTCTTTTTCTTCGGATCGTCTCCCGTTGATGTTTTTTACAGGAAGAGCAGGATCCCGCTTGAGTACAGGGGTCATCTTTCCGACTACCCCTGTACTCTTTCTGCAAAAAAGTGTGAGGTCCTTATTCTTTGCGGTACCATTGTTTTTTCGAGTGTTTCGTGCACATCACACAAGATTTAGTTAATGGTAACAGTCTCTTCCCACCGCTACCGAACATTGTAAGAAGTGAGACTGACGTTAAGTACTCCCTACGGGTAGCATGGCAGGAGTCTGTTAGAAGATACGGAGTTCTTCACTCAAAAAAATCATTGCTATCAAAAAGATGAATCATCTTATACCTGGTGCCTTTTGGAAGAGCCAATACCAGCTAAATGCAACGAGGAGCGTGCCCAGAGGAAAAGTCGTGACTGGATAGGGGAAATTTATTATTGTTTCTCCGTATGCGGAAACGTGTGCCTTATGATCTTCCCTTCAATGAGGTAGATGACCATCTCCGCTAAATTTGTCGCGTGATCAGCAATACGCTCAAGGTACTGGGCAATAAAGGTGATCTTCATCGCGCGCGTTACGGTCGTCGGGTCCTGGACCATGAAAAAGGCAAGTTCCCGCAAGATGGCATCCCTAAGATCGTCCACCTCGTCATCTCTCATGATCACATCAGTGGCGAGTTGTTTATCCTTGCGCACAAAAGCATCAAGCGCATCCCGCGTCATACCTTGAGCAATTGCCCTCATTTTCGGAATGTCAATATATGGTTTCAAAAGCGGTTCTTCATTAAGTTCAAGCGCGCGTTCCGCAATGTTAACGGCGAGATCCCCCATCCTTTCAAGGTCAGTCGTTATCTTCATGGCAGTGGTGATAAAGCGGAGATCACTGGCCTTTGGCTGTCTCAGGGCGATAAGTCGTATTGACTCTTCGTCAATTTCGACATCCAGCATGTTTACAATTTTGTCGTTATCGATCACCTTTACTGCTAACATATTGTCCCGATTTACAAGGGCGTGAATTGAATTCTTTATCGCATCCTCAACCAGAGATCCCATTTTAAGAATTTTCTCCTTTAGCTGTTGCAGTTCATCATCAAAAATACTCATTAACCAAACCTCCCCGTCACATAGTCTTCGGTCAGTTTTTCCGAAGGCGCGGTAAATATCTTATCAGTCCTGTCGTATTCTATCAGTTCACCCAGCATAAGAAAACCAGTCCAATCAGAAATCCTCGCCGCCTGTTGCATATTATGGGTTACGATGACTAAAGTTACTTCCTTCTTCAAGGTTTCAGTTAGCTCTTCGATCTTGGCTGTTGAGATGGGGTCGAGTGCAGATGTGGGCTCGTCAAACAACAGGACCTCAGGATTTACAGCTAAGGCCCGAGCAATAACGAGTCGCTGCTGTTGTCCGCCTGAAAGCTCGTAAGCACTCGCATGGAGTTTGTCTTTCACCTCATCCCATAACGCCGAATGGTGCAATGCACGTTCTACCCTCTCGGAGAGGTTGGACCTCTTAGTGATACCCTTGAGTTTCAAGCCATAGGCTATATTGTCAAATATGCTCATAGGGAAAGGGGTAGGCTTCTGAAAGACCATCCCTATCCGGCTCCTGAGGTTGATGTGGTCCGTCCCGTCTGCCAGAACGTTCTTCCCCTGAAACATGATCTCCCCTTCGTATCTGTTGCCGGGATAAAGATCATGCATACGATTGAAGCATCTGAGCAGGGTTGTTTTGCCGCATCCGGAAGGGCCGATCAGCGCTGTAACCGAGTTCTTATAAACAGACAGATTAATTTTTTTGAGGGCATGAATATTGCCGGCGTATGAAAAATCTAGCATTTTGACCTCAATCTCAACCGTTTCGGCCACTATTTATACCTCCATTTTATGATTATCCGCCCTGTGATGGTAAGCAGGAGGATGAATATCGTAATCACGAATGCTGCAGCCCAGGCCTGTTCATGCCAGCTGTCGTAAGGCCCCATGGCATATTGAAATATTGTGACTGTCAGCGAGGCAATAGACTGTCCCATGTTGACCGAAAAAAATGCATTATTGAATGATGTAAATAGAAGGGGTGCAGTTTCTCCGGCCACCCTCGCTATTGACAGCAAGATGCCTGTCAGGATTCCGGTGGCTGCCCCACGATAGACCACCTTGGTAATCACTTGATAGTAAGGAGCACCAAGGGCAAAAGCGGCCTCTCTCAACGTCCACGGCACAAGTGAAAGCATGTCCTCGGTTGTCCTCAGGACAACCGGTATCATGATGATCGAAAGAGCGATAGCCCCTGCCCATCCGTTGAAGTGCCCAATCGGTTTGACGAGAATAGCATAAATGAAGGTGCCGATTACGATGGAAGGGACACTGACCATGATGTCTGCCAAGATGCTGATAACCCGCGCTATCTTGCTCCCGCGCGCATATTCTGCCAGGAACGTGCCTCCAAGCACGCCTACAGGCACACCTATAAGCGTAGCGCCGATAGTGATTAGCAACTGCCCGACAAAGGCGTTTCTCAGTCCCCCTCCCTCAACTCCCGGAGGTACCGGGTCATTGACGAACAAACTCAAATTCAGGGCTTTTATCCCGTGGATAAGCACATCGCCGAGGATGAATACGAGCCAAAAAAGACCCAAAAATGCAGCGAGGGTGCTCAGCAGGAGAGCTGCGAATCCTTCAGCCTTCCTCAATTGTTCTCTTGTCATCGCGAGTACTTCCGCTCCGCCTTGAGGAGAAAGAACTTTGCTATGGCAAGGGTGATGAAGCTCATTACGAAGAGCACCAGCGCAAGATAAAATAAAGCGGACAGATAAATGTCCTTGTCCGCCTCTGCAAATTCATTGGCAAGGGTAACAGTAATCGTCGCTGCTGCGTCAAAGAGCGATGTTGTTATCCTGTGATTGTTTCCAAGCACGAATGCGACAGCCATTGTCTCACCAAGTGCCCTGCCAAGAGAAAGAACTACTCCTCCGAATACCCCGAGTTTTGAATATGGTATGACAATATCCCTTACCACTTCCCACTTTGTGGTCCCAAGGGCATACGCGGATTCCTTAACGACAGCAGGTGTAAGATTGAAGGAGTCTCTAGATATACTGGCGGTAAATGGTATGATCATTATGCTCAGGATTATGCTTGCGGTCAGTATATCTATGCCCATAGGGGTTCCCTGAAAAAGAATGCCGATAACCGGTACATCCGCAAATATCCCTTTCAGAAAGGGCTCGACGTATCCGCTCATGATCGGCGAAAGAGTGAAAAGGCCCCACATGCCGTATATTATGCTTGGTATCGCCGCCAAAAGCTCAATGGCAATGCCTATCGGCCCTTTCAGAAAGTTCGGGGATATCTCCGTGACAAAGACAGCAATGCCTATCGCGACAGGGATTGCCAGCAACAAGGAAAGAAAGGTCGTAAGAATTGTTCCATAAATATTTGTGAGGGCGCCAAAGGATTCCTTGACAGGATTCCAGTCGGTTGAAGAAAGGAATCCCCAGATGCCAAACCTGGCGATCGCCGGTGCTGACTCATGAACGAGTTCATACAGAATAGCGACAATAAGGACTATTACCGTGAAGGATGCAGCCCCGGTAACAATTGAAAAGATCGTGTCTACGGGATTCTTTTTTGAGGTTGTCGCCATTTATATGCTCAATATGTCTTTAACGAAAAGAAAAGGGAGGGCGACAAAGAGCCGACCCTCCCTTCAGGGGATGATCTACTGTAGGCCGTTTGCCTTCCAATATGCCCTGATCTTGTCTTTCAGACCCTTGGGCAGCGGCACATAAATAAGCTCTTTTGCCTTTTTATCGCCATTCTTGAAGGCCCAGTCATAGAACTTAACGACGTTCTTGTTGGAATCGGTTTTTTCCTTCGCCAGAAGAATGAATGTTGCACCTGCAATCGGCCAGGCGTTCTTGCCAGGCGCATTGGTAAGCCAGAGGTAAAAGTCATTTTTGGCATCGAAGTCACCTGACTCGGCGGCATCCTCAAAGCTTGAAAAGTTGGGTTGCACAAAGTGCCCTGCTTTGTTTTTGAGTTGTGCGTAACCAAGCTTATTCTGTTCTGCATAAGCAAATTCGACATAGCCGATGGAGTTGTGCTCTCTCTGCACATAGTTGGCAACACCCTCATTTCCCTTACCGCCGATGCCGACAGGCCACTGAATCGCTTTACCTTCCCCAACCTTCTCCTTCCAAGCGGGGCATGTCTCTGACAGGTAATGAGTAAAGATCGCCGTGGTACCTGATCCGTCAGAACGGTGGACTACGGTGATCTCACCCTGCGGTAATTTGAGACCTGGATTCATCTTCTTTATGCTGTCGTCATTCCATGATTTAATTTCACCAAGAAATATCTTGCACATAGTGTTCGAATCAAGTTTAAGCTGTCCAGCCTTAATACCCTGAATGTTAGCAACCGGAACAACCCCGCCGATCACAGCCGGAAACTGCAACAGTTTATCCTTCTGAAGCTGCTCGGGTTGCGAAGGATCATCCGATGCTCCAAAATCAACCGTTCTCTCTGTAATCTGTCTGACGCCGCCGCCCGAGCCAATAGATTGATAATTAAGTTTCACCCCGGTGACCTTTTCATAATCAAAGGCCCAGGCTCCATACACAGGATAGGGGAAGGTTGCTCCCGCACCGTTAAGTGTCTGCGCTGCTTCCACCTGAGCGAAAGACAGTATAACTGCCAATACCAAGACCACTTTCAAGAATATTTTCATATAAGCCTCCTTGTCTAATCTATTAGAATATACTTTTTTTGTTACAGCTCTGTTACAAAAAGGTTAAATTTTTATTACATATTCCTTTTCTCCCCCCTTTGCTCCGCATATTTGCCCGTGTGTCCTTTCACATGTTCGATCTCCGAAAAGCGTCTCTATCAAAGTAGAATGGATATTTGGGCCTTTCTTCTGAAATGTAGGATCGCAGCGTTATTAAAGATTGCGAGACTTAGCCAGATTTAAATCATTTTTTAAGATAGCACGCGTAATGTTACAGCATTATTAAAAAAACGTTACATTATGAATAAAAGAATCACGATAGCCCCGCCTGCTATCCCTTTTCATCAAACAGATCATCATAATATATCCTCAGGCATTCCGGACAGATGACATGGGAATAAACAACGTCTGAAGTCGTTTCCTTTGAATTTTCTTTCTGCTTCCACAGGCCTTTTTTGCTTCGTGTTTTGTGGCAAATGGAACATATGGTGACAGTACCCATAAAATTGTGCACCTCGCTTCAGCACAGAGACAATATACTTCAGAATGCCTATTGTACGGCTGCACCGGAAAGTTATTGAGCATTTGGGCGTCAAGGGTAGTATGGCAGGTGATCTAATCTACTTCGACCCGCACCATCTCCGCAAAAAGCCTAATGGGCGTCCTTTAACCTGGATTCCGGGACACTGTGTAATTCTCCCTCGACGAAATGATCTTACCAAGTTTCCGTGCTTCTCCTTATGCAATGCTTAACCAGTCTAGACATATTATCACGTTCTTCTAAGAGTCCTGGCCAAGAATATAGGGCAGTTGTCAAAATTGTCGTTAGAGCAATACTCTCGCCTTTTACTCGGACCGATGACCATAGCTGACAATGAGGCTAAACAAATATTTGTGTCCGTCTCATCAAAGGGACAAGCGTCAAAGGCCGTTGAACTTCTGCATGTTTCGAGTTGAAGCGACAACATAATCCACCTCCTTTACTATGTCTTTGACCATGCCAGTCTTGTCTTGATAGCTGTCACAACCCTCAGCCCCCATATTTTAGTTTCTCTCTCAGGGTATGGGGAAAGCAGAGAATCCTTTCCAATAATGTATCTGTTGCCTCTCCATGAGACAGTCTTGCTCAAGATTGGCACAAACCACACTAATCCGATGACGAGATCCTTGACAGGGGACAATAAATATAGTAACGGATGCATCCCCGTGCGAAGTTTATTCCCGACGTAGAAATCATGAACTATTTTCAGAGAACTGACAGTCGCAGCGAACAATAAAGACACTTTAGACACCGGCATTATGACCATCGGCAGGAAGGATATGAATACGGCATTGCCAGCCAATTCGGAAAAATACTTCGCCCCACCGATTTGCCATCTTAGCTTTCCCCATCTTGTATGACGGTTTATAAATCTTTTTACTCCCCAGTATTCATTGACATTATTGATGAGATGGCCAGAAAGGAGGACCTTCTTGCCAAGCGCGTGAATTCTTTTGCCGATGATGTAGTCCTCTGCAAGAAAATCCTTGACAGATCCGAAGCCCCCTATGGCCTCAAGCTCGGCTTTTCTCATCAGCATTGATTTGCCCACCACACACGGCATCTTGAGATATTTGTCGAGGAAACAGACACCACCTACAACAAAAGAATTCAGATGAAGGTTTTCAAAAAATGCGCCAAGGGATCGACCGCTTACGCCCCGGATCATATTGCTCACAAGCCCCACAGACGGGTCATCCATATACTTAGAAATATCAGTCAGGTAGTCTTTTGCCACGCGGACATTACTGTCGCTAATCAATATCAAGGCATATTTGGCCCTCTTATATGCCGTCATCAGGTTGTTCACCTTGGGATTCAGCCCCTCGTCACAATGTTCAACGACAATAGTTATGTCTCTTGTCGGGTATTTGTCCTTTATTTTCTTTACTACTTTATGCGCGGGATCATTCTGGTTCTGAAGCGCAAAGATGATCTCATAGTGAGGATATTCGAGGTTGCAAAAGCTCTCGAGATTGTCAAACAAGCCATCATCGAGACCTTTAAGTGGTTTAAGGATAGAGACAGCCTGAAAGGTGCCAGGCAGACGGTTCCCATCCCCTAAGTTGGCCGAAGCGGTAAATGACCGCACCGCAATCATTTGGAGCAGATATCCGATGATTCCAAAGAAAGTGATCCCAACAAAGAACCAGAATAGAGTCATGTTCACCCCCTAATTTCTGAAGAGTGTCAATGCAACACCCTTGTTATGTCTGATGCACTGTTTTATGGAATTTATATCCTTCGCGCAATTCAGAAGCGTCTTCCAGGAGTACAGATGCTTTGGCTTGTGGAAGTCGCTATTTGCGATATGCGGATACTTTTGGAGGCTTATGACATTGAAGACGTCATCCCTGTTGGCTATCTCCCATGCGTCTATGTAGCGGGCATATTTTTCCCTGTTGTTCCAGAGAAAGAGTGTGTCCCGATCACCCTTTCCCGACATATAATGCGGGTGGCAAGCTATCGTTAAGGCCTTCTGTTTTTTAGCTTCCAGGAATATCTCCTCATAACTTATACAGGCTGGGATGAAGTCCTGGACATCGATGATCAGGATGTGGGCAGAGTTGTCTATGGTGAGATGATTCTTGGTTATTTCAATTCCGGGAATAACGAGCATGCCATATTTGTCTTGAGCCTTTTCCGCTTCTTCTTTTATGTGAGAGATATATGTACTGAAGTTCTTGGCTGTTACCGAAAACTTAAAGCGATGTGCAAGCTTGCCCAGGGGATTATCACCATTAACCACATGGTCCGTTATTGCAATAACGTCAAAGCCTGCTTGCCCGAATAGATTGATTGTCCTCCTCAGATCTACCGAGCCGTCTGAGTATGTCGTGTGAATATGAAAGTCACATAGCAGCATGGCCTTGCTTGAGTCGATATTTCTTCATCATTATGCATGTATTTTAAGGATTGAACATTTCAGTATGATGAAACGGCTGTTAAATTACTGTTAAATATGGAAAGGCGGATTTCAGATAGCAGAAAGTCGAGCAAGAAGAGATCAGAACTTCCTATTCTTGATGATATAAGAATAATAGGCAGCTGCATTTGTAGGTACGCGTTCGAGGGTTTCAAAGTTGACCTTATATAGACCAAACCGGGCGTCGAGCCCCTGCAGCCACTCATAGTTATCGATCAGGGACCAGTAGAAGTATCCCCTTATATCCATGCCCTGCTTCTTGCAATGCTCGATAATGTCGATATGCTTTTTCATGAACTTGATCTTTTTCTCGGTATCTTTTGTGGCAATCCCGTTTTCGGTGATTATGAGAGGGACGTTCAGTCTGGAGGCGTACCTTAACACCTTCTCGAGTCCGTGCGGATGGATTTCCCATCCCATATCGGAGAGCCCGTGGCCGTCAATGTCGCGGTGCCTCATCTCGACTCCCATTTTCTTCAGAGGATTGAAACGCAAATGTATCCTTGTGTAGTAATTCACTCCGAAGAAGTCGAGTTTGCCTTTGATAGGCACGGGCAATTTCAGTTCTTCTTTAAAGGGGAATCTAATACTTAGTGTCCCGGTCAGAAAGGCATCAAGCAGGGAGTGATTGTAGAAGTATTTCGCAACTCGCGCAACAAGTTTGTCGAACGGATTCCATTTCTTCCACGGCGCAAGCGCGGCCATATTGTGGGCTACACTTACCCTTGCATGAGGGCAGGCGTTATGTATGATATCATATGCCTCTGCATGAGCTTTGAGGATATTGGCCAGAGCCTTGATCCCTAGAGGGGCACTCTTTATTGCCGGGGGTGTGCATCCTTCAAAGTAGCCGGCAAGGACGAGGACATAGGGCTCATTGAAGGTTATCCAATACGTCACATCGCTCATTGCGGCAACAATCTTCTTTACATAGGCGAGGAATTTCTCCACTGATTTGTCTTCATGCCAGGGATATTTCTTGATGAACCAAAGTGGATGCGTGAAATGATGAAGGGTCACCATCGGTTCAATGCCGTCTCTTCTGAGAATGGCAATAATTTCCTGATAATGTTCGATGGCCTTTTCATCCCAGATATGTTCACGAGGCTGTATCCTGCTCCATTCGAGGGAAAAGCGGTACGCATTTACTCCAAGATTTTTTAGAAGTCTCAGGTCTTCCCGGTACAGCTCATAATGGTTTGTCACATCAGGTCTTTCACTGAGAATAGTGTCCCATGATGACCAATCGGCATGCGGCGATCCCTCCAGCTGAAAGGCAGACGTCGCGACTCCCCACAGAAATGCCTCTTGGAAAGTCTGAATCATTCAGAAAAGCGACCCCGCGCTAATTCCTGTGATCGAGAAATACTAATCGCCGTTTGGAAGCTTGGCTTCAAAATAATATCCGTATCCCCATCTTGTCTTGATATAAATCGGGTTTGTGGGGTCCTCCTCAATCTGTGTCCTGATCCTGCTGATATGGACGTCAACTGTCCTCGATTCAACATGCCCCTCGTCTTTCCACACAGCCTTGAGGAGATGCTCACGGTTAAATATTTTGCCCCTTCTTTGGAGAAGATATAGAAGAAGCCTGAATTCTGTGGGACTGAGGTTCAAAGGAACGGAATCTTTTGCAACAGAATAGGTCTCAGTATCTATCGTGAGTTCCCCGATGGTAATGTATTTTTCTTCCGGCAAACCCCTCCTTGAACGCCTCAGGACTGCTTTTATTCGGGCGATCAACTCCTTTGGACTAAAAGGTTTTGCGAGGTAGTCATCAGCGCCCATTTCAAAGCCACGGATACTATCCACCTCTTCGGTCTTTGCCGTGAGCATGATAATCGGAAGATCCTTGGTCATAGGGTCGTTCCTCAGAATCCGGCAGAGTTGCAGTCCTTCTATCCCTGGCATCATGAGGTCAAGGATGACGAGATCAAAGCTATTCGTCCTGATTTTCTTCAGCGCTTCCTCGCCATCCGTTGCAGCAGTGACCTCAAATCCTTCTCTGGAAAGGTTATAGGAAAGCACTTCTATGATGTCCTGTTCATCATCTACTGTAAGGATCTTTTGCGCATCAGGTCGTGTCATAAGTGGGCATGTGTTATTGATTTGATGAGGAGAGTATACTGGAAAAGTATTACTCAAATATGAAAAAGATGTTACACTTCGGTTAAATAATGATCTTCACTCTGGTGCCCTGACCGTGTATGCTCTCAATCTGCATATGCCATCCATGGGCCTTCACAAGATGTTTGACAATTGCAAGACCAAGACCAGTCCCTCCCATTTTTCTCGATCTTGCAGGATCCACCCTAAAGAACCGTTCCCCAAGTCTCGACACAAATTTTGCGGGGACTCCTATGCCAGTGTCGTCAACAAAGATGACGGTCTTTCCGTCTTCCCTGTCAATGCCGAAGGTCACCCCTCCTGTCTCCGTGAACTTTATTGCATTGTCGACCAAGTTAGTGAGGATCTGAATGAGGCGGTTCCTGTCAGCCTCTAGTTGCCCGATATCCCGACTAACGCGACTCTTAATATAAAGATTCTTCAAAGCTGCTTTCCCTTTAAACAGTTCCATAATGTTTTCGCAAACGCCTTCGATATCAATCAAAGACTTATCGACCTTTATAACACCCATTTCGATCTTGGAGATCGTCATAAGGTCATCAACCAGAGCGTTAATACGCTCGCTGTTGGATTTGATGGTTTCAACGAAACGCGTTGCATTTTCGTGATCAGCGAGGGCACCGTCAAGCAGTGTGTCAGCAAATCCCTTGATCGCGGTAACCGGAGTCTTCAGTTCGTGCGACACATTCGCAACAAAGTCCTTCCTGACCTGTTCGAGATTCTTGATGTCTGTTATATCGTGGAACACGGCGACGAACCCTGAAAGATCACTTTCCTTATAAAAAAGTGGGGACACCCTGACGGTGAGATGCTTCTCCACGGGAGTTTCAATGCTGAATTCGGTCATCCCCGGCAAGAGGTTTTTTCGCACTTCGTCTATTAGGCCCGAAAACTCATAATTCCGCACAACGTCCGCGAAACCCACACCCACTATCGGAATATTACCGAAAAAATCTTTTACAGAAGAGCTTGAAAGAGTTACTATGCCCTTTGCATCGATTATGAGAAGCGCGTCGGGAACACTCTTAAGAATGACACTCAGCCGATTTCTCTCCTCCTGACTTTGTGCCATCGTGGCCTGCAAGGTGACAGACATGGAGGTCAGATTGTCTGCAATCTCGCTGAATTCGCCGGCATTCTTTAAAAACAGTCTCTTATCTATATCTCCCCTGGACAGCGACCGTGAGAAGTCTGTGATCTGCTTGAGAAGTCTTCTCAGGTGGTCGATCTGCCAGACTGATAACCCCCAGGTTACGAGCAGAACTATCATCACAACAAGGAGTATCTTCACCCTAAGAAGATTTATCGAGCTATCAACATCTTGCAGAGGCACCGCAAGCCTTATAAAGCCTTCGTCAAGCCCCCCATGATTTATCTTCCTTGCAACATAAAGAAAGTCATATTTCATGGTATCGCTGTAACGTATCGACATGCCGCTACCGAGATGAGCCGCCTGCTGTAACTCCTTCCGATTTGCATGATTATCCATAGTTGCCGATTCGTGGTCTGAGTCACCGATAACTCTTCCATCGGTCAATATAATGGTGACACGAGCATGTATTTCCTCTTTTATTTCTTTGCAGTGGCCGTCAAGGTCTCCCTTAGCGAAGGATATGTCATTTGAGAGCAGAGCTATTTTGTCTTCAAGGTGCTGTTTCAGATTGCTGATATGATTTTCTCTAACGGCCGTGGTGATATAGACTTCAGAAATGAGCCCCGCGAGCGCAAGCGAAACAACATATACTATAAAAATGCGCCTAAAGACTCTATTTGTCATGATTCACTGTCCACATAATAACCGATGCCTCGTCGGGTTTTGACATATTTGGGATTTGCCGGATCGTCCTCAATATGAGTGCGGAGTCTTCTTATATGAACATCAACCGTCCTTGGTTCCACAAAAACATCATCTTTCCAGACTGCATCAAGAAGTTGATCACGACTAAAAACCTTCCCTCTTCTTTCAATAAGGTAGAGGAGAAGCTTGAATTCGGTAGAACTTAGGCCTAAGGATTTCTCATCTTTGGTCACAGTATATGTCTCTTTGTTGACGACTAGTTTTCCTATGCGAATGATTTTTTCATTCGCTTTTTTTTCTGATGTCCTTCTCATCACGGTTTTAACGCGAGCTACGAGCTCCCTTGGACTAAAAGGCTTCGTCATGTAATCATCTGCGCCCATTTCAAGACCGAGCACCTTATCCACCTCTTCTCCTTTTGCCGTCAGCATCATAATCGGTACGTTCTTACTGATCGGATCATTTCTTAAGATGCGACAGATTTCCATTCCCTGCATGCCGGGAAGCATAAGATCGAGAATGATAAAATCGAATTGCCCTTTCCTAATTTTGGCAAGAGCCTCCTCTCCGTCAGATGCCACAGAAACGTCAAAACCTTCTTTCCTAAGATTGTATGTGACCAACTCGACAATATCAGGTTCGTCGTCGATGACCAATATCCTCATATTACCCATTTTCTAAATTACACTTGTTTTTATAAAGATTGCAAGAGTTCAAGTTATTTCTCAAAGTTGTTTTTTAAAAAATTAGTAAGAATAGCTAAATCTGGAACCCCTCCGCATGGGGTTGTTCCCTTTCACACGCTGCAGACAGCCTTTCTGCCAACAATAAAACTCCCCTCAGAGCAGTGGGAAATGCTCCTTAATCAAACATAAACTATGTGTCTATTTTCCCGGGGTAGGGTCAGAACATAATATTCAGTTATCGATTGCCAAAATAGACGATTCGATTTCAGCACACATTTTCTAGTCTCAGATACACCATGCACGCTAAGCGTAAGGGTGACTTTGTGATGCCCAGGCATTATATTGTCTTTTCCTTCCTAGAGCACTACCTCAGGCGACAGCAACCATAGTATTGACCACGTGCCGCTTTTGTCCATCTCTAAACACACCATCTCAGGAGCACGAAAAGAGATAAGAGCTTTATCCTCACTTCCACAGAGTAACAGAGATGCGAGTTTTTGGAGATGGGGAAGATGACCAACGATCATAATGTCATTAGCACTGTCTTTGAGTCGCTCTGCTAAAATTTTTGGGTCATCAAGAGGCGCAAGCCCCTCTTTTTGAGATATTGATGTTGAAAGCCCCATGGCTGAAGAGAGGACCTCGGCTGTCTGCTTCGCCCTTAATTTATTACTGCAAAAAATACCGTCAACCTTGATATTAAGTCTTGCCGCATAAGAGCCAATCTTTTTCACGTCCTGATAACCCTCCTCAGAAAGTGGCCTCGCCGGATCTTCTAATTCGCCCTTCGCCTCTCCATGCCGAACAAGGTAAAGAAACATATATCACTCCTCAGTCAGTTGACTTTCACAGACGGACGTAGCTAAATTCCAAATAGGATCTCTCTCTGCTCCATATCGACTTTGTGAAGCCTTACTTTCAAACTCGTGCCGATGTTGTATCTCTTTTTTTTATGAGTCCCGTGAAGACTTATGCTCTTTTCGTCGTATTGGTAAAAGTCATCCGTCATGAACGACACGTGTAAAAAACCTTCCACATAACAGTCTTTCAGCCGTATCTTAAGGCCATAGGGCATTACAGAGACGACCTTGCCGTAGAATTCATCTCCAACCTTATCCCTCATGAACCAACTCCTCATGGCACTTATAACCATGTTTTCCGCCTTGTCAGCCCGTCGCTCCATCCTCGATGAGTGGAATGCCAGATCAGACAAAGTAGACTCGAGCTCCTTGATTCTCTTTTCACCAGGATGTTTTTTTCTCATCACTTCTCTCAGTATGCGGTGCACAACAAGGTCTGGATACCTCCTGATGGGCGAGGTGAAGTGAGTGTAAGATGCCGATGCCAGCCCAAAATGACCAACATTAACTATGGAATATCTCGCCTGTTTTAGGCTCCTTAGAATCATAAAATGCATGACATCCTGCTCCGGCATGCCCCGAATTCGGTTGAGAAGTCCAGAAAAGTCCTTTGGCCGTAAATCTCTTTTACCCTTAAGAATGCCGAGAGAATTAATGACTCGTGTCATATCTGCCAACTTCATCGGGTCTGGCTCTTCATGTATACGATACAGGCTAGGCGCGCCAATTCCTTCTATATACTCGGCAACCGCCTCATTGGCTGCAATCATGAATTCCTCAATGATCATATGGGCAAAATTCCTTTCAGCGCTTATAATGGCCTCTGGATTTCCAAGAATATCAAGAAGTACTTCCGGCTCCGGAAGGTCAAAGTCGAGGCTGCCCCTCAGCAATCTGCTATGTTTAAGAGCCTTACATAGTTCTCCCATTAGTTCGAAGTTATTTATAAGATGTCCGTATTTCTTTCTCTCTCTGGGATCTTGATCTATCAGAATTTTTTTTACGGATGTGTAGGTCATCCTCTCATCACTGTTAATCAAGCTAGGATAAAATTTTGAGTCCAACCTCTCTCCGTGACTGTCAAAAGCCATCTCTACAGTGAACACAAGCCTGTCTATTTTTGGTTTAAGACTGCAGAGGTCCTCTGAAAGCTCTTTCGGTAGCATCGGAATAACTCTGTCAGGAAAATACACGCTGGTCCCCCTCTTTCTTGCCTCTTTATCAATCGGGGAATTCCATGGCACGTAAGAACCGACATCAGCAATATGTACCCATAGGATGAATCCTCCATCATCTTTTCTAATAGATACGGCATCGTCAAAATCCCTCGCCCTTTCACCATCAATGGTCACTGTCACAAGATGCCTCAGGTCTTTTCTCTTCTGCATATCAGGCCCACTGCTTTGTGCGAAAGAATGCACCCTACTGGCCTCCTCAACCACTTCATGGGGAAACCTTCCTGGCAGATTTAATTCATGTATAATGACCTCAACCTCCTCCTTTGGATTCTCGGGTTTTCGGAGCACCCTGACTATCCTGCCTTTCGGTGGTCTCTTTTCAGTCGGATAGCTCACGATTTCGGCCACAACGCAGTCTCCATCTTTAGCCTTGTTCTTTTCATTCGGATGGATAAGAAGGTCAAAAGGAATGCTCTGATTCTTGGGCTTTACATAATATCCCTCCTTACTTTCCTCAAATGTACCGACCATTTGGGTATTCGCCCTTTCGAGTATCCTAATAACCCTGCCCTCCCTTCGGTCTCTATTTTCCATCCTCGCAACGACTCTGTCATTATCCATGACCCCAAGGGTCGCCCTGGCGGGGATAAAGACGTCTCTCTCTCCAGGTTTCTCGAGTATCACAAAGCCGTAACCATCTCTATGTGCTTCAAAAGACCCTGTCACAAGGCTCATCTCCTCCGGAGGCCCATAAAGACCCTTCCTTGTTCTGACAATAACTCCGTCACGCACCATCTCCCTCAAGCATTTCTTGAGCTGACGAGTCTCAGATGAGGTAGCACTCAATTGCAAGGCCACTTCCCTAAAGCTTATTGGTCTAGTCACCTTCCGCTTGAAAAAATCAGTTAATAAACCTGTGGTCAAGACTCTCAAAGATCCCTCTTTAGTCATGAATTTTCCCTTTAAACTCCTGCAACATCTCTAGTGCCCCGTCGCTGTTATGCATGAGGGAGCCTCTCAGCTCTTTATATTGCCTCTGCACCTTTTTATCCTTATCCTTTACATAACTATCTAAAGTTTTAAGTTCCCTGTCAACTTTTTTCGAGAGCAGCAAGTAGTTTCTATACTTGTGCTTGTCCGCCTTGATCGAGAAATCCCCCGGCATGATCCATTTATCTTTAAAATAAATCCAAGAGGCAAAGTCCTCCAATTTGTATCCTTCCCTCACCTTTATGGGTGTGGTGTTTTTCAAATCCGTGACTTTTAGTTCGTGCTGATCCGCGATAATTCTGTACCCTCCCTCGAAAGGTTCAGTCGTGCCCTGATCGTCCATGTACTGCCATCGGGAAGTGGTGATTTGTCGGTCATTGTGGCAGCTCTCACAGCTCCTTCCCTTTCCATAAGGATGGGAGGCTTGTTGTATCTCTATCCAGAGGAGATGCTTGTTGTCAGAAGGGGCATTGACAGTCCCTACTATATAATATGGATCTCTTGTCTGTCCCTTTTCCCACCTAAACATCATGCGTTTTGATGGACTAATATCTGGCTTGATATTCCCAACGCTGTGAGGAAAGACCTTAACAGGCATCCACCTGTCGTGCTGATCTTTCATAAGAATGGGCGGGCGTTGTATCCCATAATAGAGGGAGTATTTCTTAAATGGATTCATTTGACCTGCAACGATGCCGGGGCCCCAGATAACGACCTGGTACCCCCTTAATTCGTTGATGTGGCATGCCGCACAGTCAAGCTTCTTGTGGACGCTCTTGTCTTGAGCTAGCTCTATATCTATATGGCAGTCCTGACAATTTGCCTTGCGCTGCATGTCCCCCATTCCCTTCTCACCGGTGGCATGACAATCAATGCAGTGAATCTTTTTCAAGTAGTGGACATCGGGGGCCATGCCCGTTGGGATAGAATAGTCTCCCCCGATATAGGTTTCCCCTCTCCTGCTATCCATTGAGCCGGGATGGCAGGCGCTTGTGCCCCTTCCATAACCCATGCAACTTTCTGAAATAGGCTTGTTGGTAAAATAGTGAGCGCCCTTCTCCCTGTCAGGCTCATAGTGGCAGTCAAGACATCCAGCGTGGCATACATTGCAGAATTTTTGCTTTGCTATAGCCTGATCTTTTGAAAAAGGCAAATTAATCTCTTTCGTTATCTGATCTGTATTTTCAAATGAAAACCCAGCACTTTTTACCACCTCCGCCGGAGGCAGATCCGCAAAGGAGGGCCCTCAATTCTGAGGACCATAGGGGTTAAGCCATGTCTTCATGGTTCTCTGCCTAAAATTGGTCCCCATGATTGTCGTATTGAATTGTTTAAGCTCCTGGGGGTGACATCCTGATTTGCCACAAGTTTTTTTCACTATTGCGGGATCATAATTGAAGGTGTCAGTATTCCTATCCTGCCAAAGGACATCTCTTACGCCTGGATGCTGCGTCAATTCACCGTTTTCCTCAACCTGAGGAAGCATCTGGCGTATCCTGTCATTACCTCGAGGTACAAGTGCAGCCGGATAAACGTTCTTTCTCTTAAGCACAGTACCTTCATCACTTATTAATAGAACAGACAGCATTCCTTGATGCGCTTTTTCGGCATCTCTATCCCTCCCATTTCCCAGATGGCACTCATGACATTTCACATTGGGGTGCCTGCTCTCTTTTTCAGCCATCTCCTGTGTAACAAAAAACTGAGGATATCCCAGCTTAGTCATTTTCTCCTTATCGGCATGACATCCTAAGCACTCCACACTCGAGTCATTCCAAGCCCTGTAACCAAGAACAGTGAGCACGAGCAGGAATTGCACCATGAAGAGAATAATGGTCTTCTTATTTATATAATCGCTAATGGTCCCAATCTTCATTGGAAGATTCGATTGATGACGACTATCAGAAAGCTAAGGACTGGAAGCTTCTGATGAAGGGATGATATTCTCACGTGGTTTTTCTTTATGGGCTGGTATTAATTGTTCCAGATGTGACTCAGGGAAAGCTAGCCGCTTCACCTGTCCCTTGTTCCCAAGATTTTCAACCTCCCTGCCGTCGAATTTGATTTTCAGCCCTCCCGCGTTTCCAACTTTGAGAGAAAAAAACTCGTCGGCTTCGTAGGTTACTCTGTCTCCTGGATGCAGCAGCATCTCCTTCGAATTAGACCCGTCGGTAGTGACTTCGAGCCACACCTTGTCTGTAGCTATTATTTCGAGGGTATGCTTCATTTTCTGCACTGCTTCATTAACGTGTCCCGAGCTGTCATATTCGGTGGAAGAGGCTTGTGATCCGACACTTGAATTATCATTCTGAGTCGTCACTTGTTGAGGAGGTTTCGGCAGATCTTGCTCAACCTTAGGTGAGATTAATTGGATATCCTTTTTTTGATGCATAAGCGAGTAGACGATCATAATGGTCAAAATCAGAGGAACAGCGTACAGCATCTTTCTATAATCCACACTCCTGCCATCAGCCCTCGTAATCTTGATTTTTGCGGCTTCTGGTTGTTCCCGCCGAGCAGCTTCGTCATGGCTTTTTACAGGGATAGACATCTTTACTGTTTCTTTATTGCCACGTTGCGTCAATGCCGTAGCCTTTGTCTTCAAGCCCTTTGTCTCGAGGAACTCCTCGTAAGGCGCAAACGCTTGATCAACAGGAATCCCCAAAAAGAGGGCATATTCCTTGATATACCCGCGTGCATATACAGCAACCGGGAGTTTCGAGAAGTCACCCTCTTCTATTGCCTTCAGATAACTTGCTTTTATGCGAGTGATGCGAGCAACTTCTTCTATCTCCTTCCCCATCTCTTGTCTGCGAATTTTCAAAAGCTGCTCCATAGTTTACAATTTAACACAATTCGTCATATAAATCAAAGAACACCGACATTTTTCCGGTATGGTCCATCGGCCCGCCCCTTATGTCAGTATGATTCGACCTCCCAACAAGATGCTCTCCCCCCTCATTATCTCATTCTGCCACTGTCAAAGACGGGGAGATTCCTTTGTCCATTCAAAGGGCTATAACCTACCGCGCCATCGACACGGCGCCAAGAATCGAGGCATAGCGTCCTCTGCCCCACGCCGACTGCTGACCGGTGCAAAATAAGGCGCGTGCAAACATCGCAGCAGAAAACTTGCAGCCTTTTGCTACTACCCAACATTGCTATCGAGGGCGCTAACCCATGTATCCCTAGTGCGGTACTGGTGGGAATGTTGACGGAAGCGTTGAAGTCCGCCCCGTAGCAACAAAGTCTTCTGACAAAAAAAAGATATGACTCTGCACAGGCAAGGCAATGCTCGCGGAAAATGCCTGTAAGGGCAAATCCGCTATGGTATTATAGATTTACAATGAGAAAAGTTGTAATTACAGGAATTGGCGCAATCACCCCACTATCTGCAAATTTTTATGATTCATGGCTCCTCATCAGGAAGGGCACATCGGGCATAAGGAAGATCACTAAGTTCGATGCCTCAGCGCTTCCGTGGAAGGTGGCAGGAGAAATTGAGAATTTTATTCCTGAACCGTTTTTATCAATGAAAGAAATTATACGGCTCGACCTATTTGTCCAATATGCTGTTGCAGCCGCATTTATGGCTGCCCGGGAGGCTGGTCTACTGGAAGAAGACAAGGGAGGGGGGGAATTCTCCGAAGGACTGCGAGCTGCTGGTGTCATTATCGGCTCGAGCAGAGGTGGAATCACCACCATCGAGGGGGCATTCAAGAAAGCTCGTCTTTCTCCTCATTTGATGCCCGCCACTACAGTAAGCATGGCTGCGTCGTATGTCGCTCAAAAATTGGGCTGCAGGGGGACATGCCTTGGGATTTCCAACGCATGCGCCTCAGGAGCAAATGCCATTGGTGAGGCATTCAGGCTCATAAAGACGGGGTATAGTGACTTGGTAGTGACCGGCGGGACAGAAGTACCTATCTGCAGGCTTTGTGTGGAAGGGTATGGCATTTCAGGATCTTTATCGAGGATAGATGACCCATCGGCGTCGAGACCATTTGACAGCACAAGGGACGGTTTTGTCATTGCTGAAGGCGCCTGCGTTCTCATTCTTGAGGAATATGAAACGGCAATACGGAGAAACGCAAATATATATGGCGAAATCGCAGGCTATGGGAATACGGTGGATGCCTTCCACATCACGAAGCCACATCCAAGAGGTGAAATAGCCGCGATGAGGACTGCACTCAAAGAGGCAGGGGTTTCGCCAGAAGAGGTCAACTATGTGAACGCTCATGGCACTTCAACACACATTGGGGATAAAACTGAAGCTGAGGCGATACGGAACGTATTTATAGGTCATGAACAAATCCCAGTGACTTCACTCAAATCAATGACCGGACATATGCTGGCAGCATCGGGTGCATTTGAGGTGGCATGCACCGTGATGAGCATTAAA
>JBKQMP010000148.1:0-25925 GCA_052146665.1 Dissulfurispiraceae bacterium
GGCGATCGTCTCTATAATGCTGCAAGAGCTATTTATTTGGCAGGTGCTGGTGCTGCTGGTGCTGCTGGTGCTGCAGCCTTCTCTTCTTTCTTTGCTTTTTTCTCTGCCTTGGTTTTACCCTTCTTTATGCTCTTTGCAACCATTTTTCCGTCTTGCTCTGTGTATTTGGCAGTAACTTTCTCTCCGACCTTGATGTCTTTGAGCATCTTCTCATCTGCCATGAGGGTCATGTCGCCTTTCTTCCCCTTCACGGTAACAGACTTGGCTGCTGCGTCAACTGCGGTAACTTCACCGGTAACTGACTTTGCCTTGGCTTTCTTCTCCGCCGCTGGCTTAGTGTCCGCCTTAGGCATTGCAGCGGGCTGGTCTGCCGCAAAAGCTACTGCAGATATCGAAAGTGCAAATAACAGTGCTACGAGAATCACTGAAAACTTCTTCATTATCAAATCACCTCCCTTCTCATTTGAGTTTTTTTTCCCCAATTCTTGGCATCTTTCTATAAGCAATACTTGTGCCAGACTTTAATAAATGGCTTCGGTCTCTTTAACTGATTATTTCCAATCTTCTTCCATGTCTCTTAGTGTCCTGTCTGGATAGTTAAATCCCTTTTTCAGGAAAGGTATCCTCTTTTGAGGAACTTGGATGTATCCCGAATTTTTCGAGCCTGTACCAAAAGGTCTTATAACTCATGCCGAGTAAGCGGGCAGCCTTTGCAGCAACATTGTTTGCTCTCGTCAGTGCCTGTCTTAACAGTTCCTTCTCAAGTTCCTCAAAGTTGATGCCCTCTTCAGGGAGGTCGATATCCATGATGCCACCTTCGTTACGAAGTCGCAACTCGCTCTTGATGTCTTGAAGATCGATTTTGTCGGTGTCACTCATCAAGACTGCCCTTTCAATGACTGATTCAAGTTGTCTTATATTGCCGGGCCAGTGATAATCGATGAGAGCTTTCATTGCACCATCGCTCACGCCTGTCAGCTTTTTTCCGAACTCCTTGTTATATTTAGCTCGGAACAAAATCACCAGAGACGGCACGTCTTCTTTTCTCTCTCTCAGGGGAGGAAGATCAACTGTCACTACCTTAAGACGGTAATAAAGATCTTCTCTGAATTTTCCCGTAGCTACTTCTTTTTCGAGATCCTTATTTGTTGCTGTTATAATTCTGACATCAATTTGGATGCTCTCCTTTCCTCCAATTCTTCTAATTTCTTTATCCTGTAATACCCTCAACAGCTTCGTTTGCGTGAGCAAAGGCAGGTCTCCAATCTCATCGAGGAAGAGCGTTCCTGTATTGGACGATTCAAAAAGCCCGATCTTTCTGTGTGTGGCACCTGTGAAGGCGCCTGGTTCATAACCAAAGAGCTCACTTTCAATGAGGGTATCAGGTATGGCAGCACAATTGATAGCTGTAAAAGGACCTGTTTTCCTTGTGCTGTTATAGTGGATCGCCCTTGCAACCAGTTCTTTCCCGGTCCCGCTTTCCCCGCGGATGAGGATGGTCACGGAGGTGGGGGTGACCTTTTTTACAATTTCCATGGCTTCACTCATTTTTTTGGATTTACCAACAATCCCCTCAATCTTAAATTTTTCAAAAAGGGCGTTTTGTAGTCTAATATTCTCCTTGAGGAGATGCATTCTTTCTGCTGCCTTTTTGACAGTAAGTACAATCACGTCCTTTTCGAGAGGCTTCGTGAGATAGTCAAAGGCGCCTTTTTGCATAGCCTCCACCGCAGATGAAATCGTCCCATAAGCTGTCATGATGATCACGGCTGGTTTAATGGAGTCATCACTAAAGGCGTCAAGAAGATTCACGCCACTCATCCCACCCATTTTGAGGTCTGTGATCACTACATCAGGATTAAGGGTGTTGACTAACTTTAACCCATCTTCGGCAGAGGAAGCCGTATGCACCTCGTACCCTTCCTCCTCAAGAATGGTCTTGATTATGTCCTGTTGACGGTATTCGTCATCTATCACGATGACAACTGCCATGGTCCCTCCCACTGTAAGGAAAATCACATTTAGTCCGAAAGAGATCTTTGCAGTTAAATTTACACATCATCTTCAGGCAAGGGAAGGTACAGTTTCACCTCACTGCCTTTTCCCTCGATACTGTTAAATTCAACTCTGCCAGCGTGCTCTTCCATAACCCTCTTGGTCATGGGGAGTCCCAGACCAAGGCCATTCTGCGTCGTGGAAAAGAAGGGTTCAAATATTCTGGAGAGATTTTCAGAAGGGACCCCCTTCCCGTTATCTACTATCGATAGGACAAATTCGTCGGCTTCTAACACCGTTTTGACTGTTAATATTTTGTCCCCCTGCACTGCTTCCATTGCGTGAAAGGCGTTGGTAATGATGTTCAAAATGCACGACTTGAAGAGATCAGGGTCCACTTTGAGCTTCGGGGTGGAAATATAATCTCTTACGATGTTGATGCCATCAGCCTCCGCCTTTGCCCAGATCAGGGACATGACATCCTCGATAAGATCGTTGACCCTTACTATTTGCCGAGTGATTTTGATCGGACGGCTGTAATCTAGGAATTCATTTACGAGCTTATTGAGCCGTTGAATTTCTTGTTTTATACCGTTGATGAGACCGTCAAATTTCTGCTCTTTCTCTGTACCATCAGGTCTGTATTTTTCGCTGATGTGATCGACACTTAAATTTATAAAATTTAGAGGATTCCTTATCTCGTGGGCCATATCTCTTGAAAGCTGCCCCAACCCGGATAAATGCTCCGCCTCTCTCAATCTCTGTTCCAGTGTGCGGCTCTCCCTAAGGTTTCGGACCATGAAGTTAAAACTCTCTGAAAGCTGTCCTATCTCGTCTCTGTTTTGAACAGGGATATTCTGATTGAGATCTCCTGCAGCAACTCTCTGCGCCGCATTGACGACTCTCTGAATAGGACGTGTATATTGTCTAGAAAGGACCAAAGCAATAAGAATGCCGATACCAAAAACGGAGGCAGTTGCAACAATTCTCTTGATAGTATTAACTTTTAGACTATGAGTGTAGTCGTCCTTGTTTATTCTTAAGTGGATGTATCCGTACTGTGTGTCGCCGGCAACTACAGGCAGAATGACGTTGTATGCTCCTGCTTCCTCTGAAACAGGCTCTCCCAGTTCAGCCTTGATGATGAGTTCTTTTCTTTTATGCGTGAGAGGCTGTCCTTTTTTTGAGGGGTTAGTGCTCGCCACTACCTCTTTTGCATTGCTGATTATGGAAATCTCCTTCACTCCCTGTGTATTCAGTTCGGATAGATATTTAGACAACCTTGCCTCATCTGTCTTTCCCGCCCCAGTAACCTCTTCAACCCCTATTTGTATAGCCTTTGTGAGGTCACTCGTCTGGCGTTCTATTTCGACGAAGAGGCTTTTTTCAGACTGTGAATAAATAAAGAGGAGCACTGAGATGAGCAAGAAATTCAGGAAAAGCATCATGATAATGAGTCTCATGTTGAGAGAAAGGCTAAAAGAATGTTTTTTAAGCATAATCAAATAATACCATAGTAAGAAGCAAGTAGTCAGTCTCTGATCATCCTATGCGAAGACACGAGTCGGAGAAGGACGTTTTTATTGTGATGAGGAGGATCTTAAATAAGAGAACACATAAGAATCTGTGGTATGCAGCCGTCTTGAATTTATTTGTGATTGTTACTACTATACATTACAATGCTATTAACAAATGCGGCTGAGCTGTTCAAAAGGATGAGTCATGCAGCAATGCGTGCAGGTAGAAATCCTGAAGAGGTCAGACTTGTTGCGGTCACAAAGACAGTGGCTGTAGAGGATATAGTGGAGGCAATGGATGCTGGGCTGAGAATCTTTGGAGAAAGCCGGGTCCAGGAGGCTCAGAAAAAGCTGATGGACGATAGGCTTAGTGAGATGAGAGAGGGTAGGGAATGGCACTTTATAGGGCATCTCCAGAAGAATAAGGCAAAATATGTAGTAAGCATGTTTGATCTTATCCATACTGTCGATTCAGTCTCCCTTGCAGAAGACCTTAACAGAGAAGCGGAAAAGGTCGGAAAAAATCAACGTGTCCTCGTGCAACTCAAGCTTTCGGAAGAGGTGTCAAAGAGTGGAGTCTTTGAACAAGAGCTAGAGTCTCTGCTTGAACGTATACATGGCTTAGCTAACCTAAAACTTGAAGGCCTGATGGGGATGCCTCCATACTTTGAAGACCCTAATAATGCAAGGCAATACTTTGGGCGATTAAGAAGGAGGAGAGATATGGCAGAAATGGAAGGCTTCCATCTCCCTGAGCTCTCCATGGGAATGTCTCATGATTTTGAAGTAGCGATAGAGGAAGGAGCGACACTGGTAAGAATAGGGAGCGCATTGTTCGGTGAAAGGAGCAAACGACTATGACCGGTTTTATTGGCGGGGGCAACATGGCAGAGGCCCTTATAAAGGGACTCACCTCCAGAGGTGAAAGGGATGTTGTTGTTTCAGAGCCCAGGGAAGACAGGAGGAGATATCTTGAACAAACATATCGGATAAAGACCACACCGTCAAATGGAGAAGTAGTGACATCAAGCAACATCATAATCCTCGCAATCAAGCCCCAGAGCATGAAATCGGTTCTTGAGGAAATTAGTCCACTCGTCACTGATACAAAAACTGTGATATCAATCGCTGCCGGTATTACCCTCTCTTTACTAAAATCATCCCTGAGGACGAACAGGTTGATCAGAGTTATGCCAAACACACCTGCATTAGTGCAGGAGGGAATGTCTGTCATTTCTCTTTGCACATGCTTGCCTGAGAGGATCATTGCTCCAGTGAGGGATATCTTCATGTCTATAGGAAAGGTTCTCACCCTGCCAGAAAAGCATATGAATGCAGTTACCGCTTTGTCAGGGAGTGGGCCAGCTTTTATTGCGTTATTCATTGAGTCAATGATAGAGGGCGGGATGAGGATGGGCCTGAGCAGCGAAGATGCGACAGCTCTCTCAGTTCAAACATTATTGGGTACGGGTCGTCTTCTTGATACCGGCATGTCTCCGGAAAAGCTGCGAATAATGGTAACATCTCCTGGTGGAACAACTGCCGCAGGCCTCAAAGTTTATGAGGAGAGCAGCTTAAAACAGACGGTCATAGATGGTCTGCTGGCAGCATTGAAGAGGGCAGATGAATTAGGAAAGGGGGAATAATGCTTGTCCTGGGCAATCTAGTGTTAGCTTTTGCAACAATCCTTGACTATATTCTTGAGCTTTATATGTGGATCGTGATTGGCACCGCGTTGCTCAGCTGGGTCAATCCGGATCCCTATAATCCGATTATCAGGTTTCTTCGGGCAATAACGGAACCTGTATTCAGACCGCTAAGAAGGCTTATTGGCTATAGACTTGGTCCCATAGACATCTCCCCCCTCATCGTAATACTTGCAATTATTTTTACTCAAAAGTTTCTGGTGAGGTCACTATTTGAACTGGGCATAAAAATAAAAGGAGGGTATGTAATATGAGAATAACACCGCTTGACATTCAACAAAAGCAGTTCCCTGTTAAGTTCAGAGGTTTTGAAGTTGATGAAGTATACTCCTTCCTTGAACTCGTGAGAGAAGAGTTAGAGGAACTCCTTAGGGAGAATGCCTCTCTGAAAGAACAATTAAGCAGGGCCGATGAGCAGTTAAAGGAGCATCGCAGCCTTGAAACCACCCTTCGTGAAACCCTGATGACAGCTCAGCAGATGGTGGAGGACTATAAGACAAACGCAAGAAAGGAAGCAGAACTCCTCATAAGGGAGGCAGATCAAAAGGCAGACAATGTCATAAAAGAGGCGCAGGAGAGGGTAGTAAAGATACACGAGGACATTGTGGACCTGAAGGGCATCAGGAGGCACTTCAAAGAGGAAATTAAGAGGCTCATTGAAAGTCACCTTAAAATGCTAGAGTTTGACAAGGAGAGAGAAGGAGACGAATCAGGTGAAGTATAGTGCCCTCAAGGGCATACAGGACATACTCCCGCCAGACATAGAAATCTGGCAGCATATAGAATCTACTGCGCAAAAAATGTTTCAGCTATACGGGTTTCAGGAGATAAGGATTCCCATTATTGAAGCTACTGAAATATTCACCAGAAGCATAGGGCTGGACACTGATATCGTGGAAAAGGAGATGTATACCTTTAGTGATAAGGCGGGAAGGAGCGTTACTCTGAGACCTGAAGGGACAGCGCCGGCGGTGAGGTGCTTTGTGGAACATCATCTTCACAACAACCCCTCTCCTCAAAAATTCTTCTATCGAGGCCCTATGTTCAGGTATGAAAGGCCCCAAAAAGGGAGATTTAGGCAATTTTACCAGATAGGGGCCGAGGCGTTTGGTGTGTCATATCCATCCCTCGACGCAGAAATAATTGTCCTGCTGAAAAAGCTGTTCGAAAAGATAGGGTTAAGTGAGCTTAATTTTGAGCTTAATTCGATAGGGTGTGAAGAATGTAGACATTTTTATAAGAGTGCCCTAATGACTTTTCTAAAGGACAAGCTCCCCGATTTCTGCCCTGATTGTCAGCGCAGGTACCATCTGAATCCATTGAGGATCCTTGACTGCAAGGTTGATGAATGCGGGAGTTTGCGGGAAGGTGCCCCGGTGGTTACAGAATATTTATGTGGCGATTGCAAGGAGCACTTTGAAGACCTCCTCTCTAGGTTAAAAATGTTGAAAATCCCTTATACTCTCAATCCTAACCTAGTGCGAGGTCTAGACTATTACACACGGACTACTTTTGAAGTGACGAGTGAGCACTTAGGTGCACAAAAGGCCGTGGCTGCGGGTGGCAGATATGACCGCCTTGTTGAGGAATTTAGTGGTCCTGAGGTTCCAGCAATAGGATTTGCTATAGGAATGGAAAGGCTGGTAGCCCTTATAAAAGATAAGATCATCGCACGTCCCTCAGTACCAAAGGTTTTTATCGCTACCCTTGGTAAAAGTGCTGAAACAGAAGGGTTCCGGATAGCCGAAGATTTGAGGGAAGCAGGCTATTGGATTGAGGTAAATTATGGGGGAGCATCTCTGAAAAGTCAGCTGAGAAAGGCTGACAGACTCGGTGCCGAATTTGCTTTTATCGTCGGCGATGATGAACTGAAGGCAGGCAAGATTAAATGGAAAAATTTGAGGACTGGAACAGAAGGTGTAACTGAATTGAGAGAGGGTATCTCGGTTCTAGGTGATAGTTCTGCCCAACTCGTGGATTGGCCGGAACCATGACACTCTATTTATCCAACAGCATCAAGTTTTCGAATCCTTAACTTAATTCCCATCTTGTCCGTTATTTCCCTGCACTTAAGGATGTCTACGCCTTCAAGTTCAACGACGGTTGCTTGAACCTCAGGGATGTATTTCGTTGCTTGGGACATAAAAGTAACCACCTCCTTATATGCATTCTTGAAGGCAGGCCTGCACACCCTCTCATAGGTTTCTTCGTCATGGGCATTAAGGCTGATTGAAATCGAATCCACAAGCCCCTGCAATTCCGGAACGATGTTCCTTTTATGGATGACATTTCCGTGTCCATTGGTGTTTATTCTAACCCTGCCCCCTTTTTCTTTTATCCATGCACACAGCGATTTGACCGTATCCAGTCTCAGTAAGGGCTCTCCATATCCGCAGAAGACTATTTCTTTATATTGAACTGGATCTCCAATGGCCTGTTTTAATTCCTTCTCCGTTGGTTCTTCTTCCAGTTTAAGATTGTGCCCCTTTACATAGTCTGTATGAAATCTAACACAAAAAGTGCAACAGCTCGTACATCGGTTGGTTATATTGAGATAGAGACTGTCTCGAATCCTATAGGCAACCTCGCCTTCCGGCAATTTCCCAATCTTAAAAAGCCTTTTTGCATTTAGGCTAGTGATTCTGTCTATGTCCTCTATAGATACCCCCCGGAGGTCTGCGAGATACTGTGCGATATGGACGATAAACGCGGGCTCATTCCTTCTCCCGCGGAGAGGCTCTGGTGTAAGATAGGGAGAATCCGTTTCAATAAGCAGGCTCTCATCCGGTATCCTGCGTGCTATGTCCTGAAGGCCGCGTGCATTCTTAAAAGTCACAGGGCCTGCTATTGAGATAAAGAACCCCATTCCCATCGCCTTCTTTGCCATCTCAGTGTCACCGGAGAAGCAATGCATGACGCCTTTATTAACACCCGACTCGGTCAATATCCTAAGGGTATCGTCTTTTGCTTCCCTGCTGTGGATGACCACTGGAAGGTCTAAGTTTCTGGCATGATGCAGCTGTCTGGTAAAGGCCTCCCGCTGGATCTCTCTGGGTGAAAGATCATAATGATAATCAAGACCGATTTCTCCGATCGCGACTATTTTAGGAATAAGGGAGGCGTTATGAGTGCTGCCTGAGTGTAGATCAAAATTTACCGCGTCACTTTTACGCTCCCGGCGCGTTCTTGCAAGAGACGCAATCTGATCAAATGTCTCCTCTGTAAAATCCTTTGCATCATGGGGATGAATGCCCACAGAGGCGTAGATAAAGTCATAGTTCATCGAAAGCTCCACTGCGCGCTTACATCCTTCGATATCAGAACCTATTGTTATGATAGCCTCCAGCCCGGCCGCTCTTGCTCTTTTGATAACCTCATGTCTGTCATTATCAAAGGCTTCCATTTCCAAATGGCAATGTGTATCAATCATGTTGAACCGCGCGATATGTACTATCTGAATTTGTCTGGCAAGCACTCATGTTAAGAACCCCCGAGGACAACACGATCTCATCGAATTGCTCTATTTGTGAGATTTCCTTCTCAGAATTACCGTCTTCTGCATTCAAATCAACCCACTTGACATGCAAGAAAAAGGAGTTACCATCGGTGCAGGTCTCTTTTAAGAATGCTATTTCACCCATTACGCTCCCTTCCGGAGATACGTCTCTAATCTTACAAGTTCTGCAAGACCTCTGTGCATTGGCTGGGTCGTAAAAGCAAGACCTTCTAATCCAAAGGCTTCCTTGAACATGGCGGTGAGAGGCATTCTGAGTATAAACTATTGGTGATAATATGGCAAATTATCAATATATCATCATAAGTCATAGGCTTGTTTTTTGCAACCTTGGGAAGATTTGCGAGATCACGCAATGCAGTCACGGTTAAAGAGTCTGAGAGACTAAGCGCTATTTGGCTGTTTTCCTGGGGTCTTTTGCTCTAAATTGACTTTTGCTGGGGATTTTTATTATCCTTATTCTTCCTACTTTTACGGGGCGTAGCGCAGCTTGGTAGCGCACCTGCCTTGGGCGCAGGGGGTCGGAGGTTCAAATCCTCTCGCCCCGACCAGTCAAAATTTGCTAGGGATAGGGGACATATTTTAGCCGTAGATAATGGTTCAAATCCTGATTGAGCTTATTCGTATCTGGGTATAATAAATAATGTCCATTAAAAAAGGGTTTGGTTGCGCCTGTAGCTCAGTCGGATAGAGCAACTGCCTTCTAAGCAGTGGGCCAGGGGTTCGAATCCCTTCAGGCGCGCCAGTTTTCCAACTAGTTAGCATATCCTTTTATCAATTATCGGAGGCTCATTTCAAGTCCTTAGGGTTTTTGACCGCATCGATGGTGTTATCTTTCAGTTCCTGTAATGCGCGCCTATGGTCGTCGCCCTCGTCTGACCGAGGAATTTCTTAGCAGTTTCACGGCACCCAGAAAGATACCAACTTCAAATTGAACATGTTGAAAAGCTACTAGTACGCCGCGTGGCACGGCGTGAGAGCGCTTGCAAGTCCCATAGTTGATCGGCTCCTTCTAAATTTTTATCAGGCAAATACCAAGAGGAATATCTACAGATATATGTAAAGAAGGGTGATCTCAGGTGAAAAGCTTCACCCTGCCACTCCGCACCGTAGACATCGCGTTGGGGCCATTGGTTTTCGATAACAATTCTCTGCATGCAGGTATCAATCCTCATGCATTATGTCCGAAATGGTCGCGTCAACGCCAAGAGAAAAATGATATTATATTATGCAATGGCATGGTTGGTTTTATCGGTTGTATTGCTGTCTCTCATATATCTTGTGCAGCGCTTTTGGTTTGTGAGAGCGTGGAGATTTACTGATTCGATCAGGCGACACGAGTGGAAAATTCTGCTGCGATGTCTTTTGATCATCGCTGCTCTACTGATGTTGGCAACAGTCCTAACTCGGCCGTTTGGTCACTTCATACCTACCCGAGGTCCAGGGAATTGGGTTCTTTCCGCATCCAGACTCTGGCTTTTAGCGTCTTTTTTTGGGTGCCTCGCACTACTGTCGGTGGGAGTCTTCGGGTGGCTGTCGAGAGTGGCTATGAATGCCCTACCGTTCGCCAAGCGGCAGAGTTTTGATCCGGTTCGGCGAATTTTTTTACGTTATATCGCTTTTATAGCCGGCAGCATCCCATTTATGGCCACGGCATATGGTTTTGCTTCAGAACGGCTGAGATACCGTATCGAAAAAGTCGAGGTTCCGATCGCGAATTTGCCAAGGGCTCTGGAGGGCCTTCAAATTGTCCAGTTAAGCGACATCCATATCGGCGAGTTCATGCCACGAACGGATGTTCGCCGTGCAGTCGACATGGCCAATGAATTAAATGCTGATCTCGTTGTGCTAACCGGTGATTTTATCAGCAATGATAGAGATCCAATCGAGGAGTGCATTTTAGAGTTGAGCAGGTTACGCGCGCCTTTAGGAATCTGGGGTTGCAACGGCAACCACGAAGTCTATGCACAGATGGAAGATCTATCGCAGAAGCTCTTTCAACGTTATGGGATGAATTTATTGCGTCATCAGAGTGTCGAACTGCGCTGGCGAGGCGAAAAAATAAATCTGATAGGCGTTGACTACCAAGGGGGACGCAGGTTCTCGGGCGAACACCCGCAGATGCTTCCCGACATCGAATCTCTTATACGGAAGGACATTCCCAACATCCTGCTTTCACATAACCCGGATACCTTTTATCAGGCAGCTGCGTTAGGGATCGAGTTGAGCCTTGCCGGCCACACTCATGGGGGCCAAGTACGCATCGAAATTGTGGATCGTCAGTGGAGCCCTGCGCGCTTCGTTACGAGGTTTGTAGCGGGAATGTATCACCTGCCGTTTGGCGATGATGCACACTTTATGGAATATGGACCGACTTTGCCCGGCCCGCGATCAGCCACCCTTTACGTAAACAGAGGATTGGGTACGATCGGGATGCCAGTGCGAATAGGGGTCCCCCCGGAAATCACATTGCTCACTTTACGTACCGCGGTTTAATGCTTGATTCTGGCCATCGTGTTAGGCTGCGTAAAGTTTATCGGATAAGCAATATGCAAATCTAAGTTCTTCGTGACCTTTGTATGAGTGAGCCATCTGATATCCGCAGCGTCGAGTATTGAGAACCAACACTAGAGAGATTTCGACAAGAATGCTTGCTTTCGTTCAAAAAATTTCTCTTTAAGCTTGCACAGGATCTGCTCAAAAAAATGGTGGTGCGTTGTCGCAATAGTTCACGCCGCTACCTTATTCACGGCAAGCTCCTCCCTTCCTCCAAGGGTTGGGTCCAATAGGAGACGGGTGGGGCACTCATCAGAAGTCTCTCCTGAGTAGCACTATTGAAATAAGCCATGAGTGTCTGTGTCTCAACTAGCATTTCTGAACTTATCCTTAAGTATAGATTTGTCTCTAATATAGTTATCCCGCTACTGTCATGCCGCAGGCGCTTCATATTTGATTGGTGTAAGACGGATAATAATGCTAAAGTAAATAAATGAAAATCATGGATAGAAAACAACTTATACAACAAATCGAGGGCCTTAGGAAATCGCGAGTAATAACATACTTGACGAGTGATCGACAGGGACCGTTTAACGCTCGGATTGCGATGGATGTGATACCTCTCATGAGCAAACAGCTTCAGACCATCGGTAAAATGGAAAATATTGACTTGTTTCTCTATAGTGCTGGAGGGGACACAATGGTTCCATGGAGACTTGTCTCCATGATCCGTGAATCCTGTGATAAGTTTTCTGTGATGGTTCCGTATAAAGCCCACAGTTCTGCAACAATGATTGCACTCGGTGCGGATGAAATTGTGATGAGCAACCTCTCTGAGCTTTCACCCATTGATCCTTCAACCGCGAATGTGTTTAACCCTCCTGATCCGACGAATCCGCCGAATAGAATTCCAATAAGCGTTGAGGACGTTATGGCGTATTTCGACCTAGCGAAAAATAAATTCGGAATTAAAGGAGATGAGGAACTTTCAAGGATATTTACGAAATTCATTGAATCGAATCCACAAATCCATCCCTTAGCGCTTGGGAATGTGAATCGTATCCACAACCTTATCCGCATTCTCGCAAAACGACTCCTTAAGAGTCATAAAACTCAACTAGAAGAAGATGAAATCGAGAAAATTGTTGATTTTTTCACGGAGAAATTGTATTCCCACCAGTATTTAATTGGCAGGAGAGAGGCGGAAGAAGATTTAGGTATCAGAACCGTTGTAAATGCGAATGACATTCTTTCGAATGCGATGACTGACCTATATGAGGAATACAATAAAGAGCTAGAATTTGGAAAAATCTGGAATCCCGAAAATGAAATCGGCGTTAATGCAGTGCAAAGCAGGAAGGATTATAAAATTGCCTGCCTTGAAAGTTGGCAATTGTCCAATTACTATGAAATTTCCGCTGAATATCGAAAGCAGCAAGTAAATATTGTGCAGCAAACGCCTCAGGGACCGGTTCAAATGCCGCAGGAACAGGTAGGATTTAAGATTGTTGGTCAGGGATGGAAATGATTGTGTTCGTGACATCGTCATTCTGAAATCGCCGATCACCTATTCATCATCTCCCTCACGAGGATTCATCTTGGCTCGGCTACCTTAACCAAGGGTGACAGCAATAGGCTTATCATCTGCAAAAAGTGCAGGAGGTCAAAGTCCCCCCTCGCTGCTATTCTTCATCCCGATAGAAGATCCTGAGAGGAACGTGAGACAATTGAGATCTAGCTTTCTGTTTGTCATTGATCGTTTCCCCCCCCCTCTATTAAACAGGGATGAATATTATTTTTTCTTTCAATCATGACACTGTATGCATATCTCCGACTTTCCTGATTCCTGCACGTAACCGTTAAGGGAGCCATAGATAGCATTTGCAAGGTATGCAAAACAGAGGACAAATACCGCCACTGACACCATAAATAATGTCTTTCTCAACCTTCCCTCCTGAATATTGTCTCCAATGGTTCTCAGGGAGAGCAATTTTCATCATCGACCATAATTGATCCTTAGTTAATCATCTTAAGTATTGCTCTCTTTTTCTCAGTTCTCATTCTTTTTTGTTGTCACACTCTATCCTTAATCTTAATGATTTAAGATTAAGGCAGAGTGAACTGCTGGTTACATGTTAATGAAATTTTTTAAACATCAAGAGCCCTTATGGCCTCAAGGATTTGGGATTGTGAGGCTGACAAGCCTACAATTGGGCAGCGTAATAACGAGCGGGCACTAGTGTCACCCCGAAAAGCGGCGATCCTAATCGCGGAGCACGCTGCAACATGCTTAGTTTACAGACCTTAGGCTGTTATTAATGAGCTTGACAACTTTCCACTTTCTATAGCATTCGTATTAGAGGAGAATGTGATAAAGCTTCATCTGAGAGGTGGATGTCTCAAGGCAATAACCTTCATGTATGCTCTGGTGCCGTCTTATCATTCCCGGGGTATCTACCTCTCATGGAAAGAAAACAATTCGCTAATTATGTCGTAATAATCTATCTATTCCCCCATAGCTTAGGGTACCCCCGTGGCTGTCGCTGGAATGCAGCGCGTGATTTCGTTTCCCATCCGTTTGACCCCTGAAGAGATGTTAGGAGTTCTGGTAGAACCTGATCTGGCGGCCTCACACTTCTGATCTGATATACTTAAATGGAAGTAAGTCATGATTTAAAAGGAGATGTTCATGCGAATCTTATCTCTTCTCGGTAGCCCGCATGGACTGAAAGGCAATACTGCGAGGCTGTTGGGCCACGTGCTGGCTGGCGCTCAGTCCGAAGGTGCTCAGACAGAGATCGCTGTATTGAAAGGGGACACGGTGTTGCCCTGCCGAGGCTGTGACGCCTGCCACAAGAGAGGCCGCTGTGTGCAGAGAGACGGCTTCGAGTCGCTAAAGGAAAAAATAGTCAAAGCTGATTGCTTGGTGCTGGCCAGTCCGAATTATGTGTTCAACGTGAGTGCCCAACTTAAGGCGTTTATGGATCGTTGCTGCGGGGTCATTCATTGCATGCAGTTCTGGGGAAAATATGGTGCTTCAGTAGTCACCTCAGGCGGGGGAGGTGACGAGCCCATCGTAGATTATATGAACCATTTTCTTATTACCACGGGGATCATACCCGTGGGTGAGGTGTGCGCTACTATGTCCGGGATGCCAGAGGGCGGGTTCACGGATGAAGTGCAGGAGAAGGCCCGCACTGTAGGCAAGCGGCTGGTTGAAGCATTTAGAGGAGGCGAGGTACCTTACGAAATTGATCAGCGTCGGAAAACTTTCCGCGAGAGGATGCGTGCACTCATGGCTTACCGAAAAGAAGAATGGCCTTATGAATATCAGTACTGGAAAGAGCATTGGGGAGCATGACCGTCCGTTGATAGAAGAGAGATAAGTCTTTCGAACGGGCAAGCAATAGGCGACGAACAATAGTTTGTATTAAGTCAGAGTCCCGGAGGCAATTATCAGGGGACTAAGAAAAGGCGCGAACGACTGAAATCCCCTCACTTTCCTTCTGAGACCGTCTCAATTCTGACTTTGGTCGCACCTTTTGCCCTCCTGAGAAGGGTCGCGTCCCCCGTGATCTTACCGACTATATTCACGGGGCTTGCAGGCCTAGGTTCCGGGCCTTTGCTCATTGGGGTAGGGCCGAAAAATATTGTGAGGGCGTTGCCAGGCGGCCAGTATCCGATATCGCCGACCGACACCTTCAGTGTGGCTGTCTCGTCCAGAGGCATAACGACGGGAATCTCAAAATAAAACTCATCACCCCATTCGTTCAGTTCAGCGCAGATAGGCAGTGCGGCAACAATCGCCTTTGCTGCGGAAGTTTCCGAAAGTTCGGCTTCGAGGCTGACCTCTTTAATGAGTATTTTAATCTTCACAGGTATTAAGTCTCCGTTTAATGATCATTTTAACATGCAGCAGCCCATTATGCAGGGGACTCTTCACAAAGAACACACTTTTACGCGACTTGTGGTCGCTTGTGAGCTTTCTGGCAGCGTCGGAATAAATGTAAAAGCCTAATGCATCTGATAGTAGTTTACACAGCGGTTGTCTCTTCGAGTGCCTTTATTTCAGGCTGTGCACCTCATGATGCACTCCTCGAGGAACTCCACTCCTTCACAACACGGTGATAGTATTTTTCGAACGGCGCCTATTTTTTATTCTAGAAAGCCTGTAGATCACAAAGCTATCAGGACAAGTGACATCCACGTGATCAGCCTTCTCCCACACCATCTGTTCGGACCACCGCATAGCGAATGCCATGGGATGGACAGCAGCAAATGCGCGGCCGCACATACCTCCTTCCGGTGTCCTAGCTGTTAGGATATACGTTTCTCTCTTCCGACATTTGGCTGAGCCAGGACAAATACCGGAGTCACTATGGACGTCAATAGCTTCACATTTTATGTCATAACCAACCATTTAAGTCGCCTCCTTTTTTCCCATTTACGCTCCTCCTCTTTTAAGATACAAATTATCAAGTGCGTCTATCAATACAGAAGAGGGTCAGGAGAAAGGGAGCGTCGCTACCATCACAGAGTACTTGCTGGCTGCTAAGAAAAATCTCACATTTTAACGTCATTAGATGGCAACTGATCGGAAGTTAGCTTAGAACCTTCTTGTCCACTTTAAAAGTTTATCTGTCTCATTCACCGACGCATTCTGCGATGAAGACTCTTGAACCCTCAAACGGCACATCTCTCCAGAAACAACGATTATTACTCGTAACCGCTATCAAAAAACAAAGTAAAGCTTTTTTGAAGCGGTCCCATTGTTAGCCTCTTGATTTGAAACGACGTCTTTACCGCGATACGGAAGTGGCATATGGTCTGCGGCTTCTTGGCGGTCGGCATCTGCTGCCTTTGGTCAAGGCCTTCACCTTCTTCGACAGATACAGGTTAAGCGTGTTGATGTTGCGTTTTCGTTAGCAAGGACTTTTGTCGACATCTGAGGTAGAGGTCACCTTTAGCTCTTTCGACAACTGAAGCAAAGTCAAAAGGGCTCCTGCCTGCAAGCCAAAGGTTGAGAGCGTTTAAAGGCAAAACAAGTAAGGTGACGTTAGCGGGGTTCGTGTTATAATTTTTTTGCGCCATTACATCTATGGGAGGAAATAATGCCAAAATTTGCAGCGAATTTAACGATGCTCTTTACCGAGGTCCCATTTATGGAGCGGTTTGCCCTGGCAAGAGCCGCGGGATTTTCAGTCATCGAATATTTATTCCCTTATGAATTCGAAGCGGGCGAACTGAAAGCCCAACTTGAGCAAAACAAGTTAACACAAATTTTGTTTAATCTGCCTGCTGGCAAGTGGGGTGAAGGTGAGCGGGGAATTGCCGCAAATCCGGGAAGAGTCGAAGAATTTCGTGCCGGGGTTGCAAAAGCGGTGGAGTATGGTCTTGAACTGGGGGTGGGGGGGCTGAATTGTTTGGCCGGCAAGAGAATACCCGGTTATGATGATGACAAACATTGGGCAACCCTGGTCGGGAATGTACTCTACGCGGCAAAAGTGCTGCACGAAAACGGTTTGCGACTGATGGTTGAACCGATTAATCACTTCGATGTTCCCGGTTTTTTTCTTAACCGGACTAACCAGGCACTGAAACTTATTGATGATACGGGCATGCCGAATGTTTTCGTGCAGTATGATGTTTACCACGCTCAAAGGGAAGAAGGTGAACTGGCAGCTACATTGCGCAAACATATCAATAAAATTGGCCATATCCAGATAGCCGATAATCCCGGGCGCCATCAGCCCGGTACAGGGGAAATAAACTATCCCTTTATTTTTAAAGAAATCGATGCATCAGGGTACCGGGGACACGTCGGCCTTGAGTATGTGCCTGTTCCTGACAGCAAGTCTTCTCTTGCCTGGATCACGGAATTCGGCTACAAACTCTGACGGGCTCGACCGTAACTGGTGTTTTAATCTGTATTATTAAATCATGAGGGAAGGAGCGGACAAAAAGATGAAAATCGGTTTTATAGGTCTTGGAATAATGGGCAAACCCATGAGCAGGAATTTGCTGAAAGCTGGCCATCAGCTTGTGGTTTTCAATAGAAGCAAGGATGCGGTGAATGAACTTGTCGCTGCCGGGGCTCACGCTGCGGCGAGTCCCCGGGAGGTGGCAAAGCAGGCTGAGATCGTCATCACGATGCTGCCCAATTCTCCCCACGTCATGGAAGTGGTTTTAGGAGAAGCCGGTGTCATCGAAGGCGCGCCGAAAGGTTCTGTTGTTATAGATATGAGCTCTATTGCCCCGCTAGTGAGCCGTGAAATAGCTGCCAAGTTGAATGAAAAAGGCATAGAAATGCTTGATGCACCTGTGAGCGGCGGAGAGATTAAGGCCATCGATGGTACTCTTTCAGTGATGGTGGGCGGCAAAAAAGAGATTTTTGATAAGTGCTGCTCTGTCATGAAGGCGATGGCAAGTTCCGTTGTGCTTGTCGGAAGCGCGGGAGCCGGCAATTTCGTAAAACTGGCGAACCAAGTGATAGTTGCACTCAATATAGCCGCAATGTCTGAGGCCCTAGTACTGGCCGCTAAAGCGGGTGTGGACCCTGATCTTGTCTATCAGGCCATTCGCGGCGGACTTGCCGGTAGCGCTGTGCTGGACGCTAAAGCGCCGCTCATAATGGATCGAAAGTTCAATCCAGGGTTTCGGCTCGACTTACACATTAAAGATCTCAATAACGTCCTAGAGACTTCGCACTCCATTGGAGTGCCATTGCCGCTTACCGCCTCCGTAATGGAAATCATGCAGGCCCTTAAAGTTGACGGCTTGGGTGATACTGACCATGGAAGCCTCATCCGCTACTATGAAAAAATGGCCGGCGTTGAGGTAAAACGTGAATAATACGCGGCAGAGAGGCTGGCCGACAGAGAATTTCCGTCATTGTCTTTTGAGACATTTATGTGGTATTTTCAAGTCCATGAAGATCACGCCGACAGTAGAACCTTTCAATTTCACTGTCCGAGATAGTCGAAGTCTTTCTGGCAACGTCCTGATAAACATATCAGGTTCGGAAGCAAAAAAAATATGAGAAGGAGGAAAAACGCGATGGCATCGAAAAATTGTACCAGAGTGTTATTCGTTACTTTATCGTTGTTGCTGATCTTGGTTTTTTCTGTGTCTGCGCAATCACAGCAGAAAGTCATTAAAATCGGCGCAGTCTATCCCCTGACTGGTAATATCGCCTCAACTGGCCTGGATTGCAAGAGGGGCGTCGATCTGGCGGTGGACATTATTAATGGGAAATACGATCTTGATCTTCCTCTGGCGAAGAGTGCGGGGCTACCGAACCTGGGCGGCGCAAAAATCGAAATTGTATACGCCGATACCAGGGGGGACCCGAAAAATGGGATGTCCGAGGCTGAAAGGCTGATTACTTCGGAAAAAGTAGTTGCCATGATCGGAGCCTACCAGAGTGCTGTGACGAAGACAGCCAGTCAGATTACCGAAAGACTGAAAATTCCATACGTTTGCTCTGATTCATCCTCTCCCACACTGACTGAAAGGGGGTTCAGGAACTTTTTCAGGGTTAGCCCCCACGACGATATTTTTGCCCGTGACCAGTTCCAGTTCCTGAAGGAGCTGGAAAAGAAGACTGGACAGGCAGTTCATAGTGTCGCTCTGCTGTATGAAAATACGGAATTCGGCTCCAATGCCGGTAAAGCCTACAAGAAATATGCCGCCGAATTTGGCTATAAAGTCGTTGCTGACATTGCGTATCCGGCCAGCGCAACAGACGTGACGAGCGAGGTGGGCAAGCTCATCGTAAGCAAACCGGACGTACTAATGCATGCTTCGTATATCACAGATGCCATTCTCTTTACCAGGACTTTCAAGGAAATGGGTTTTCAACCCAAAGGCATTCTGACCATGGCGGGGTATATCGAGCCGGGCTACCTGGCGGCGGTGAAAGCTGATGGCAACTACATAATTGTCCGGTCGACCTTTGCGCTCGACCTTGCCAAGAAAAAACCGCTCGTGGCCAAGGTTAACGATCTTTTCAGAAAGAAATACGGCATAGACATGAGTGAAAATGCCGCCCGGAGCTTTATGGCCCCATTCGTCCTTGCGGAGGCTATCAACCGGGCGAAATCCACAGCTCCGGAGGCCATTGTGAAAGCTCTCCAGGATACTGACATCCCCGGCAACCAGACTATCTACCCCTGGCAGGGGATCAAATTCGACCCGCAATCACACCAGAATATCTACGCGCGGGGGACGCTCGTGCAAATACTCAATCAGGAGTATGTAACGATCTGGCCTTTTGACTCAGCTTCGAAGCAGGTAGTCTGGCCGTTCCCGGCATGGGAAGGAAGAAAGTAGGAGCCGGACCATTCCATGCCTGTTCAATTGCTTCAGCAGCTGGCCGATGGTTTATTGATCGGCCTGATGTATTCATTGGTCGCTATCGGCTTGACTCTTATCTGGGGTGTCATGAACATCGTGAATTTCGCCCACGGCGACTTCCTGATGCTCGGTATGTTTACCTCCTTCTGGCTCTTTACCCTGTACGGCATCGACCCCATTTTTTCGATTCCAATATGTTTTGTCAGCATGTTTATCATGGGCATGCTGATTTACCGCTTTATTGTGAGCAAGGTGATGAAGGGTCCGATACTGGCCCAGTTGGTAGTGACCTTTGGAGTGAGTATCTTCGTATCCAATCTGGCGGTTTATTTCTGGACCCCGGATTTTCGGCTTCTGCCTGCAACATTGTTACATGGTACCTGGCAATTCGGGGGCATAGCCTTGAGCGTCCCCAAAGTTGTGGCCTCCATCGGCAGCATAATGGCTTCTGTCTGCATGGTTTTTTTTCTGCAGAGGACAAGGACCGGCAAGGCGATTCTAGCAACGGAAATGGACCGCGAAGCAGCCCTGCTCATGGGGATTAATACCGAGCGCATCAATTCGCTCTCTTTTGGAATCGGCACCGCCCTAGTCGGCGTGGCGGGGGCCTTTCTTTCTACTTATTACTACGTATATCCCCAAGTAGGGGGGTTGTTCGGGACTATCGCTTTTTGTGTCGTGGCTCTCGGCGGGTTCGGCAGCATCGAGGGCGCATTTATCGCGGGCATACTTGTAGGGTTGGCCCAGACATTAGGCGGCTTCTTCTTTGACCCGTCTTACAAGTATGCCATTGTTTTCATGATATATCTCATAACAATTTGGATAAAGCCACAGGGTCTACTGGGGTGGTAACACATACTAATTTCACGATTCGACGGATCATTGCGGGAGTTGTCATCCTCTTGTTGCTCATGGCTTTTCCTCTCCTTATCCAGAACTCCTTTCATGTTCACGTAATGATTCTCGTGTTCATGTTCGGCATGCTGGGAGTCGCATGGAATATCATGGGCGGCTATGCCGGTATGTTTTCCTTCGGGCAGGCAGCCTTTTTCGGCATCGGTGCTTATACTTCTTCCTATTTGTTGATTGCTTATGGGGTGAACCCGTGGCTAGGACTTGTCGCAGGGGGCTGCGCCGCCTCTCTCGTGGCGGCCGCTATCGGGTATCCCTGTTCTAAACTGAGAGGCCACTATTTTGCGATCGCCAGTATTGCATTCGCTGAAATAGTCAGGACTGTCTTTAACAACTGGCAAATAGTGGGTGCTGCGGAAGGTCTCTCCTTGCCCATGCAAAACGAGTCCTTCGCCAATTTCTTGTTCAACTCTTCAAAACTTCCTTATTACTATATTATGCTTGCCCTTCTTCTAATCTCGTTGGCAGTTTGTTATTTTATAGCAACCTCCAAAATGGGCTACTATTTCCGTGCTATCAAGGAGAGCCATAAAATTGCCGAGGTCCTGGGTGTTAATGTCGTTTTATACCGTCTCATGGCTATTATGATAAGTGCCTTCCTGAGTGCGATGGCAGGCACATTTTATGCGCAATATATACTTTACATCGATCCTGGAAGTGTAATGCTTCTCGCCACGTCCATCCAGATTGTTCTCATCGCGATGCTTGGAGGGGCGGGGAGCATAATGGGCCCAGTGATCGGCGCGGCCATACTGATACCTGCGTCAGAATACACGCGCGTTGCCCTCGGTTACAAGGGGACAGGCGTGGACATGCTGATTTACGGATTATTGATCACGCTCATTTCAATGTATTACCCTGAAGGGGTCTGGAAGCTTTTTTCCAGAATAGGTAGGAAACTGACATGAGCAAGGCGATCTGTTTTAGAGTTACCGGGTTGTCAAAGAGGTTTGGCGGCCTCGCTGCAAACAACGATATCCACTTTTTTGTCGAGGAAGGGGAAATCATCAGCGTGATCGGTCCCAACGGGGCGGGGAAATCCACTCTGTTCAATTGCGTGACGGGTTTTTACAAGCCGGACAGCGGCAATGTCTTCTTTTACGGCAAGGATATAACACGGATGCGGTCCGACAAGGTCTGCAAGCTTGGCATCGCACGAACATTCCAGATTGTAGAGGTCATAAGCGAAATGACGGTCCTCGAAAACGTTACGACGGGAGCGCTGTTACGATATCGACGGATCAAACCGGCAATGGAAAAGGCCGGCGAGATACTGGCATTCACTGGTCTTCATGAAAAAAGAGATTTCCTTGGGACGGAGCTGACCATTGCTGATAAAAAAAGGCTGGAGGTCTCTATGGCACTTGCCACTCAGCCGCGATTGCTCATGCTGGACGAATCCATGGCCGGGCTCAATAAAGTCGAGTTGAGGGAGATAATTGATCTCATCAAAAAAATCAGGAACGAAGGAATGACACTGATCATAGTCGAGCATGTGATGGAGGCCGTCATGCAGATATCCGACCGAATAGTTGTCCTGAACAGTGGGAAAAAAATCATGGAAGGCACCCCGAAAGAAGTGTGTTCGGACCGGGAAGTCATTCAGGCCTATCTGGGGGAAAAGTACTGTGCTTTCCTTAAGTAATATTTCTGTGGGCTACAAGGGTCTACTGGCTGTTCAGGACATTTCTTTCAGGATCAATGAAGGAGAGATAGTCAGCCTTATCGGTTCCAACGGTGCGGGAAAATCCACCATAGTCAAGACCGTTGCGGGTCTTCTTCATCCCTGGAAAGGGGAAATTCTTTTTAAAAATGCCCCGATTCATCAGGCCCAACCTTTTGATATCGTAAAAATGGGCATCTCGATGGTTCCTGAGGGCAGGAAGCTCTTTGGGCGCCTGTCTGTTTTGGACAATCTCATGTTAGGGGCCTACGCTGTCCGGTCCAAGGCGGACGTCGAAAAACATTTGCAAAACGTCTTCAATCTGTTCCCCATATTGAAGGAACGGCGTGGGCAGCGCTCGGATACATTCAGCGGCGGCGAGCAGCAGGAACTGGCCATTGCACGTGGACTTATGTCCAACCCTTCGTTGCTCATACTGGACGAGCCTTCACTGGGGCTGGGACCGAAGCTGGTCTCTGACATTTTCGGGATTGTCAGGGAGATCAACGCCAAGGGCGTCACTGTTCTGCTTGTCGAACAAAATGTCTATGAAGCTCTCGAGATTTCTGCCCGCGCCTACGTTCTTCAAACAGGGCGCATAGTCATGGAGGGGCAAGGGCAGGAATTGCTGAAGAGCGATCACGTCAGAGAGGCATACCTCGGCATGTGAAGGGAGGAGCAGACATGATTATAAATATGAAATATGGCAGGAATGGACTGTCTCTTGATTTTCCGGAGGATATCGACGTTGCGCTGATCCAAAAAGTTCCAATGCCTGTCCTCAAAGACCCTGAGGGGGCTATCAAGGCTGCCTTTGCGAATCCGGTGGACTGCAAAACACTTCGTGAAGAGGCAAAAGGATGCCGAAGTTGCTGCATCCTTATTTGCGATATTACCCGACCGGTGCCGAACGGCCTTATCCTGCCGCCACTGATAAAAGAGCTTATCAAGGCTGGGATAGCTCCCGATTTGATCACTGTTCTCGTTGCAACGGGTCTCCATAGGCCTAATGAGGGGGATGAACTTCGTGAACTGGTCGGAAGCGACTGGATCCTCGACACCGTGACAGTCGCCAACCATTTTGCGCGCCGAAATGATGATCATCAATACATAGGGACTACATCAGGCGGCATAGAGGTCAGGCTTGATCGTCGATTTATCCAGTCTGATCTCCGCATCGTCGTAGGGCTGGTGGAGCCTCATTTCATGGCCGGGTACTCCGGCGGAAGAAAGATTGTGGCCCCTGGCATTGCACATGAAAAAACTATACGTGAGTTCCACTGTGCGAGGGTTTTGGAGGATTGCAGGTCTGCAAACTGTATTATCGAGGGCAACCCTCTGCACGCTGTCCAAATGGAGGTAGTGCAAATGCTGGGAAGGTGCCTGGCTGTCAACATGGTCATCGATGAAGACCGCCGGATATCCTTTGTCAATTTCGGCAACATTGAAGACAGTCACCTTGAAGCGGTTTCATTCGTGCGGCCGTATGCGGAGATCCCCCTTAAAACAAGATTCAAGACCATTGTGACAAGTGCTGCGGGTTACCCACTGGATAAGACTTATTATCAGACTGTGAAGGGAATGGTGGGCGCCCTCGACCTACTTGAACCTGGCGGCGACCTCATCATTGTGTCGGCATGTTCTGACGGGATTGGATCGCCCGAGTATGCCGAAGCGCAAGGATGCCTCATTGATGGAGGACCGGAAAAGTTTCTTTATGGCATCATCGAGAAAAAGTACGCAGCTATCGATGAATGGCAGACGGAGATGCAAGTCAAGGCCATGAAAAGGGCCAACATTTTTCTCTACACCGAGGGGCTCACGAAAGAGCAGCAGGCTCTTACAGGAGTCACCGTGATCGAATCTCCAATGGCCGCTATTATGGAGAGCGTGAAGGCGAGGGGCGATCACCGTGTGGCCGTCATCCCTGAAGGACCTTATGTGATCCCACTGTTTGTCGAAGGGCTCTGAAACGGTATGTATGATAACGGCGGGTAAAGGCCCCAGGAGCCTTATTAGGGAGATTTTTGATAGATCGCTTCTGGCAGTCGACCCCTACAAAGCAGTGGCCTCCTGCACGGACATGATTCGTTCGTCATACATGAGCAGTAATTTCAAGAAACTTGTCCTCATAGGCTTTGGAAAAGCGGCTTCGCTCATGTCAAAAGCAATCGAAGATCATCTCGGGGACTTGCTTGCCAGCGGAATAATAGTAACGAAATATGGCCATTCTGTGTGTGGGGGACGAAATAGCAAAATTATAACCTATGAAGCCGGGCATCCCCTGCCTGATGAAAACGGGGTGAAAGCTGCAAAGGAAGTTGTGGGGGTGCTGAAAGAGGCGGACGAGAATACCCTTATCATTTGCCTCATATCCGGAGGAGGATCCGCCCTTCTCGTAGCACCTTACGGAGACATCACTCTGGCTGATAAGCGGGAAGTTACCGGATTGCTTCTTAAGGCCGGGGCCGACATTTATGAGCTGAACACGGTGCGAAAGCATATCTCAGCGGTTAAGGGAGGCAGGTTAGCTGAAGCAGCTCAACCTGCCGCAATTATATCGCTCATACTCTCCGACGTTTTGGGAGACAGATTGGATATGATTGCATCTGGTCCTACAGCTCCGGACAAAACAACTTATAACGATGCGCATAATGTTCTGCGGAAATATAAACTGGAAGGAAAGGTGCCGGCGAGCGTTGCGGAAATGATAGGTAAAGGTATGCGTGGACTTATGCCTGAAACACCGAAGGATAATGATACGATTTTTCAGAGGGTAAGGAATATTATCATTGGAAGCAACAAAATAGCGACGGATGCCGCTAAGACAGCAGCGGAGTCATTGGGATACAAAACAACCGTTGTTTCTACTGACCTGAGCGGTGAAGCATCAATCGCTGCCGGAGAACTTGCAAGAAAGGCGATTAATGTCAAAAAAGCGTTAGCTCCCGGAGACAAGGCATGTATTATAGCGGGGGGAGAGACCACTGTTACAGTCAGAGGAAACGGCAGGGGAGGGAGGAATACGGAACTTGCCCTTGCTTTTGGAATGGAGATAAAACGACTTCCGGGTATTACTTTTCTCTCGGCAGGCACCGACGGCACTGATGGACCGACCGACGCGGCGGGAGCGTTCGTAGACGGTCAAACTGTTGTGAAAGCGGCAGGAGCCGGGATCGACGCAGGAGAGTACCTGAAGAACAACGATTCATACACTTTTTTTAGAAAGACAGGTGATTTGTTTATAACTGGGCCGACCGGTACGAATGTCATGGATATACAGATAATCGTGCTGGACAACTAACTTGTGCACTCACAATCTCAACGATAAATAAAGTCATGTATTGCCCGATTTCTTGGTAACCGTTATCCCTCGTTATTCATAACAAATGATGTATAGCAGCGATACCACTCCAATCTAGCTACCTTTGAGCGACTGATCGGTCTATTGATGAGATCGTTCGCGTCCCTGACTTTTGGAAAATTTTCATCGAGTTTGTTAGTGTGATAATGTGGGGACCTTCACTTTGTATAATCTTAATACGCTCCGCTCCTGAGTACTACCATTTGCGCTGATATGAAAGCGGCCTTGTCCTTCCTGAGTCTGTAATTCTAACAGGGGGAAGGCGCTTAGCTGAAGATCCTTCAAATTATGAAATCATTGATGTCATGGGGGCGGGTTGGGGTGATTTTCAAATTAGATATACTGCTATAAAAACAGGCAGTTAGGTTTAGGGTAAGAGAATTCAAGGGGAGAGTGAAGAATT
>JBKQMP010000149.1:0-13331 GCA_052146665.1 Dissulfurispiraceae bacterium
GGGCTACAGGGAAATCCCAAAACTCATTGCTGCCTTGCAGCGAAAATCCATTGACAGAAAGGAGGCTGCAGCTTAGGATATGAACTGGGATCCTTTCTACTTCAACGAAAGGACGGGACAACTTCTACCCGTGGGCACGATATGGAAACCTATTCGTGGCTTATTCATCGGTCTAACAAGATGCAGAACCAAATGGGACCTCACGGTATAGTGGCTAACTACAGGCCACCTTTTCAAAACTACATGATCAAGAATTATCCACTTGTTCTAAATGTGCTGCCAGAACTGCGGAAGGCTTTAGAAGATGCCCTCTTGCCTGACAGATTGGCTGGTGAATATGCTAATTTACTTCAAGAAGCGCTTATTAGGTATGTCGGGACCCTCGAAGATATATCAGAAAAACAACACCGGGAGATGAAGAATCCTGTCATTTGGCTCAGAGAAGGAATAAGAAGCATTATCTCCTTTCCCATACTGTTGTTAAGTTGGCTCGGAGTAATCAGCGAAACTAAGGCTTTGACTATTTCTTCAAGCTTTTTCTTACGGCTCCTATCTGGCTTCTTTGCATTAATCGGTTTTGTTAGCGCGATTGTTACTATTGCACTAGGGTGGAGGCAATTTCGAGAAATGATAATAAGAATTATCTTCCAACAGGGATAACGGTGGCATTTATTACTGCACGATAAGGAGGCAGCGACAGAGCAATACAGGATTCTCAAAGAAACTGGACAATGATATGGGGGAGAAATGATTCAACTTAATTAACAAGTGACGCCGTGGATGATTAATATGGTGTTCCTTCATGCAACAGAGAACCTACTAGCAATTCCTCAAAGACAATGGCATTATCCATGAGTATAGACCCCTCTCTTTTTCTCACATGTAGTGTACGCATACATACACGACAGTTCACCCATTTTGGTGTAATAAAAGAGGAGACGCTTAATGGCTTCTTTTTGGAGGCAGCATGATTAAGAAAATTTGTTATCTCATCATTCTTGTTTCTTCTATGTTGATATCATCATCATTGGTAGCTGCCGATCCAACGGTGTACACTGATGAGGATCTAAAAAAATATCAGCCTTCCTCACAACAACAGGGACCTCCCCAGGAAACGCCGAGCGGATCGGTCAAGACTCACTCCGAATACCACGGGACAGAAACGATTAGTGTGGTAAAAGACAGAGAATATTACTGCAAGGAAGCGAAAAGGTATCAGCGTGCTATCGATAAGGCCCGTAAAGACCAAGACGCATGGAGGGCACGTCCCCAGGACAGAAGGTGGTACCAACATGACCAAGCGGAGGCCCAGAACCGAGTCGACGCGGCCTAGCGGGATTACGATGACTTCATCGACGACGCTAATAGGGCAGGAGTCCCCCCTGGCTGGCTCCGCTGTCAGTTAGATTAAAATAAAGCTTTCCAAACTTCAAGGTACTCACTAAGAAGACCTACAATCCACTTTCATAGGCATAGACGGTCCGCACTATCTTTTTTACTATTCTTCAGTGGTAAATCTATTGCTTCACTCAGGAGATTCCCGGCGGGCCCCTTTAAATCAGCAGAGATTAGTTTCATTAGAAACAAGCAATTCTCGATTTTTTGTTCCTTCCTTGTAACTGTCATTTCAAAAACTATAACCATTATTGTATAGTTGTACCAGAAAACCATATAGATCATGATAGAAGAAATTACTATAAAATTTTCTTCAAAAGGAACTGCCGATATACTGGCTATCCCGATTGGAGCCATTACTATTTTTTTAGGTCCAAATAACTCTGGGAAAAGTGTTGCATTAAAGGAAATAGAAAGCTGGTGCAGAGCTGGGCCAATTGGCAATACTCTTATTATTTCAGATATAAAATTTAGATTGCCGAGGGATGATGAATTAGAGGAGGAACTCGAACAACTAAGGCTTAATCCTCAACAAGGTCAATATATTCCGGAAGACCACATACTTTTTGGGAAAGTAAACACTGACCGCTCTGGATTCACTCAGTTTCTAGTGCAGAAACATTATTTGTTTCAGTGGAAAAACCAGGTTCCCACACAGGCTGGCTTCTTTACACATTTTATTTCTCTATTCACAGTGAGACTGGATGGAAGAAGCAGGTTTACTCTAACAGACCCCCAACAAAGTGGTGATTTAACGGCTCCTTCTCAGAATCATCTTGTTGAACTGATGAAGTCGGATGTTAAAAGGTTTGAAATAAGAAGAATTATTCAAGATGCTTTTGGAAAATGCTTTGTGATCGACCCGACGGGCATGCAGCAGCTGAAAATCCGTTTTTCTGATAGAGAACCAGTCGATAATTATGAGGAGCAAGCTCTGGATGAAAGGGCTAGAGAGTTCCATACAAACGCAACGGAAATTGCAGCGTTAAGTGACGGTGTGAAAGCCTTTACTGGTTGCGTTGCTGCCGTTCTAGCAGGAGACTCTAAAATTATTCTTATAGATGAACCCGAAGCTTTTTTGCATCCTGTATTGACTTTTAAACTTGGGAAAGAACTTTCGAATTTGGCAAGGAACAAGAAGGGAAATTTGATAGTTGCTACCCACAGTTCTCATTTTCTTATGGGGTGTATTCAATCTGGCGCCCCTATCAATATTATAAGATTAACTTACTCGAATAATGTTCCGACTGCAAGGTTGTTGGCATCCAATACCCTTTCTTCTTTAATGAAAAGTCCGATGCTAAGATCAACCGGCATTTTAGAGTCGCTGTTCTACGAAAGCGTGGTAATTTGTGAAGGAGATTCAGATAGAGCCTTTTATCAAGAGGTTAATGAAAGGCTGCTTAATTCTGGTAGTCCAGGCATTTCCAATACTCTTTTTGCGAATGCACAAAATAAACAAACAGTGGCAGATATCATCAAACCTTTGAGAGAAATTGGCATACCAGCCGCAGGCATCCTTGATATTGATATTATCAAAGATGACGGCTCTGTCTGGTCAAAGTTGCTTAGCAGTGCGCAAGTTCCAGGCACATTGCAGGGTTCGTTATTGGACCTCAGAAATAGACTGAGAGCTAAATTTGGAACTTCTGGCAAAGATATGAAAAGGGATGGTGGCATAAATGTGCTATCTGCATCAGACAAAGAATCATGTGAGTCGTTGTTCAATCAACTTTCAGAGTATGGTATTTTTGTTGTTCCGTGTGGGGAAGTGGAGTCTTGGCTTAAAAATCTAGGCGCCTCCGGAAGAAAATCGGATTGGTTAATTGATATGTTTGAGAAGATGAAGGAAGACCCAGAAGATAAGGATTATGTCAGACCTACGGATGGTGATGTATGGTTATTTTTGAGATCGATAGCAGCTTGGATAAATAATCCTGCCAAGAAGGGAATACTGAAATAAGAGGATTCTTTAATATTAATCCCAGTTACTCCCGCGACAAGGTGTTCTTAGTGAAATCCGGCGTCCTTCACAGTAGCAAGAAGTAGGGGCAAGTCCTGAAATATCATTCTTGAGGTGCTGGGAAAGTACAACCAGAAACTAACACAATTCGAGAGATGTGGGTGATACGAACTTGTCGGTGTACTGTTGAAAAAAAGGCTGTTTACTATATGGATGTATAGGGTGGACGGAATCTTTAGGAATGGATAGCCTTTATAATCGGAATAAGCGTATGGCTCATTACACGGGACGACAACCTATGGTTCCCGCCGGCACAAAGATTATGTCTTTGTTGCTCGAAAAGAGATTCTAAAACGACAAACTATCGTTCACGAAACAGAGCGGTGAGATGAACAGATCTCGCATGTGCATCCAGGAGCTGTAAAGTGCCGCACTCCAACAGTTAGTGAGCCAAGACGATCGGCACGCGGGAAAATCAATCTAAATAACTCTTCTTCCTGATTTTCGAGATACCTCCGAAGTATGTAGGCACACAGATCAGCGATCTGGACCATGCTCGTCAGTTCAGAGCTGACAAAGAGAGGAGTCTCGATGATGTGATGAATCCTAGTCCAGAGAGTGCCACTGTAATGAAACCCTTTCATCAAAGAGGTATGCTTCTTTGCTACTGTCTCGTTATTGTCGTGGATGAGGAGCCCATAAGAAGTTTGCGGCTGCGCAGACGCTTGTTGTCCAGATGATGTAGACATATTGTCGAGAAAACGCTCGAATCTAGATACCAACTGTTCAAAAGCCTGCTCGTCCGGTGTACACAACGTTCTTGTCGGATCAAAATGGACTTTGTTGATACACTCAGCAAAGAGTCTTGCGAATCCCCAGTTGCGGACAGTTGTGGCAATATCCCTTATGAAGCTCAGCCGATCATCATAGGTCAGGTGAATGTACGGCTGGGTTTTTCTGTAAGTCTTCATTCTCTGCTTGTAACTATCCCGGTTTTGGGATAATTGAAGTCTCAGTATTTCAGACCTTCTTATCCTTTCAACTTCAGATCTTCGCTGAGCATAACTCATCGACTCAAAATTCGGAATATGGACTTGTTCCTGATACCGCCTCATTATCCAACCTGAGTGTATTTCCGCGGCATCCAAAGCATATCTGCGTTTGATTGTGTTTATTTCATCTTCACATGTCCGCCAGTGCCAAATAGGGACGGATACCCCCGCGAGGATATAGTGCGAGGTATTCCCAGGGACTTCCGGAGTTCCAGACTCATCGATATAGCAGATGTACATGTTTCCCCGTACCTCCAAAAAAAAAGCGACTGGAGTGAGGCCCTGAGACCTCTCTGGGAGACGCTTGACGACTCCTTCCAGACGCAATTTAATGTTAGCAGAAAGCCTGTACCCTGTCAAGTGCTTTTTTTGACCTTGCTTTTTTTGACCTCTTGGTGGCGTCAGATCTGCGAAGTTTCATCCTTTTGAGTTTCGTTGACACGGTATTCTTATTTGACAGAGAAGGGTTAAGTGATGACATCAAGCTGTGGAAGGGTCCCAAATTGAAGGTGATTTAGTGTGTTCTGGGGGACCACCTACCTGCCAACGTATTCTTCCGAATGTTTTCGATGGCTTTGCCAGTTGTCTATATAAAACCTAGCAAGTTCTCTCGATTTCAAAATAAGAAGATTTTCTGCATTCTTCTCTTCAGCGGCTTTCGTGAAATTGAAGGAACCAGTGACAACTGTCTCCTTATCAATAATCATGATTTTATTATGAACTGTAATCCTATTATTGTTACAGCAATATGCTATAATTATCAATTCCAAATGGTGAGACTATTTTACACAACAGAAGACTTCATCTACAAGGGACAGTCGTATCCGGGGGTGCCTTTTCTCTGTGAGGATAATATGGAGTTCCTTGTCGATGCCAATGATTACCTGTTGTGGCTGGCGCTTGAGAATATTCACACCTCAAGCATTGCCACGTGGAAAACTCATGCAGAATCTTTGTATGACTACTTCTCTTGGCTTCGCGCAAATAAGCTGGAGTGGAATACCAAACCTAAAAAAGGGGCACGAAGTGAAGAAATCACGAACATTGCGCTTTACCGCAACTGGTCGCTTAGCCTTATCAATCCGGAAACAGGGTCACCGAAAATTCAGCCAAGTACTGTTCGTAGAAGGCTGACCAATTTGATGTCGTTTTACCGCTGGGCATTTAGACGAGGGAGAATCGATTTCCTACCTTGGGACGCCGATTTCCGAGCTGTGCCCGAAATGCATCCTTCCATGTTCCGCCATACTCGTGCTGGGAGGCTTGTCTCCAGGGACAATCTGCGTCCGAAAGCAAAGAAGAAGGCAATTCCACTTCTTACGATGAGCCAATGTCGCGACCTTATTCATGCCTGTACTACAGTAACCCTTCAGTTAATGACGAAACTGATGCTACAGACGGGACTTAGGAATGAAGAATGTCGAACATTCCCTCGTAAGTATGTTCTCGATCCGACAGGGCTTGGCGACAAAAAGCGGATTCCCTTAAACCTCGATCCACTTGATATGGCGCTCAAGGGGAACAAACCACGGCGAATTTATCTTACCTGGCAATTGATGAAGGAACTTTTTGATTACCTCAATTTCGGAGAAGGATCTGTACGAGCCAAATACTACAGAAAGCGGTATGCGGGGAAATCACCATTAACATTTCTAAATCATGAGGGCAACCCCTGGAGCGAAAAAGGATTGAATAACGCCTATCGCAAGCTTTGGGAAAAAGGTTGTGATAAACAGCCTATTTTGGCTTTCCGAGTAACGCCTCATATGTTGCGGCATACATTTGCTACCTTTGAACTGTATGCAGAAAGCAAGCGAACAAATTTGGGCAAAGCACTTGCCTGGGTCCGGGACCGACTCGGTCACAGCTCAATTGTTACGACGACAGTGTATGTGCACTGTATTGATCTGATGGAGAAAGCAGAACTGAATTTATACCAACAGGAACTGGACAAAATACTTAACGGAGACAGGTAAGACTTGCCAAGAAAAAAAGTCTACACATTGCCATCAAGTAATGTTGCAGAACTCATAGTTTCAACCAGCGGGCCTTGGGAAGTTATAACTCCCTGGGCCACTTACGACTTCAGACGATGGCTCTATCTTGCCAGAACACAATCATGCGAGGCCGATACTAAAACAAAGCTCGTACGCATTGATCGTGACGAAATTGTCATTGCGGTCAGGGAGGCTATTAAGCGTTTAAAACAGACCATGACAGACCATTCGGTTTATCATCTTTGCGCTTCTGGAGTTGCATCATGGTTTGACTTTCTGGACTGGATATATGATCGTGGCAAGAAAATCATCAGCTTGGAAGAAATTGATGTAGAAGTTATTGAGCGATACATCGAGTGGCTCAGGTTCAGGACTGCAGATACTGAGACTGGGCGACTTTCATACAGTGCAGCCAAATCTGTGTATTCGCGAACGAAGTCCGTTCTCATTGAATGCGTTAACGTTGGCGAGATCAACCGGGGTATCTTCCCGAAAAATCCTTTTCCCAATAGCAACAGATCGAGGAAGTCTTTCAAACCCTATTCAAAAGATGAGATGCTGAGATTACTAAGCGCTCTGTCAATAGATCTCCTTCAGATCAGACAGGGAGTTTTTGAAGGGACCGAAAGCGACAAACTGGCGGTCTATTTTTTCATAATGGCTACCCGTACTGGCAGGAACCCGACCCCATTACTGGAAATGACCCGAGATGCACTACAACCTCATCCTTTGAATCCTAAGACCCGTTCACTGCTGACCTTATATAAGAGACGTGGTAACAACATCAGTTTGCAGGAATTTAGGAAAACCATCTCCATTGAGGGGCCGGCGACGGTAAGGTCGGATGTAACCTCCCTCTTCAAGGATGTAATTAAACTGACTGAGCAATATGTATCGTCGGTGCCCGAAAAAGTCCGGAACCGGCTTTGGCTATGTAGAAGGGAAACCACAAACCAGCACCGTGGCCTAATAGCTCCGATCGATACGGGCGTATTGCACCGTGCGGCAAAACGTTTGATTGAGCTCCACGACCTGAAAGCTGATAACATAGATCCGAAGACTGGGCAGGCAGCACCGCTACAATTGACTACTATGCGCCTCCGTAAAACATTTGCAACGAGGATGTGGCAATTAACGGGCGGTGATCTTGTGAAGACGGCTGAAGCATTAGGGAACCAACCGCGCATTACCGATGCTCACTATCTTGAAGTCACACCTGAGATGGAACGCCACCATAAATTTGTTGGCCTTTGCCTAGATGCAACCTTGCGCGGTAAGGAGAACGACCAAGAAACGAAAGAGCAACTTGCTTCTGAACTGCGGGTTACCATAAAGGATGTGGAGCGTATCCTCAATGGCAAGAACAATACAGGAGTTGGAAGATGCACTTCTCCTTACTTCGGTGATTATGCCCCGAAGGACGGTAAGAATGCTTGTACGAGCTTTCTTTACTGCTTCCAGTGCTCGAATCAAGTCGTAATGGAAAGTGATTTGTATCGGCTGTTCAGCTTTTACTGGCTCATCATAAAGGAGCGTAACTTCATGGAAAGAAAAAGCTGGAAAAAGATCTATGGTTGGGTCATTCGCGAAGTGGATAGAGTTATCTCACCTCGATTCAATAAAAAGGCCATCACGGAAGCACGAGAGCATGCATTAATAAACCCCCATCCGATGTGGCGTGACCGCGCCATACTGGGAGGTGCCTATGAGTGAGCTGCCGAGCCACCTTGTCGATATCAATACTGTTCTTGCCGCTAATCTTAACGATTTGGTTATCAGCCAGCTTGAAGAAAATGGAGAGATTGTGGTTGTTTCCAGATATGGTGATCCACGATGGAACTTGACTCCCTATATCCGGACACGCAATCATCGCGATATTATAATCATTTTTGATGTCAAGCTTGTGAATGGCAGCCTATTGACGGACAGACTAAACGAAAGACTTTTGCATGCTGCTAAACGATTCTTATATGTCCGCTGGAAAGTGAAGGCACCGCATAGCGGAAAATATATATCAGCAAGGACACTCTTTAACAATTGGAACCAGTTGCGTGCATTACTAAATTGGATGGTGCAAGAGGGGCTTAATTCCTTCTCGGAACTGACGACTGAAAGATGTCTTGATTATGTGAGGCATTGCCGGGTCGGAAAAAGTTTAAGCAGATCAACACAGACAATAAATTATCAAATAATTACGACTTATTTCGACTTACAGCACCATCTTGAAGATAAATTGCCAGAATATCCATGGCCAAATGTTGTGCCCGTTATTCTGGCAGGGAACAGTATTCGTGTTAATAAGGCTAATACATATGGAAGTACAGAAATCATTCCTCTTCGGATACTCAAGATAATTGTGCAGAGGGCTTTGGATTATGTTGAGCACAAGGCGGACAGGCTTCTTTATGCTCGGGACGGGGTAGCCACCATAAGAAGAGAAGTGTATCAGCAAGTTGTATCCAGGCACCGGGGAAAATATCCTCTGGGGTTTTCCAGTACCTACGATTCAGAGGAAGTATACCTTCAAGTTAAAACTGCCCATCTGTCTGTTCCGGCAAGTCATCGTTGGCTTGCGGAAAACTCTTTGCCTGAATATGAAGAACTTGAAAGAGAACTCAATCGATTAAGGACGGCATGCTATATCGTTTGTGCCATCTTTTCCGGTATGCGCGTCGCAGAACTGATGTCTTTGGGGATGGGCTGCTTCTTACAGCGCAAAGGATTCGACGATGAGGAGTACTGTTGGATTAAAGGCAAAACTTACAAGCTTGAAGAGGACCCCAGAGATGCAGAATGGATGGTGCCGCCGATTGTCGGGAAGGCAATTGCTATCGCAGAAAAACTATCGGCTCCTTTGCGTGAAAAGCTTAGTAATCGAATTTCCTGCTTGGAAAATCTTTTGAAGAGTTTGACTATGCTTCCGAAAGCAAAAGAAGAAGCAGTAAAGGAGCTAGCAGAAGGCCGTAAACACGAGCATGCGCTGTTTATGTGCAAAAAAGAGTATATCCGTTCGCAAACATCGGCAATGATAAATTGCGACCTAAAGTCTTTTGCCGACTTTTCAGGTGCTATCACCGAATCATCAGATATGGTGGGTGTCATTGATAGAAACAAGATAATGATCGGCAAACCGTGGCCGTTGGCATCACATCAATTCAGAAGGACGTTTGCAGTTCTCGTGGCTCGCAACCTAATGGGAGATGTAAGATATTTGAGGGAACATCTCAAACACTGGTCAATCGACATGACACTATACTATGCCCGTCACGAGCAGTCCTATATTGATGATACTCTGTTGACCGAGATATTATCGGAACGGGATGAGTTGCAAACAGTGATTTTAGAAAAGTGGCTATCCAGCGATGCTAAGTTGTCAGGAGGCACAGGGCGGCGCCTCACAAATTTTCGTGGCCGTGATGATGTCAAAGTAGTAAAGGACATGCACGAATTCTGCCGCCGACTCGGAGAAGATGTTTTCATTCGCGGTACTGGTCACTCTTGGTGCATGTGCAGCGATTCAGGAAGCGATGGACACTGCCTTTACGACGCCATTAAGTGCAGCTATTGTGATGATAGTGTCATTGATGACACCCATATCCAAGTGTGGAGGGGGATCCGAGAACAGCAGATCGAGGTTCTGAAGTGCCCTGATTTGGGGGAGTCAATGTGGCAACGTTGCGTCAATCATCTGCGGGAAGCAGAGAGAATACTGCGCGAACTCGGTGACGAGCCTGAGCTTTATACGATACCTGAACGCCCCTATTCAAGTGAGGTTGAGATATGAAAAAACAGATTGATACCAAGAAGGAAATTGAGCTTGCTATCAGCAGGATTCAGCACGGCATGCCCAAGCGGGTGCCTCAGAAGAGGCGTCTGAGCATTGCTGCAGTGGCTGAAGAAGCAGGTGTCAGCAACGCAACGATACACAACAGATACCCGGATATTGCAGAACAAGTTCGCAGACTGACAAGTCAGGAATATTCGAAAAAGATCAAAGAGAAGCAAGCGAGCCTAAAAAAAAGCGAAGAACAGCTTTATGCTCTACGTCAGGAGATCAATCAACTAAAAAGTGACTTGGTGCAGTCTCAATCCATTAACCTGAAGCTTCATAAAGAAAATGAGTTATTGAAAGTGAAACTTGAAATAACCGGATATCCCACTAAATAGTAATCTTGCTATCTAACCTGTGGGCGGGACTCATTTGTGCGGCTTCCACCCGACAATATCACACAGCCAAACATTTTGGCGAGAGCAAGATTTCCAATCATACCTCACATTCCGAAGCATGCCGCATTTCAAGATTATATGTTGTAATATAAAGCTGGCATTAAGCTGAAAAAAGCGAGAGACGATTCTCAATTTGCGCTCTTCCCTTTTTTATTGAAACCTACCTCACAAAAAGAAGTTTACCTTTCGAAAAATCGAGGCCGATTTCATCAAAAGAGGAATTAAGTATCCTATATGAAATATCGCGTAAAACTTTCTCCAGCATACTCATTGAAAATAATGTATAATTACAGCTGAATTTACGTACTATTATAGGGGGATGTATTCTTGACCAATAAAGGAACAGAGAAACATCTTAAAAATAGCTCGCCTGATGGGGTTCATTACCTGTTGGAATTTTTCGGGTGTAATAGGAGGCAACTTAATTCTGTTGCTTTTTGGGAAAAGCTGTTGATAAAGGCGATGTCCAAGACCGATGCAAAGATACTGAATAAGCACTTCTATAAATTTTCTCCATATGGCCTTACAGGGTATTTCCTTTTATCCGCATCCCATGTAGCGTTTCACACGTGGTACGAGTATGAATATGTCGCTTGTGATGTTTTCACCTGTGGAGGGAAAGCTGAGACTGAAGGTATTGTTAAACACATTGCGGATAATCTCAAGCACGCCAGGGTGAAGGTAAAAAAGATGAAACGGGGGTTTCGGGTCTTTGCATGACAATAACAATCATAATACAGCGTTAAACGAGGATACTTCTTTTCAGACTGAGATTATCAAGGGTTCTGAAGATGAATATCTGAATGCAATTTTCAAACTTGAACCTTTCTTTCCTGTAAAAATTCAGGATAGCGAAGATAAGCTGAGGGAGAATTTAAATTCCGCTGCAAATATTAATGCCTTTCTAAAAAAAGACGGTCAAGTAGTTGGATGGTTATTGGCAACTCCTCATAATGATGCCGTTAAAGAATTGGAGAATGATGATACCGAAATGCGGGAAGATGCTGACAGGTATTATATTGATAAATTGGCGGTACTCCCGGAATATAGGCAAGGATTAAATTTCGTAAAACTTGTGTATGCAGTTATTGAAGAGGCAAACAAAAGAGGATTCTACAAGTTTTCTTCTCACGTCTTATCTGATAATGGTCTCAATAAAGTATTGGCAAGAATATTTGGGAAAATGTTAACTAAACGAAGAATTGTTTCTTTAGCTATGCTCGGCAATGCATCATTTGAATATATGGAAATGACTTACAAAGAATAATTGTCATGCAAGCGGAGAGTGAAAAAAACAACGCTATCTCAGGGGCAATCAAATACAAAGGTAGGCTTGCAGAGCTATCCATCGGAATTACCGCAAGTCAATTAATAGTCTTTCTTTTCGATTATCTCCTTTATCCGTTTGTGATTTATAATTTTGGGATTCTCATGGGCGGGGTTGTCATGACTGTGTTGTCATTGATTGCCTGCTTGCTCGCAATAAAATTTTATGACTGGTCTAAGCGGGATTGGTTAGGGATTGAAGCGATAAAGGAAATAAGTGGCTATATGGGAACCAATAAGAGCAGGCGTGTGACATCGTGGCTTCTGAAAAAGAGCGAGCCAGTCGCGTTCCTGTTCTTATCAGTCAAGTTTGATCCATTTGTTACCACCGCCTATATGCGACACGGGAAATTTAACGGCATGTCGCGGCGTGATTGGTCAATATTCATGGGCAGTCTTCTATTCTCAAACGCATACTGGACCCTCGCCTGCTATATGGGCATTACGCTTTTTGAATGGACATGGAAAACAGTTAAAGTGGTATTGTAGCAGCCGGAAGTTGTGTCTCACGCCGGATGCCGATATCTTGCACCTGTTCCTGAATCACCGTGTTTGGCATTGAGCTAAATGAAATCGAACAAACAGCTCCTAATAGGGCCACACCCTGCGCGTCCGATATGGAATACTACACGTACTCTTTATCCGTTCGATTCCCACTGCCCGTTTAATTCCAATAGCAGAACATTGTCATGTGGCAAGATAGCCTTGTAACTCATTTTCTTGTTAATATCTCTATTCTTCTGCAATATCAAGCAGTTATATCATGTGACAACAATAAAAGGTTACAGTTATTGTGGGCTATGGCATGCTGTGCATCAATATATGTGAGAATACCTGCGTGTGCTGTGAAGTCGGCGGAAGAGTATCTCTCTGATTTTTGCGATCTATCAAGGATTATTTCAACATGAACGCCCCTTTTATGGGCATACACAAGAGCCCTGGCAATTGGGGCAGAGGTAAACGAATATGCTTGGACTAGTACCTCTGATTTCGCATTTCCTATCTCGTTGACAATGGCATCAGTAGCCCCGCCACCTGGACTGAAATAGACCTGTGCAGGGGCATTCTGGAGAGTGACATCGATGGAATGACCAGTATAGGGAAGCAAAAGACATATGATGATAATAAATAGATATTGCATTAACACCCTCCAAACTCTCTAAATATATGTAGTCAGATTATAGCAGTGTTGATTGAGTAGCAAGTCAAGGCCTGAAACCTATAACGTTTCTAAAGCCGAAAATAGTTGTATCCGGAAGATGCCCTTGTAAAATGTTGAAGTAGAAAGCGACCCCCAATTAGAATTGATTACCACAGCAAAACGAAAAGGAGGTCGTTTTCTATGAAGAAAAGATATCGCAATATGCAGAA
>JBKQMP010000150.1:0-5213 GCA_052146665.1 Dissulfurispiraceae bacterium
GACCACCAGGTTGATAGGCTGGATGTGTAAGCAGAGTGATCTGTTCAGCTTACCAGTACTAATAGACCGTGTGCCTTGACCTCCTCTCTCTTTACTGCCCTGCATAGTCAAACCTTTTTAGGTTGCAAAATAGGAAATACAGTGTAAAATTAAAGAAAGGGCTAACCTTTCTTTAATTTTTTTGTCTATACACGAGGAGCATCATTACTAATGAAAGAGCGAGATATTTTTGAAGAGATTGTAAGTATTGGAAAAAGAAGAGGAGTAATTACCTATGATGAGATAAACGAAGCTCTTCCTTCTGAATTTTTTTCGCCGGACGAATTGGAGGATCTTATGGACATCCTCAGTGACATGGGCGTCAAGGTTGTTGAATACGAAGATGGTCTTCCGGCAGAAGAGGAATTAGAAGAGGAAGTTGAGGAGCATGAGCGGACAGAGGATCTGGTTCAGGCTTATTTCAATTCTATGGGGGATATCTCTATCCTCACAAAATATGAAGAAATTGAACTTGCAAAGAAACTTGAGGAAGGCAGACAAATAATAAAAGACACTATATCTACGATTCCTCTTTATCTCAAGATTAGTGAGGCAATAAATGTAGAAGATGAAGAGGAAATTTTAACAGAGGAAGAGAAGGCAGATGACGCTGTTATAAGGACTCTTTTAAGACTTGAAGAGCTCATGGAAATAGTGGGGAATGCAGATAAGAAAATCAAGAAGTATGGCACTCTGAGAGAGCTCAGGCATGTCATAAATGATAAAAAGAAAAAAGGTCAAAATTCAAAGAGATTGGAGATCTTAGTAAAAGACTTACAATCCGATTACAAAAGACTCGAAGGTGAGACTGGTATAAAGATAGATGCGTTGAAAGAGATGTGGAACAAAGTTGCCAAGGCCAGACATCTTGTGTCAGAGACAAAAAATGAACTCATCACGAGAAACTTGAGGCTAGTGGTTAATATTGCGAAGAATTATGTTGGCCGGGGATTGCCGCTGTTAGATCTTATTCAGGAAGGAAATATAGGCCTTATGAAGGCTGTTGACAAATTCAAATACGAAAAGGGTTTTAAATTTAGTACTTATGCGACATGGTGGATTAGGCAAGCGATTACTAGGGCGTTGATCGATCAGACAAAAACCATACGCGTTCCTGTGCACATGATGGAGTTTTACAATCGTGTGACAAAAGCTTCGCGAGAACTTACGCAGCAACTTGGAAGGGAGCCCATCAATGAGGAAATAGCTAAGAGACTCAGCGTACCTGTAAGAAAGGTTGACGAGGTGTTCAGGGCGATTCAAGATCCGATAGCGTTACAAACTCCTATTGGAGATGAAGATACAGAGCTAGAAGATTTTATCGGGGATAAATTGAGTCCTTCTCCATACTCTGATGCTGAACGCATAGAAACATCTGAACAAATTCAAAGCGTATTAAGGACACTCACGCCGAAAGAAGAAACAGTGATACGGATGCGATTTGGTATCGGTGTTGACAGAGATCACACGCTTGAAGAGGTGGGAAGATATCTGTCAATTACTAGAGAGAGAGTGAGACAAATAGAAGCAAAGGCCCTAAGAAAATTAAAGCACCCAAGCAGACTTAGGGCTTTGAAAATTCTTACAAGTTGAGCTCGAGCATTCATGAAAATATCGGGACTGCAACTTTTAGAGCAGTTCCGATATAATATTTAAGGCACTTTAAGATGTCCACGGGGTTAAAGAACACTATTTTCTTTGCTGCAATTCAAATGCCTTTTCAGCTTTTTCGGCGGTTTCTCTAGCTTCTTCAGCGGCTTCCTTAGCCTCCGCAGCTTCCTCCATTTATGATCCTGTTTCCTCGACCTTGGTCGGCAGTTCTTGTATGGGGATACTTTTCGGTTTGCGATATTCTGATTGCTTTATCGTAATTGGAGTGGCATAGACAGTGTCATCAGCGATTTCGTGACTACTGGAGGAGAGCTTGAAAATTCTGTTGAGAGCAAAATCTCCAACCCACATCGTGCCGTTTACCCAAACAAGAGACGAGGGGCGCGCTATCTGCTTTGGCAGATAAATTTCATCGGTGACCTTGCCGCTTTTGACATTGAGCTTAACCAAACTCGGAATGTAACAGTCCGACGAGGTGGCCCCACAGGAATCCATTCCAACTATCCAAATATTTGAGCAATCCCAAGCGAGGCCCAAAGGTTTCTTAACGGGGGAGATAAACTCTTTCAATATAGATCCGTCTGCGGAAGAAATTTTATAAATCCGCGAAGTTTTTGAATCAGCAGTCCAAACATCTGTCCCGTCAAAAGCCAATCCTATAGGAGAATCTCCTGGCGAAGGAAACCTTTTTAAAATTTGGTGGTGCTCATTGGTTTTTAAGATTTCTTTGTTAAGCGAATCGGCTATCCATAAGGCCCCCCTTCCGCAGCATTCACCTTCCCATGCTAAACCACATATTTTTACCGGCATGGGAAAGGAGATGGGATTTTGAGCGAGAGAGAAGTAGCCATCAGCATTATATGGGAAGTCCACATCTATAAAAGCGCCAGTTTGCACGGAGGAGACTTCGATGACAAGATTGCCGCTACCGAGGATTAAATTCCTGCCATTCCAGGTCAAACCGTTTGGACCCCATCCCAAGTTGTCATCGGTTTGAAATAGAGGAGTTTTGAACTGCTGAGGGCCACATGCGGTAACTAAGGAAAGACAAAGGGTACATAACCCTAAAGCAGAGATGACAACGCGCTTTTTCATATGAGTGCTTAGGATTCTCATTGTAAACTCCTTTACTCAATTGACTTAATATTCTGCTACCCTTCTATCGTTACTGCAATTATAGATTCTTTTAAGATATTCATCAAGCTTCCTAAATTTTGAAGGCTAATACTGAGCGGTGGCATGATGACTATAACATTGCCTAATGGTCTAATTATAACACCCTTTCCTCTTGCATAATAGGCCACCTTCCAACCCATTTTTGCTTCCCAGGGATATGGTTTTTTTGTCAACTTGTTCTCAACAAGTTCAATCCCTGACATGAGCCCTTTGGCTCTTGTATTGCCAACATGGGGTAATTCTCCTATGTCCGTCAGCTTATCGTCAATCAAAGCTTTTCTCGAAATAATGTTTTCTAATGTCTTTTCCTTGTGAAAGACATCAATGCAGGCACTGGCAGCCGCACATGCAAGTGGATTACCAGTATAAGAGTGGCCATGGAAGAAAGTCTTTAATTCGTTGAACTCGCCTAAAAAAGAATTGAAAATCTCATCAGTGGTAACAGTAGCAGCAAGGGGCATGTACCCATTTGTTAATCCCTTTGAAAGGCACAAAATATCAGGAGATACCCTTTCGTGTTCGCAGGCGAACATCGTCCCGGTTCTGCCAAAACCCGTTGCCACCTCATCCGCTATTAAAAGGACGTTGTATTGCTTGCAAAGATCTCTTATACCTTTTAGATAGCCTGGTGGCGATACGATAATACCGCCGGCGGCCTGCACAATTGGCTCAACAATGACCGCTGCGATTTCATCGACATGCCTTTCCAAAATGTGTTTCATCTCGGTGAGACATGCCAATGCGCAATCCGGATATGTTTTGTTGAACTCACACCTGTAACAATAAGGTGACGGGGCTTTGTAACCCTTAAAGAGCAAGGGATTAAAAGTCGAATGAAAGATATCAATGCCGCCAACACTCATCGCACCTATGGTATCGCCGTGGTAGGCATTTTTAAGCGATAAGAAGCTATTCTTTCCTCTTTTACCCTTGTGGAGCCAGTATTGAAAGGCCATCTTTAAAGCGACTTCGACGGCTGTTGAGCCATCATCAGAATAAAATACTTTTGTCAATCGAGGGTGCAGACCGTTAAAGGATACATCAGTGAGTTTAACGATCTGTGCTGCGAGTTCTATCGCGGGTACACTGCTGAGGCCTAACAATGAAGAGTGGGCAATTTTATCAATTTGCTCTTTAATTCTGTCATCAATCTCTTTTCTTCTGTGGCCATGGATATTGACCCAGATTGATGAAACACCGTCGAGATACCACCTTCCAGAAATGTCTTTTAAGAAACAATTTCTGCCTTCGGTAATGATGATTGGCTTGTCGTTAAGCCAATCCTTCATTTGGGTGAAGGGATGCCAAAGATATTTCTTGTCTGAGTGTTCGAGGTGATTTATCTGATTTTCAAGGTTCATCAATAGAGAAAGGTGTTGTTAATTTGCTACAGACTGGGCAATGCGGGTCTTTGTATGTCCTGTACTGTCTAAATTCAGTTTTCCTTCCTTCCCAGACTAGGAGCTTCCCTCTTAAATTGGTTCCGATGCCGGTAAGGAACTTTATGACTTCAAGTGCCTGAAGGCAGCCAATTACACCAGGAGTGGCTCCGAGAACGGGGAATATCTCCTTGGGCGGCGCTTCTGAGAATATGCATTTGAGGCAAGGGGTATCCGGAGGCTGGATGAAACTCAGTCTTCCTTCCATGCCCCATATGCTGCCAAAAACCAGAGGGATTCTCTTTCTTATTGCAGACTCATTGAGGACAAATCTTGTCGAAAAGTTGTCCATGCAATCCACAATTATCTCTGCATCTCCAATTAAGTCGTCCACACTCTCAGGCAGAATCTTTTCAGTAAAAGCCGTGACATTAATGTGAGGATTTAGCTCTTCCAAAGTCTGCTTCGCGGAAAAAGCCTTGTTCATCCCGATCCTTCCGTGATTATGGAGTATCTGTCTATTGAGGTTACTGAGGTCTGGAGAATCAAAATCACATATGCGAATGTTACCAATGCCGGCAACAGCAAGATATATTGACACGGGAGAGCCCAGTCCTCCCGCACCCGCAATGAATATCGTTGAGCCTTTCAGTTTCTTTTGGGTATCTTCACCCCACCCATCCATCATCATTTGACGGGCATATCGTTTCGTTTCGTCGGCAGATAACATGGATGCCTCCTATCCCCAACTCCTTATTCAATAAGGAATAAATGATTATGTCAAGCATAAGTATAGCACAATTCCTCATTGATATGCTTAAGATAGAACGTCTATGCATTAATGGCTTAAGTAAGTTGCTTCCTTGGACATCTCCTTTTTTAACTTATTAGGCAAGAAGTCCCCTTCGGTCAGGCTTGCCTGGAAGGTGGGGGATGAATTGCTGTTTTTTACGGTAATATAGATTATGGGGAGACCTTATAAGAAGGCTGATATTATTACAGCTGAGG
>JBKQMP010000151.1:0-44704 GCA_052146665.1 Dissulfurispiraceae bacterium
ATACCATTCAAATTAATACATTAACAAAGATTTTTCTTTTACATAATCAAAAGGCTCTTACCGTTTGATAGTAAGAGCCTTTTGATTGTTTTACAACTTGCTTTCAACACCTTTGTGAACCGGCTAGAAGCAGGCCAGCTTCTGTTTCTTTCTAAGGCGTGCGATTGCCAGACGGCCGAGGCATTTGGTGGTGGACACATATTTGGAAGCGGATCTCATGACATGCCTTGATGATTCAAGGACTCAGTGGTTGATACATAATAGCCACAGCAGACTGACAATACGAGTGAAAGAACTATACTGCTACAATTCCTCTACGGCAAATGTTAATATAGAACATCTGCTTCGTGAAGTTTCTAACGTTTCTTCCTGTGCGCCTGTAGCTCAGTGGATCAGAGCATCGGCCTCCGGAGCCGAGGGTCGGAGGTTCGAATCCTCTCAGGCGCGCTTTATTTTTAGTGTATTTGAGTCTATTTAGACGTTTTCCAAGATGTGACCCAACTTCTTCTTTTTTGTCTTCAGATATACCAGATTCTTATCATTAGGTCTAGTCTCAATGGCTACCCGTTCAACTACCTTAAGTCCGTAACCTTCAAGACCGATGATCTTCTTGGGATTATTTGTCATGAGCCTCATCTTTTTCACGCCGAGGGCAACGAGTATCTGGGCGCCTATACCATAATCCCTCAGGTCAGGTTTAAATCCAAGCTGGATATTAGCCTCAACAGTATCCAGTCCCTTGTCCTGAAGCTCGTAAGCTCTCAGTTTATCTGTAAGGCCAATACCCCTGCCTTCCTGACGCATATAAAGAATTACGCCCTTGCCTTCCCTGTGGATGATCTCCATGGCTTTGTGCAACTGGTCCCCACAGTCGCAACGCTTTGACCCGAATACGTCGCCGGTTAGGCACTCTGAATGCACTCTCACAAGAATACTTTCTTCAGGTCGGATCTCCCCCTTAATGAGGGCTATATGAAGATTTGGATCAACATCATTGGTAAATGCTATTGCGGTAAAATCCCCACCGTATTTCGTAGGCATCTGAACAGTGGCAACCCTTCTCACCAATCGCTCCGTTCTCATACGGTATTGAATGAGATCCTTTATCGTCACGATTTTCAAGGTATGTTTTTTTGCGAACTCTGTCAATTGGGGAACCCTCGCCATTGTTCCATCTTCATTCATTATCTCGCATATCACTCCGGCAGGATAGAGACCTGCAAGTCTGGCAAGATCGACAGACCCTTCGGTCTGGCCTGCCCTTTGAAGAACGCCACCAAGCTTTGCCCTCAATGGAAAAACGTGCCCGGGCCTTGCTAGATCCTCCGGCTTTGTCTGAGGGTTGATTGCCGTAAGGATCGTTGTTGCCCTGTCTTGAGCGGAAATTCCTGTAGTAACGCCTTTTTTCGCCTCAATAGATACTGTAAATGCGGTGCCAAATGATGAGGTGTTTTCATCCGTCATCATCGGCAGGTTCAATTCTTGAACCCGCTGAGGAGACAGGGAAAGGCATATGAGCCCCCTTCCATTTTTTGCCATAAAGTTTATGGCTTCTGGTGTGATCTTCACCGCAGCCATGCAGAGGTCGCCCTCATTCTCTCTGTCCTCGTCATCCACAAGGATGACCATCTTACCCTTTGCAATATCTTCAAGTGCTTCTTCTATGGTATTGATCTTATATTTTTCCACACCCAATCCTCCGTGTCTGAGAAAGCCGCGCTTTCGGCCTTGCACAAATGAAAAAGTCGGTCATTGTTATTGACCCCCTCATAAATATAGCAGAAAAAGGGAATATCTTTCTATCTTTGGCCTGCATAGCTTTTTATTTTGAGGCCCCTGATATTATAATTACTCCTGGTAAATTCCAGAGCAATGATGGAAGAAGATAAAAGACATCTTGATATTTTTGTTGGAGCCGCTAAATCTTTTCATAGCAATAATGACTCCAAGACAGCTGCGGCACTAGCTTTTCATGGTCTTTTTGCCCTTATTCCACTTTTTTTAGTGCTCCTCTTTTTGCTTGGCCACTATTTAGTGTCATCACAAACGGCCATCAAAGGACTTGAGAGCTTATCGTCAGATTTGCTCCCTGAATTCAGCAGGGTTATCTTCAAGGAGGTTTATTCGCTGTCGCGCTCCAAAAGTATTTGGGGAAGTATAAGCACTTTAGTCCTTTTCTGGTCAATATACTCTCTTTTCAGTGCTATGAGATCTTCTTTTTTTGTCATCTTTAGGCCTAAAAAGGAATCGCGATACCTGAGGGGAAAGCTACTTGACGCCCTGGCGTTATTAGTAATCCTAACCTTGTTAATTGTGATCATCATAAGTGAGATTGTCTATGCAAAAATTGTCAAAATGTTATTAAGCCATGTACCTGTTCTTCTAAATATAAGTAATATTGCTGCATCCCTTTTCATTACGACCTTCTTTCTGACAATTTTTTATTTCGTCTTTTCACCAGTAAAATTAAAAATCAGCAGTCTCCTCACTGGGTCAATCACCACTGCAGTCCTATGGACTGTGATTAGGCCTGCATTTATACTCTTTTTAACATTCAATCCCAATTATGGTTTTGCATTTGGTTCATTAAAGGCTATCTTTATCATCCTCTTATGGGTATACTATTTTTTTTCAGTTCTTCTCTTTGGCGCAGAGATCATAGCGAATAAAGAACAGAAGACGGGAAAGTAATATTAGTTTCCCAAGGCTTTTCAAAGGCAGCGCGTTTATACTATCATACGTAGTCTACTGAAAGTTTTAAAGAATCGGAGGTTGTATGTTAAAACGTTACCTTTTAGCCCCGGGACCGACACCGGTGCCTTCAGAGATACTCCTCTCCATGGCGATGCCAATGATACATCACCGATCTTCTGATTTTTTGCCAATCATTGAGTCCGCGAAAAAGGGTCTCCAATGGCTCTATCAGACGAAGAATGATGTGCTCATCCTCTGCTCGACCGGGACAGGTGGTATGGTTGGTGCGGTCAATAATTTCTTCAATCCAGGCGATAAAGTCCTAGTGATTAACGGCGGAAAATTTGGTGAGCGCTGGACAAAAATATGTCAAGCATATGGACTGATCGTATCGGAGATCCTCGTGGAATGGGGGTATTCTGTCAAGATAGATGTTGTTGAAGCTGCACTGAAAAAAGATTCGGACATCAAGGCAGTATTCGTTCAAGCCTGTGAGACGTCAACCGGCGTCTACCATGATATCAAGGGGCTTGGAGAAATCATAATGAGGTTCCCGGATACACTTTTTATTGTTGATGCAATTAGCGCACTTGTGGCCCATGATTTGCGGACTGACGAATGGGGCATAGACCTGATGGTAGGTGGCTCTCAAAAGGGACTGATGCTTCCTCCTGGTCTTGCGTTTGTGAGCATAAGCGAAAAAGCGTGGAGTCAGAATGAGTCCTCTAAGATGCCGAGGTTCTATTTCAACTTCAAAAAAGAGAAAGAAAACCTTGCCAAGAACCAGACCAATTTCACCTCAGCAGTCACCTTAATAGTAGGACTTAATGAGGCAATGAAAATGTTGCAAAATGAAGGCCTCGACAATATCTTCTTGAGACACACTAAACTTGCGCATGCGACGAGAGAGGCGGTAAAAGCCCTCGGCCTGGGTATTTACTCAAAGGAATCTCCGAGCAGCTCAGTTACAGCTATTGAAGCTCCCCCGGGAATCGACGGGCAGCTAATCTATAAGACATTGAGGGAGAAATATGGCATCACAGGTGCGGGCGGTCAGGATAAGGCTAAGGGTAAGATATTCAGACTCGCACACCTGGGGTATGCTGACATATTTGATGTGATAACAGGTGTGGCCGCCTTAGAAATGGTGCTCAAAGAACTTGGACATCCCATAGTCTTAGGGTCTGGCGTTGCGGTGGCTCAGAAGTTATTAATGAGATAGGAGAAACGACAAATGAAGGTTCTTGTTAGCGACAATATCTCATCAAACGGTATAGACATACTGAAAGAAGCGGGACTCGAAGTGGATGTGAGAGTCGGGCTCAAGCCAGAAGAATTAAAAGACATAATCAGTGATTATGGCGCCCTCATTATCAGAAGCGCAACAAAGGTTACGGCTGAGATTATTGAGGCAGCCACCAACCTAAAGGTCATAGGCCGTGCAGGTTCCGGTTTGGATAACGTGGATAAGTCAACTGCATCAAAACGGGGCATAGTGGTGATGAATACCCCTGGTGGCAATACCATAACTACCGCGGAGCATACTATCGCAATGATGTTCGCTGTGGCGAGAAAGATTCCTCAGGCCTGCGCTTCTATGGCAGCGGGAAAATGGGAAAAAAAATTATTTACGGGGATCGAGCTTTTTAATAAAACCCTTGCTGTCGTTGGTCTTGGTAAAATCGGAGGAGAGGTCGCTAGAATGGCGCATGCCCTTGGTATGAACGTGATAGCTTATGACCCGTTTCTCAGTGAAGATAAGGCAAAAGAGATGGGGGTGGAAAAAGGCGAGATTGCGGAGCTCTTCAAGAAAGCAGATTTCATTACGGTTCATACACCACTCACTGCCGAGACGAGAAATTTAATCAATGCGAAATCGATAAAGACGATGAGAGACGGCGTCTTCATAATAAACTGTGCACGGGGCGGCATCGTTAATGAAAAAGACCTCTATGCCGCCTTGGAAAACGGCAAAGTGGCGGGCGCTGCTCTTGATGTATTCGAAAAGGAACCCCCCGAGAATAACCCTCTCGTAGGCCATGCAAAAGTGGTGACGACCCCGCACCTTGGTGCTTCAACAAAAGAAGCCCAGGAGAATGTTGCAATAGCCATCGCAGAGCAAATAGTCGACTATATGGTTTATGGAACGATCAGAAATGCGGTAAATTTTCCATCCATACCAAAAGAACAGGTGAAGATTCTTCAGCCATACATAAATCTCGCAGAAAAAATGGGCAGTTTTGCATCTCAAATGTATGAGGGGGAGATCACGGAGGTGACGTTAGAATATAGGGGCGACGTCTCAGAATTGAACACATCGCCTCTCACCATTGCGGCTATAAAGGGGTTCTTGACGCCTATCCTTGAGGAGACGGTGAATTTTGTTAACGCCTCCCTGATCGCAAAAGACCGGGGGATAGAGGTGAGGGAGATGAAGAGCGGGGACGCAGGGGATTTTATGAGTTTGGTAGTGATGAAAGTTAAATCCCGAAAAAGAGGAATAACCATAAGGGGCATATTATTCAACAAAAAAGATCCGAGAATTATTAAGATTGATGACTTCACTGTAGAGATAATCCCTGAAGGCCAAATGCTTTTTATGTACAACAATGACAAGCCTGGGGTGATTGGCAATATTGGATCTCTTCTCGGAAGAAACAACATTAACATCGCCAGGATGCATTTTGGCAGGGAAACACGGGGGGGAATGGCTATATCTGTAGTAAATATTGATTCCCCTGTCTCTGAAAAGATGCTTAGCGAGATACGGAACCTGCCTAATATTCTTGATGTCAAGGTAATAAATCTCTAATATTGATGATTAAGAGGTAAGCCACTATGTCTACGATCATTATTGTTGGTACCCAGTGGGGTGATGAGGGAAAAGGTAAGATAGTTGATTTTCTTACTGAAAAAGCCGATCTGATTGCCCGTTATCAGGGTGGAAACAATGCGGGACACACAGTTGTTATAAACAATGAAAAATATATCCTTCACCTCATACCTTCTGGCATACTCCACAAAGGGAAAAAGTGTATCATCGGCAATGGCGTTGTAATCGATCCGGCTGCACTTATAAAAGAAATAGATGGTCTCAAATCCAGGGACGTAGAGATTGATGATAATCTCTATATATCCAAGAACGCTCATTTGATAATGCCGTATCATATCGCAATAGAAAAGGAAAACGAGATAGAAAGGGGAAGTAAAAAGATTGGTACAACTTGCAGGGGTATTGGCCCTGCATATACGGACAAGATTGCACGGCACGGGATAAGGGTCATAGATCTCCTGACACCAAACATATTTAAGGAAAAGCTTTTTGAGAACTTACACAGCATAAATTTCTTACTTGTAAACTTATACAGGGCCAAGCCACTGAACGGGGAAGGCATATTTGAAGTCTACATGAAGCACGCACAACGACTTAACAGGTACGTGACAGATACCAGCTTTTTAATCAATGAAGGAATAGATTCAGGTAAAAACGTGCTTTTTGAGGGAGCTCAGGGTACTCTCCTTGACATTGACCATGGTACCTATCCGTTTGTCACGTCATCAAACACTATTGCAGGAGGCGCATGCACAGGTTTGGGAGTCAGTCCGACAAAGATCAATAGAATAATAGGTGTGGTAAAGGCATATACTACAAGGGTCGGCAGTGGACCTTTCCCAACTGAAATCAAGGACGAACTGGGAGAGAGGATAAGACAGAAGGGAGGGGAGTTTGGAGCCACGACAGGGAGACCGAGACGATGCGGCTGGCTCGATATGGTGGGACTCAACTACGCAGTCCGCATTAACGGGCTGACCGGCATCGCACTCACGAAGCTGGACATCCTTGACGAGCTTGATCAAATTAAGATATGCGTTGGTTATAAGAACAATGGAAACACGCTTGTGGATTTCCCAAAGGAAATGGAAACACTTGAAAATGCCGATCCCGTATATGTGGAGATGGAAGGCTGGAAAAGCAGCACCATTGGAATACAGGATATTAAAAAGCTGCCTGATAACGCAAGAAAGTATATCTCAAAGATAGAGGATTTACTGAAAACCGAGATTCAGATTATATCAACGGGCCAGAAGAGACACGAGATAATAGTACTAAAAGAGCAATTCTAAAAAAGCCCATAATCGGTGACAAATTTGTCTGATTACGCTGGCTTACGCTCATCTCAGAGATGGGCATACAACTCAAGGGTCTACTAAATATCCCCCTACACTCAAAGTAAAGGGTGAAGGAAACATCTTGCATGCATTCTCTATCTCCTTGCCGGAACAAAATAAGACCGACCGTAAGGGCTACCTTCCTGTATTCATCAAATATACGAGTTTCCAACACGATGGTCATACTTCAAGACGTCAAGAATATCTCATTGTAAGCTCTTCTAAAATTATGTTGCGATCTCTATTAATTTTAACTTTTCTTAACCCTTCTTTTGTTGAATGATCACGCATATCCAGGGCGCGCATTACCTTACCGTAATGCGACTATTCTTGAACATTTTTTGTAAACGGACACATATCTCATTATCATTAGAGAATGACCATCTTGTACGAAGCGGAATCTATGTTAAAGAAGACTCGCAATTCTTTCCAATAATCCATCACAGACGCTCAAACTGAGCAATTCATTAATGCATTGAATTAAGAAGGATGGAGCGCCGTCACATAAGGTTTCCATAGGGCCTATCGTAAAAAGTAAGAGCTATTTACAAACAAAGATCTTTTGGCTATTATAATGGTGCGGCTTTTCAAAGTTAACATTCCCCTTAGATCTTAAGAGTTCCGGGGTTTTTTATGACAGCCGAAGAGGAGAAAACTTGTGGGGAAAAAAGTATACGTCAAGAATATTCCGTTTAATTCGACTGAGCAGGACATCAAAGACATCTTTGCAGAGTTTGGGGAGGTTGAATCGGTCAAGATTATCACCGATGCCCATAACAGGGCAATCCAAGGGATTTGGATTTGTCGAGATGGAATTAGAGGCTGACACAAAAAAGGCTATAGCGACACTGAACGGAAAGACATTCTTAGGAAGGACCCTGACAGTTGCTGAGGCACGGCCTCAACAGTCTAAGTACGGTCCTGACGGGAAAAGAACCCCTTTTGGAAGAGGCAGTGGCCAAGGAAGAAGCTGGGGATAACTTTTTTGATGGCAAATAACAAGTGCTCGTTCACCGTCATTGGTGATAACGTAATGTGCTATAATTAATTATATCTTTTGCCGAAGCTTCATGACTGAATAAGGCCCTTATTTAAATATATAGGTTTTTAAGGAAAGGATAACGTTTAATTGCCAGCTGAAAGCCATGGCAAGTGATAAATATAATGGAGGTCTTTAAAGCTGAATCAGCTTGTTGTTCATTGACCAAAGGAAAAATGACCCGCAATTCATTTCGGCATAATAAACGGTTAGTAGAGAGCTACGCTAGCAACAAGGTAGGGACGCTGAGAACAGATATTTTTTTTATGGTCAGCGTCATTTTTTTGACCGGGTGGCTTCTTTTCTTTGTATCCTCGCCAAAAGATGCTTCGGCTGCGATTGATAAGGCTGACAAGGTTGTCGTGATTAAGAGCAAACGGGTGATGATGCTGATACGGGAAGGGGAGATCCTAAAGGTTTATAGGATCGCGTTAGGCAAAGATCCAGTGGGGCCTAAGATCTTTGCGGGAGATCAGAGAACGCCGGAGGGGTTCTATGTTTTGGACTCTCGAAACCGGGGGAGCAATTATCATCTGGCATTGCACATATCCTATCCAAATCTGTCAGATGTCCAGAATGCCAAGAAATATGAGGTTTCACCCGGAGGAGATATAATGATTCACGGTTTGTCCAGAGGATTAGGCAAACTTGGGAAATTCCATAGATACAAGGACTGGACAAACGGATGCATTGCGGTGACCAATGATGAAATAGAAGAAATTTGGAGCCTTGTTCCTGACGGCACACCTATAGAAATTAAACCTTAATATTCCCTTAGTGAACTGGTAACCAATCCCCTGACGCTCACCAACATCGCATGGATAGCATCTTTCAGAATCGGTTAGTACATTAATTCTTCGAGCTTATTGGCAAGGTTATTATCAAGTTCTTTGAGGACCATATCCTCGTTTAGGGCAGCGTTCTTGTCCCCTTGAAGAAAATAAGCAAGTCCCAAGTTGAAATGCGTATCAGGAATTCTTGAATTAATCATGAGTGCGCGCTTGAACGTGTTCACGGCCGTTGAGTAGTCACCTAGAATAATATAAATTGTGCCGAGCTTATTATAAACTTCCTCGGCATCTGGTTCGAGTTCTAAGGCGCGATTGAAGGCCTCAATCGCATCTGAGTATTTTGAAAGCCTATAATATGCCAGGCCCAAGTTCACGTATCTCACAGATCCCGCGTGTTTTATCTGGACTATTTTCCTATAGGTCTGCGTTGCCTCCGTAGACATAGTCTTGTCTTTAAACTCAGCATAGGAAGATTCTAGGCCCGAGAGCTCCTTGGCGTCATCCTGATATTTTTCTATCTCTTTTTGGGCCATTGCAAGATTTTCAAGCTTCCCTGAAAGCGGGGCAGATTCATTTAGAGGCGTTATTTCTGGTGATCGGGGAGACGGGAGAGCCTCGGAAGAAGTGGGTCCTTTGATCTGTCTTTTATATGTAGCAAGGGACGTTGTCACGTACTCCATGGGAACGGCGAAATCAGGAACCTGTTTTTTTTGTGATGATATAGTTACCATGCCTATCACCTCACCCCTCATGTTAAATACGGGACTTCCACTGTCTTCTTTCCCAAAAGGAGTGGAGAGCTGAAAGGGGCCATTCTTACCCTGGATGCTCTTAATGGCGCCATCTACTATGAGTGTTCTGGTTGCGGCAGATTTTCGCAAGATCGCAATATGGTCTCCAACTTTCTTCTGATTGTCAGGAGAAAGCTTGACAGTCGGTAACCCGGCTGCTCTTACTGTGAATAAGGCAACTCCCTTAATGCATTTACGGCTGAGCAAAAGATCAATTGGAAAGCGAGAGCCTTCTTCCCTTTCGACCGTCAGGGTATAGTCTAGTGATTGTGCCCATTTTTCAATGATATTGCAGCTCGTTACAATAATCCCATTATCGGTAACAATGAAACCAGTACCTGAAAGAAGGGTCTTTCCATTTTTATTTTGTACAGAAACAGTGAGGATTGCATCTCTCTGCTCTAATATTACATCGGGTATTTTTGCATCAGCAACTGAAATAATTGTGAGCAGGACAAAAAAAGAGACAATGTAGAATGTCACTAAGAAACTTCTTGTTTTACTCTCACTCATCGCAATGAACTAATTTAAGATGTTTTTTTTGATAGTATACCATCACATGCTCATTTATAAAAACCCAATAAGCATATCCCACATGAAGCGGGTAACCAGAATCACAAGGATTCAATCAATTGCTAATACATGATGCTTATGGTATGTTTACTCACGTAAGAAATCTGACGCACTCCACTTTTATTACAGAATGAGTACAAGATTCGATCCCTATCTCCAGATATTTCGTAGCAGGCGTATCGCTGTGATTCTGTTGTTCGGTTTTTCATCCGGACTACCACTTTCCCTGACCGGGAGCACTCTGCAGGCCTGGATGACGGGATTAGGTGTCAACCTGCACACGATAGGCATCCTTTCACTAGTGGGGCTGCCGTATACATTGAAATTTCTCTGGTCTCCTGTTATGGACCGCTTTGTATTGCCATGGTTGGGGAGGCGCAGAGGATGGATAATCGTCACACAGACGGCCCTGGTGTTTAGCATTTCTGCCATGACCCTTTTTTCTCCTCTGCATATGCCTTGGTTATTCGCTGCAATTGCCCTGACAGTCACTTTCTTTTCTGCTTCCCAAGATATTGTTATTGATGCTTACCGAACTGATGTCTTGCAGGAGAAGGAACGAGGGGTTGGGGCAGCCGTATTTGTAACCGGATATCGTATTGCAATGCTTGTTTCTGGTGCATTCGCCCTGATTCTATCTGATCAAATCGGTTGGCAGCGTACCTATTTCCTTATGGCCGGATTAATGACACTGGGAATCTTAACCACTCTGCTCGGAAAGGAGCCGGGTGAAAGCATAGCGCATCCTCCGACAATTCAGGAAGCGGTTGTGGGTCCATTGAGGGATTTTTTTTCACGTGATAAAGCGGTGCTGCTGTTGTGTTTGATTGTATTGTATAAGTTATGTGATGCCTATGCGGGCTCAATGACCATAGCATTTCTTATCAGAGGGCTTGGCTTCTCAGCAACGGAAGTCGGCACCATAAACAAGTTCCTCGGACTGCTGTCCCTCATTGTAGGTGCGATGTTTGGCGGCATGCTGATGGTTAACCTCGGCTTATACCGGGCCTTGTTAATCTTCGGGGTTCTTCAAGCGGGATCCATTCTCTCATTTGTGTTGCTCGCCTCTATAGGGAAAAATTATGGGGTAATGATCTTTGCGGTGGCTTTTGAAAATCTTACGGGAGGCATGGGAACATCGGCTTTTGTAGCCTTACTGATGGCTTTGTGCACTCATCGCTATAGCGCCACTCAGTATGCCCTCCTTTCATCACTTGCTGCGCTGGGGAGGGTTATGATCTCTCCCACATCGGGGTATCTAATAGAGTATTTGGGATGGGCCAATTTCTTTGTCGTTAGCACACTAAGCGCCCTGCCAGGGTTGTGGTTATTACGACGACTGCGAAGCACAATATCCATGCTTAAGCACAAAGAGAATTGATCGCTTCCGAACAAATGCGGATAAAGGCAAGCCCGCATTCATTGAATAGGCAAAGTTTTGAACCGCTTTAGACAGACTAGCTCAAATATGACGGCCCAGTACTTTTTTTGAGATAGATTCAGTCCTCCGTATCGAACTCATTAAATAGTCTTTGAACTTCTCAGGGAAGAGCCATTGTATCCCGAGCTTCTCTGCCCAGCGTATCAGGCCATTGTCTGCAGTAATTAGTAACGCATCTAGTTCCATAGCAAGCAAGAGGAGATCTACATCCTCCTTACTATCGATAATGCCTTCTCTCAGCGCATCCCTGTATTTCCTTCTCATATCCTGGATGATCTCATCTATCTTCTTCTTTTCGGTGCTTCTCACGGCGCTTTCGGCAATCCTAAGACCCTTGTTGACACGCTCTCTCATGTCCTCGATAAGATCATAAAGGAGGAAGGCAGGACATGTTAGTTCGTGTTTCTTAGGCGGTTTCTGATGCAAAATCACCAGAAGGTCTCCAGATATTCTATCCCTCTCTACAAAATGGAGCAGTTCACTGAAGATGGATGGAGGCATATAAAATTCGAGTACGTGTATTTGTGCAGCCAGAAAAAGAAAGGTTTCCAGCGCTTCTGTCGGGGTATTACCTAGACTAGTCCTTACATCGGGGTTGACAAAGAGACTTGTATCCAAAACCACTTTCCGTGGTGAGGAATAATGAGAGATGGTCGAATGGCTTCCTTCTCTGTCTTCCGCATCCTTATGATTTGATTCAGCACTCATTAGTTACTGCTCAGTATTTTATGCCCTGCACTTCCCGTAGATATCAAGCACATAGGTACTCCATTCATGGCAGTGAGGACATCTCCCTGCCCAATCTTCTGCCTTATTGCCACAATGAGAACAACAGTAGGGCACTCTGATGAATTGTTTTATGTTTAGCGCCTTTCTAAATTCATCAGTCGCCCTTGTGACTTGGTTGCGTTTCATGTATAATTCCCCCTTCAAACCATACATCTCGGGAGTTGCCAAGGCACCGGGATCTATCGAGTCCAGCGTTTCAATCGCATCGTCAACCATCTCGAGTCTCGAGTAAAGCTTTCCGAGGAGAAACTTTAAACCGTTGTCAAGTTTATTCCTGGAAAGGGTATTTTTATAAAATCTTATCAGTCTGCCGGGTTCGCCGACACTTACAAGGAGGTCTTCAAGCCTTTCAAGGAGTATTGGAGAATTCATCTGCTGAAACCCTTTTTCAAGAAAGTTTATTGCCTCTTCTGTTTCCCCTTTCATAAGCATTACTTCTGCCAACCCAAGATGAGCGGGGATAAAGGTATTGTCTGTCTTCGTTACTGTTCTGAATGCCTTTTCAGCCTTTTCAGGCTCTCCATTTTCAAGGCTTGATCGTCCGTACTCATATCTATATCCTAGCAGTCTCTGCTCCTCCCGATACCTTTCCCTCTCATTCTGCTCAAGCTTAATGATTGTTTTTTGAAGAGACACAAGGTCATCCCATTTTTCTTTTTTTTCGAGAATTGAGCGCTTCTTATACAGGGCCGTAAGGTTTTCCGAGTCTTTATCAAGAATTTCCTCCAGACACCTCAGAGCATCATCATCTTTACTGAGCTTCTCCATGACTATTGCGATAGAGAGGAGTACCTGAAGGTCTGCCGGATGTATGTCCTTTGCCTTTCTGTAATATTCAAGGGCGGTCGCAAAATCTTCATTGTGAAGTGATATGTCACCAAGCCTGAGGAGTGCGTCAAAGTGTTCAGGCTCTTCTTTCAGAATGCCTCGAAGCGCTTCCTTTGCCTCTTCCTCCTTATGCCCCAAGATGGCTTTCAGCGCCTTTGAATAAAACTCCTGTAAGCGTGCTTCTTTTTTTTGTCTCTTTTGATATTGAAGATTGTCAATGACTCGTTTTGTATCCTTAATAAAAGAAACCACAAGAATGACGAGGGCACCCACAATTGTTGATATCAAGATCAGTGCAATCTTGAGTACTTCATATGTATCTCCGAAAGGGATTTTGACTGTCACCACATCCTTGTTTGCCATTGCAAAAAAACCAAGCGCCGTCAGGAAGATGAGGAATACAAGTATAGTGATTTTGCTCATCAGTGATGATACTCCTTTCCCTTCAAAATAGTTAGCGCCCTGTAAAGCTGTTCGAGGAATATGACTCGCACCATTTCATGCGGAAAGGTCATTTTTGACAGGGAGATAACTCTGTCCGCATTTGCTCTGATCTCGTCAGATACTCCATAGGGACCGCCAAGAACAAAATCTGCGGATGTCTTGCCTTCCAAGAATTTAGCAAACTCCAGAGAAGAAAAAACCGCTCCTTTTTCATCGAGTAGAATGAACGTTTCGGCCTGTTTTAATATGCTCGACCCCTCCGTGGCAAGCGTTCTTTCCCTATCCTTTCCTCTCTCATCCTTTATTTCGGTAATCGATACTTTCACCAGACTTCCCAGAAGCTTCAGATAATGGCTGATTCCCTCAATGAGATAACGAGCTCTCGTTTTCCCCACCCAGAATATCCGTATCCTCATTTTCTAACAATAGCCTCGGGGCATCTAACCAAAGTTTTTCAAGTCCATAGTAATCCCTTGTCCCGCTTTCAAAGACGTGGACAATTACATCTCCATAATCCATTAACGCCCAGTGTGCAAAACGGATACCTTCGACCCTTAACGGCCTTATACTGTCCTTCTTTAATGTCTCCTCAATATGGTCGACGATTGCCTTTACTTGGATGCTGCTTTGCCCTGAACAGATGACAAAATAATCAGCTATTATGGTGAGGCCTTTCAATTCGAGAATTGACGTGTCTATTGCCTTTTTATCAAGGGCCGCTGTCGCAGCTTTCAGCGCCTTTGTTTTGCTGTCTATTTGCAGGAGTTCTCCTTTCTTTTTGAACTATTATATCAAAAGTTACCCTATATTGTATTGCGATGCACTGACGGCGGGTATTTTTAAAAAAGAGAAAGAGTTCTGATATAATTTTCTAAAGGGCTGAGGGAAAATGAAATTTTATTTCGAAGCGATCAAGATGTCCGGAATGCTTGGCACAACAAGACAGATAAAAGGTTAATGCAAAAGGCACCGTTTGGAAAGGCTCCATTCCATTATCTGATAAGAGGATTGGCATCTGTCTTTTCAGAGAGAACAAAGAAAGTCAAGGCAGGCATTTTCATTAGCCTCCTCATCACACTGCTTATGGCAGGGTTGATGGTCCTCAGACTTTCACTTCTTGAGAACTTAGATGAAAAACTCTATGATTATAGCTTCTACTTCAGGGGTCCATTGCGACCCCCTCCTAGCATCGTTATTGCCGCTATAGATGAAAAAAGTATCCAGAGATTTGGAAGGTGGCCATGGTCAAGGGATAAACTAGCATCTCTCGTGGATAAGTTATCAGCAGCTGGCGCAGAACTGATAGTCTTTGACATCATTTTCAGCGAAGATGAAGCTAATGACCCATCACTTGGCCAGGCCATGAAGATAGCGGGGAATGTCATCTTGCCTGTTGTTTTTGATTTTGAAGGTAAAAAGGCCATAAATGAAGACGATCTTCTCATAACCTCCGCATTCAGTTCAGTGAGTGACCCGGAAAGGTTCAGTAACTATCCTCCTATAAGCGCTCAAGGTGTCCTTATGCCTGTTCCGACCCTCGCCAAAGAGGCGATGGCGCTTGGACATATTAATATGTTTCCTGATGAGGACGGTTCTTTGCGATCGGAGTCTCTGGTAATTGGATACAATGGCTACCTTTATCCCTCTATATCGCTGAAGACCTCAGCGATATATCTTGGCATTCCGCCTGAGAAGGTTGTTGTGAAGGCGACAGAAGGCATACAGTTAGGGAAGCGATATGTCCCGACGGACAAGTGGGGAAGGGCCATGATTTTCTATTACGGTCCCAATGGAACATTTACTCATCTCTCCATATCGGATATTCTGGACGGCTTGGTCAAGACTGAGACTTTACAGGGCAAAATTGTGCTTATCGGCGCAACAGCAGTTGGTATCTATGATCTCAGAGTAACGCCTCTTTCCCCGGCAATGACAGGAATTGAAAAGCAGGCTAATGTCATAGCCTCCATGTTGGAGAGCAGATTTCTGAGGAGCGCAACACTTTCCACAAATATCATGATCCTCTTCATTGCGGGGGTTGTTTTCTCCTTGTTGATAACACGGCTCAGGGCACTGAGCGCATCGGTCGTCACGGTAATCTTTATGATAGGGACAGCTTTTTGCGGATACCGGATTTTCATTCAGGAAGGGACATGGTTTAAGATCGTCTATCCAATCCTAAATTTCCTCACTATTTTTGTTAACGTGACTGTTTACAATTATGCGGTGGAGGAGCGTTATGCGAGACGCATAAGGGCAATGTTTTCTAGTTATGTGACCGAAAAAATTGTCAATGAATTAATTAAAAACCCTGACATGGCAAAGCTGGGAGGTGATAGACGGGAAGTAACAGTATTGTTTTCGGATGTGAGGGGATTCACGAGCTTCTCAGAGAAGCATTCACCCGAGCAGGTAGTTTCTATTCTCAATGAATATCTCGGAGAAATGACTGACATTGTGTTCAAATGGGATGGGACGCTGGATAAGTTTATTGGCGATGCCATTTTGGCCTTCTGGGGTGCTCCGATGAAGCAGGATAATCACGCAGAGCTTGCGGTTAAATGTGCGCTGAATATGACAAAGAAACTTTCGGAGCTCCACGAGAAATGGAAGGCGGAGGGGAAGCCGCTTCTTGATGCAGGAATAGGAATAAATACGGGCGATGTTATAGTGGGAAACATAGGCGCGGAAGGAAAGAAGATGGACTATACAGTTATTGGAGACCACGTAAACTTGGGATCAAGAATAGAATCCCTCACACGTAAATACAATACCCACATTTTGATCTCGGAATTTACCTTGGATAAGGTCAGGGCGTTGATCTCGTCAGGAAAGATTTACAGTGTCAATGTTAAGGGTTTGGAGAAAGTAATAGTAAAGGGCAAGGAAAAACCCGTGGAAATTTATGAGATTGATGCGCTGAGGGAAGGTGCTGAATCTAAAATTACGGAAATTAGGGAAGAAAACATTATTCGCCTAAAGGAGAAATGAGCAGCCATGACAGCAGTCGTTTTTCCCCTGGCCGGTGTGGTAATAATTGTCGTTTCCTCCAGACATTCATCCTACTGCGCATGTGGGAGGTGAACACTTGACGTGCCCTACTGAAGCGATGACAAAGTGGGCGCCGGCAATTCTGCCGGAGGAGATATCAGCATTATGGAGCCTGTTGGTCCATGTATTTGGGACGATGAAGTTCCCAAGGAAACTGGATCAGAACCTACGATTAGGATATCGGTGAAAGTCTCAGTGCCAATATTGATAAGAGATACCGTGTCACTGTTCCGATTTGCTGTACATACCATGGTACCATCGGTATCGGCGGCAATTCTGTGGGGCCCTGAGCTAAGCACCAGTGTTTGAGCAACCACACTGGTTTGACCGTTTATAATTAATACGGTGTCGATGTTATAGTTCGCCACATATATAAGATGACCTGACGGGTCTATCGCTACTTCGCAAGGCCTAGGTCTTACACTCACCGTTTTAGTGACCACATTTGATGCTAAGCCATTCGTATCTCCATAATTTGACACATAAATATTAGATCCTGATAGATGCACTGCCACTTCGTACGGTCCGATGCCCGCCGCGGCAGCTGGGGTGACTTTATAGAAGGCTGTTTTCTTACTGGTAGTCTTCTGAATAACTGAAACAGTGCCACCCCAATAGTTGGTGACGTAAATTTTAAACCGTCGGCATCGACTGCTATTCCAGAAGGACCGGACCCTGCTGTCACTGTCACAACCACCTTCCTGGTTGATGCCTTGATCAAAGGGCAAAAAATAAATTTAAGGGCGACTTGACCGACCTTATCATGTCTGTTGCCCAGTTTCTCAGCATCAAGCTTATTTCCCAGGTCGTTCCGCCATATGACGTTCTGATTTCTTCATTTGTAGCGATCGAGTAAGTAGTGATCAGTTGTTGATGATTTCCTATCCCCCGGATCTTGGATGCACATAATGTCTCCAAATTAAAAATGAGTAATCCTGATTCTTGTGGCCATGGCATCGCTCAATCCTAGCTCTATTTTCACGAAACAAGCGTTCCCGTTCTCTCAGTCAAGATAGAAAACGATTGCTCGCTGAGAAACGGAAAGAGAGGGGAGAGACCCCCTCTCTTTCCCTAAAACCTCTTTCTTGTGTGATTTGTCTGCAGCAAATTCACTGGCTGGTTTGTATGTTTTTTCAACATATAGCAAACTTACCGATTGGATGGCAGATCCCCCACGTGCGGTAGTGTTGTTTCATGTGGCGGTTTTGGAGGGTTCAGTGGTGTTAGGTCACCTCCACCGCCAGGAGGCGTTGGCGTCGGTGGTGTCGGAATTGGAGGTGTTGGTGTCGGAGGCATTGGCGTCGGTGGCGTCGGAGTTGGAGGTGTTGGTGTCGGAGGTGTCGGAGTTGGAGGTGTTGGAGGTGTTGGCGTCGGTGGCGTCGGAGTTGGAGGTGTTGGTGTCGGAGGTGTCGGAGTTGGAGGTGTTGGCGTCGGAGGTGTTAATGTTTGAGGATTGGTCACGGAATATGGTATTGATAAGGGGACATCCCTCATGGTGTGGGGAGTATCGGTGGTAATGACATCAGTGGGTTCTATCCCACCGATATTTGTATTCGTCCCTCCTAAAGGCGATGGATTAAATTCGCTTCCTATATCAGTTTCAAACCATTTGAAATCTGTATCGGTCGCAGGCCTCATTGCCGCTGGGGGATTCTCGCCTGTGACGGTGGTGATATAATCCGGCGGCAGACAGACAACCTTCTCGGGATTGTTCGTATTATAAACACAGACATTTCCCTCTTTTTTCACAAGGACAACTGTCACATTCATATCAGAGGATACGAAGAAGTCGGTGCCCCTCACTCCGGCCACGGCATTTGGTGTACGAATCTCAAAAAAATGTGCATCCTTCGAGAGAGAGATGCGCTTGGCATTGTTCTTGTCAACGATCGCTTCTACTTTGCCCCGTTGCAGTTGGATGATCTCCCGGCTGCTGTGTTCACTGGTCATATATTCACTTATATTGATCCTGCTTCGTTGTGCGATTCGCAGAGTATTGCCATCCTTAAAACCAATTTCGGCCCTTGAGGCACTTCTTGTCCGGATCACATCTCTTTCGAAAACGAGGTCCCCCACCTTTGCGGGAACAGCAGGCAACTTTCCGTCCCTCAGGGAATCGACACTACCCTCTATCGAACTGAATTTGCCGATTCCTTCGGCGCCTTCCGCAAAATTGAGCGATAACGCGCTAATTGCTGCAAGCGATAAGAAGATAGCAAGGAAAAGACAAGAGATCGCTTGAAACCTTTCTTTATCGTACATGGCATGCCTCCCTAAAAGTTAAATTCCACCCCTACTGTGTAGAGGTTACGGTTATATTCGTACAGGGGAATATTAGAATTGGCTGTCACATGAGTATATTGAACATTGAGGTTAAGATTCCGGATGATCTCATAGACCAGTGTAGCCGATCCCGTATAGGTTTTGTCTTGTCTTTTAATTCCAAAAAAGGTATTGACATTCTTGTAGTCCTGCAAAAAAATGTCTCCTGACGCAACCAAATTCAGCCGGTTCATTAGTGGAAGGACTAGTCCTGCTGTTATTCTGTTGCCCGTATTGGCCCAGTTAACGCCTTCTGTCTGCTGGACGGACAGTTCATAACGAAGGTTTAAAGCGCCTTTCCCCCCGGCAAATGGATGGATGTACGCAGCCGATGCGCTGTAGATGCTTCCATCCTGATTCTCGTCAGGGCTTGTCAGCGGGTAGTAGTAATCAAGCTTCTGGTATCCAACGGAAAACTGTGCTAGGTGACCTGGAGCAATAATCACGCTGCCTGTTGGCTTTGCAGTAAACATTGAAAGGTAGCCGCTTTCATGCACTAGCACATAGTCATACGTCAATGGCAGAAAGACTGCACCTTGCTTAAAATTGTAAGCCGGGATTAAGGAGACCGACTGATCGATCTGATTGTAAGTATTGAGCGTCCGGTAAGTATTGCTATAAAAATTATACTGTGCATTTAAGCTCCATGGTCCGCTGAAAAGAGGGCTGTAGTTTGCTCTGAATGTTCCGACAAAACTGCTATCCCGTTGTCCGCTGATAGCCGTGGGCGCCACATTCCCCGAGGGCTGTAATACCACGTTGTCGTCATATTGATATGCGACGCCAACCGAGAATTGCCAGGCTTTGTATGCGTTGACCGTCCGCTCAATAGCACGTTCATATTCGTTTGCAAATGTTGCAAGGTCAGATGTGGGGTCAACTGTCATTAACGCCCTCAGGGTTTCTTTTGCCTCTGCATATTTTCGTTGATTTGTCTGTGCAACGGCAATCTGAAAATTAGACTGTTGCGCAAGCGAACTATCAAGTTCTTTTGCTTTCTTGAAAGCATCAATAGCCTCGGAAGGACGGTTTTCTTTTAAAAGAATAAGTCCCGATGTATACGCAAGTCGTGCGGGGTTGATCCCGATCTTTTCGGCCTTTGCCATCCATTCTCTGGCCTCCCTGACGTTGTCAAGACTATAGAGCATATCTATCAGTCCGATATACGCATTGTTTTCGGGAGGAGAGAGAGTTATCGCATCAATAAAATGCTCTTTGGCTTTTGGGTAGTTGCCCAACTGCTCATAAGTCAGGCCCAGATGATATGCGATAGAAGAGGAGCCAGGCTCTTGCGCATTCGCCTGCAGAAACGACTCGAGGGCCTCGTCATAATTTTCAGCCCTGTACTCCGCAATGCCCTCTTCAAGAAAGGTTTCCGCCGAAGTAATGGTTACTGAGAATAGGAGAATAAGTGCTATAAAGAAAACCATCTGCGCAATGAAAGTGCCTCTGCTCATCAATTGCCTCCTCTATTGAAAAAAATGACGAAGCATAATGGCTGGCTACAATCTATCCACCAGTTATTATGCGTACTATCTCAGCATTCAAGTTGCCGTGTGCCCGCATCCATACGCAGAAGACAGGAATTGAAACTCCTTTTTACGACAGAAGAGCGGACGTTGATACCTTCGGCCACGAGCATTTGAAAGAGGGATTTAGAGAGGATCCCGCTGCACATATTACAGCCAATGCGACCAGAGCTAGAAAATTCTTTAAGATCAAGGAGGTTTGCCTGCACATGAATCCCAATCTCTCCGGCTAGGGCGAGGAGAAAAAAACTGAAGAGGCATCTGGCCAGAGCACTTCCCATAACCGCAAAACGGGCTGCATTGTCTAATTTCAGATTGCCATGCAGATCAAACACGCGCCCTCCTTACATGAAGCATTCCTTAATATTGCATCTGCATGATAAAAAATAGTTACCTTCACAAGGCATTCCATGCTAAAATCTCATGCATTGAAATTTCTGGGTAAACTTAATTATAGGGAAAATAGATCATTTGTCAAGAACTTTTTTGGAATGAGGGTTTTTAACTTATTAGGCAAGAAGTCCCCTTCGGTCAGGCTTGCCTGGAAGGTGGGGGATGAATTGCCGCCTTTTACGGTAATATAGATTATGGGGAGACCTTATAAGAAGGCTGATATTATTACAGCTGAGATTGTTCAGATAGCGCACAGATATCGGGCCTATCCGACCGCTCTTCAGGAGTTATCCTGTAAACGCCTGTGGAGACAGGAGCCTCTGCCGCACCAGACTCAGGCGGTAAGTCTTGCTGTTGAAGCAGGAAGCCCCGACTGAAAGCAAAGCGTCAGTCGCGGGTAATTCACAACACAACCAATTCAATACATGAAGTTAGGCATTGTGGCGACAGAAAACGTCAGCCCTTCAAGGCGACCCTATTGAGCGTAGAGTCATCGTATGGCAGCAAGAAAATTACTTGGCTGGTACGCTATATAAAACGAGTCGAGCTGTAATGTCACTGGAAGAATCATATAGTTAAGACAGTATCTGCGGTGATGTGTTCTTGCGGCACCTGTGAACGGTGCGGAATAATTAAGACAAGGAGACCTCTATGAAAATAAGAGTTCTTGGCTGTTCCGGCGCCGAGGTTCCGGGCCATAACCCCCCTGGGTTTCTTCTTAACGGTCACATCCTCTTCGATGCCGGAAGTCTGACCAATGTCCTTGATACGAAGCAGCAATTCATGATACGGCATATCTTTATTACCCACGCTCATCTCGATCACATACGGAGCATCCCCTTTCTTGTTGACAATATATTATCTCATGGTAAGCGTCACAAAGTGAATGTGATTAGCACTGCTCCCGTAATTAAGACGATCAAGAGAGATCTTTTTAATAGTGCGATCTGGCCTGACTTTACTGTGATCCCTGACCCGTGCAATGCTGCCTTGGCATTGGTGGAGGTAAAGGAAGGAAAACCTTTACAGATTGACAGTTACACAATAACGCCCCACAAAGTGAACCACTCTGTGCCTGCTGTGGGTTATCTCGTTGAAGACAAGAGGAAGAAACATCTCTTTTATACAGGTGATACTGGTTCAACCGTAAACACTTGGAAGAAGCTTGGTAATGTCCAGATAGATTGTCTGATAATAGAAACTTCTTTTCCGAATGCGATGGAAGAGATGGCAAACGTGAGCGGTCATCTCACACCTAATTTGTTAAAGCAGGAACTGCTGATGATGAAGCACATGCCCAAAAGGATATATATCACCCATCCGAAGCCGCAGTATATAGCCACCATCAAGAGAGAACTTGAAAAAATTAAGGTCAATAATATCAGGTTACTGAAGGAAGGCGAAACAATCAGGTTGTGAATCCTGATTCTTTGAGCGTTGACATAAAATGCTCGTCCGGCGATAGACCTCCGGATGAGGTCTCCTCATTGCCAGAGGAAGAGTCTTGCCGCCTCATTATAGAAAGTGTAACGTATTTTGCAAGGATGTCGGGCTCAAGGTTAACGGTATCGCCATTTCTCTTGACTGCTAAAGTGGTCATCTTCGCGGTATGGGGAACGATCATAACAGTGAAGGCTTCTTTTAACACATCCACGACAGTCAGACTTATCCCATCCACTGCAACCGCACCCTTTCTAACCAGATATTTCAACACACTTGCGGGGGCTGCTACCTCTATTTTGAGGGCATTTCCCACGGAAGTTTTTGACCTTATGCTACCGATGTCCTCAACATGCCCAGTGACAAAGTGACCTCCTATCTTAGAGTTTGCCTTCAGAGAAGGTTCAAGGTTTATCTGATGGCCTCTCTTGAGCTCCCCGAGATTAGTGGACCGTAAGGTTTCAAAGGAAACATCAAAAGTGATGATATCCCGCTTAATGCTGATTGCCGTCAGGCACACCCCATTTATAGCGATGCTATCGCCGACGAGGATATCTTCCAGTATTTCTTTTCCTTTTATTAGGAGTTGAGCACTCTGGTTTTTTTTCTCTATAGAGGCGACTTCGCCCACTTCCAGTATCAAACCCGTAAACATAGCGTTATCCCAAGGGAAGCCACGGCGATTCCCAAAAATGATTAAAAATAAAAGAGGTTTTGTCCAGCATCACTAATGTATAAGGTGTCCTATCCTGTCAAATCTTGGGAAAGTCTTTGCGCTGTTCCAAGACCAGTATATAATAAAGGCTTTGCCCTTAATATCGGTCATATCTACATATCCCCAATACCTGCTATCGTAACTCTGATCCCTGTTATCACCCATGACAAAAAACTTGTTCTTCGGGACAAGATATGGACCGAAATTATCTCTTGGCTCGACGGCGCTGGCTCGTATGCTAGAGTCAGTATGTTGCGTGTAGGGTTCATCTAACGGTTTCCCGTTCACGTAGACTGTCTTGTTTCTCTCCTCAACCACATCGCCTTCAACGCCAATGACGCGTTTGATGAAATCCCTGCTTGGATCTTCAGGGTATTTAAACACGATGATGTCACCCCTCTTGGGTTTAGTGAACGTTAGTATGAGTTTGTCGCTGAACGGGATAGTTGTTCCGTAAATGAATTTGTTCACTAGGATGTGGTCTCCAATGAGGAGAGTAGGGATCATTGAACCTGATGGAATCTTAAAGGCCTGCACCACATAAGCCCTAATGATGAGAGCCAGTATTAATGCCGTGCCTATGGCTTTGGCATATTCCAGTACTTTATTCTGTCTCATTATCGATTTCTTACCTCCGGCGATGTCTTGAATTCTAATGATCAGAGACCGGTCCCATTAAAATTCAGCTCGTTAGTTTTTTTGTGATTGCGTATTCTTGTATCGTTAATGTGGAAACTTGTTAATTTAAGCGGACTGTTGTCATTCCTTCACCTTCAACACAGACAGAAATGCCTCCTGAGGAATCTCGATCTTTCCGATCTGCTTCATCTTCCTCTTGCCCTCCTTCTGTTTTTCCAAAAGTTTCCTTTTTCTTGTGATATCTCCGCCGTAACATTTTGCAAGGACGTTCTTTCTTAGCGCTTTAATACTCTCCCTTGCTATTATTTTTCCACCTATGGCGGCCTGTATCGCAATTTCATATAACTGTCTTGGGATAACTTCTCTAAGTTTCTCTGCGATTTGTCTGCCCCTATAATAAGCCTTATCCTTATGAACAATCAAGGAAAGAGCGTCAATCGGGTCGCCGTTAAGCAGTATGTCCAGCTTAACGAGTGCCGCCTCCCTATAGCCAAGAAACTCGTAATCCATGGACGCATAACCTCTTGAGACTGATTTAAGCCGGTCATAAAAATCCCAGAGGATCTCATTCAATGGAAGTTCGTAGGCAACTATGAGTCTCTCTTTACTTATGTAAGTGAATTCCTTCTGGATACCACGTCTCTCCTGACAGAGCTCGAGTATCTGACCAACATATGCCTGAGGCACAAAAATTATTACTTTCACGAAAGGTTCCTCTATTTTTAGAAATCCCTCCGGCAGCTTTGACGGATTATCGACATGCAGCTCATTGCCCTTGTTATCTATCAGCCGGTAAATTACTGTAGGAGCCGTGCTTATGAGAGAAAGTGCAAACTCCCTCTCAAGCCGCTCTTTTATTATTTCCATATGCAGAAGACCAAGGAATCCGCACCTGAACCCAAACCCAAGGGCGGAAGAAGTCTCTGGTTCAAAGCTGAAGGAGGCATCATTAAGTCGCAACTTCTCGAGGGCATTTTTTAGATCTTCATACTGATGCGTTTCCACTGGATAAAAGCCACAAAATACCATCGGCTTGATTTCCTTATACCCTGGTAAAGGTTGCTCTGCGGGATTGCGTGAATCAGTAATAGTGTCGCCGATGTTTGTGTCACTCACATTTTTGATTCCCGCAATCACGTATCCCACTTCTCCAGCCGAGAGCTGAGGGGAGTCCTCCATTTTAGGGGTGAATACGCCAACCCTGGAAACTTCATATTCCTTATTTGCTGCCATCAGCCTAATATTCATTCCAGGCTTGATTACTCCTCCGACCACCTTGACAAGCACTATGACGCCGACATAATTGTCAAACCACGAATCAAATATCAATGCTCTCAACCTTTCCTCATCGGAGCCTTTTGGGGGGGGTATTTTCCTTACTATCGCTTCGAGTATTTCTTTAGTCCCTATCCCCTCTTTCGCGCTTGCCAGAATCGCTTCAGAACAATCGATGCCAACCGCATCTTCTATCTGCTCTTTTACCTTTTCTGGCTCTGCTCCAGGCAAATCTATTTTATTAATAACAGGGATTATTTCATGGTTATGGTCTATTGCAAGATGTGTATTTGCCAGGGTTTGCGCTTCGACACCCTGTGTCGCATCCACTACTAAAAGACTCCCTTCGCATGATGCGAGGCTCCTTGATACCTCATAAGAAAAATCAACATGTCCAGGAGTATCGATAAGATTGAGGAGATAGGTTTTTCCGTCTTCGGCCTTATAGTGAAGCCGCACTGCGTGGGCCTTGATTGTAATGCCACGCTCCCTTTCGAGATCCATCGAATCAAGGACTTGCTCCATCATCTCTTTTGAACTCAAAGCACCGGTGAACTCTAGGATCCTGTCAGCAAGGGTTGACTTCCCATGATCTATGTGCGCGATAATTGAAAAGTTTCGTATGTTCTTAGACATAAGCATTGTTACCGTTAATGCATGATTGTAACACAGGATAATCGTGGATTAGGGTTACCATAATAAATTACCTAGTGTCATTCTGCTTCGTCCACTTCAAGAGTCAACCGAAGAAGAGACGGAAGTGGTGGGCAAAAAAAGTGTCGATTCCGCGATCTCAACGCAGAACGGTTGCTTAATTATAAGCAATAAGTATGATCTTGCCAGTTAACAGGCAAATTATTCATAAACAGATTCACGTATTTTTTTCAAAACAAGGGCTGCTGCACCAATAACGCCCGCATCGTCTCCTAAGGCAGAAGGCATGATGGTCGTTTTGCGAAAAAGTTCCTTGAATGCTCTTTTTGAGGCCTCGTTTATCGCAGCGTCAATAAGGATATTCCATGCTCCGATAAGACCTCCCCCGAGAATGATTGCGTCCGGACTCAATATATTTATGACATTTGCTATGCCGATTCCAAGATGTCTTCCAGCCTCTCTTAATACAGTCCTTGAAAGAGCGTCGCCTTCAAGCGCGGCACCATAAATATCTTTAGCGGTAATCTTGTAAATGTTCCCATTATAGAGCGTTTTTAAAATGCTCTCACTCCCTTTTTCTATTCCACTAATCATATTTCCTACAATTGCAGTGGCTGAAGCATAGGCTTCAAGGCATCCGGTATTGCCACAGCCACAGAGCGGACCGTTGCTACTGATGCTCATATGTCCGATCTCGGCAGAGACGGGCAATAATTCGTCGTTGTTCACTATCCCACCGCCGACTCCCGTCCCGAGGGTAAGCATCACAAAGTCGCTTATATCCTTTCCCGCACCCAACCACTTCTCTCCGTAAGCCGCGGCATTTGAATCATTCTCAATGATCACAAAGGATTTGTACCTCTTGTTTACGTCGTCCCTGAGGGGTACCCCAAGAAGCGTTGGCATATTAGGCGACCTCATCAAAATGCCACGTTCCTGGTCAATAATCCCAGCGATTGCCACTCCTATCCCGCTCACTTTTTCTGATCGGACGGAATATATCGTATCGATTAATCTATATAGCACGGTCAGAGGATCATCTCCTGTTGCGTCTTTAGCCCTTGCTATTATGACCCCATCGCCGCGGACGAGTGCTGCCCTTATATTTGTGCCACCAACATCAGCGCTGATCACGTATTTTTCGGCCTGCATGCCTCTCCAAAATTACTGGATCTACTTTTTTAAGAAAATTGATCAATGCAAAATTTTCTATGTAATTTTTATTATACCAAAGTCATCCCAATTCTTAACGCTGATTTTTACGCGGCGTCAAATTGCCTTGTTCTTTCTGCGAATTTTAACATTTTCCTCAACTATTTAAAGTCTGCTTGTTCTTGTTATTTGTTGTTTGAAGTGTGTTATACTACCCAACACGTTAGATTCATAATCCCATGAGAACCTGTTGGCAATAAAGGATTTATAGACATATGAGCGCTGGTAAAAGCAAGCTAGGAAGAGCCCGCATTGCTTTTTTAGCCATGTTGGTGACCATGAGTCTGCTACACGGGATCTCTTATGCGCAAGAACAACCCATTGTAACTGCTATTGAGGTGAAAGGGTTGAGACGTATTGAAGAGGGAGCGATCAGGTCAAGGGTCTCTCAGAAAATCCGAGAACCCCTTTCGCAGGAAAAAACAACGGAAGACATAAAAACACTCTATAAAATGGGCTATTTTGATGATGTGCGCGTTGAGATTGAACCGTTTGAGGGAGGCATAAAGGTAATATATGTTGTAAAAGAAAAACCCACTATTGTAAGGGTTGAGTTTCAAGGCAACAAAGAGTTTGAAGATTCGAAATTGAAGGAGAAGATTAACATAACTCCAGGCGCAATCGCAGATATTACCCTCATAAATGATAATGCAACGAAATTAAGAGCATTTTATGAAGATGAGGGCTACTATCTGGCAAGCATTGTACCTGTCCTAAGAAAGCTGAAAGAGGGTGAACTGGCATTAACATATCAGATTGAGGAAGGTCAGAAGGTAAAGATAAAAGAGATAAGGATTGAAGGCAACAAGATAATGTCCACGAGAAAAATTAAGGGTGTGATGAAGACGACCGAAAGGGGTCTCTTCTCGTTCATCACTGGCACGGGATACTACAAGAAAGAAGAGATGAAGGCTGATGTAGAAAAGATCAGGGATCTCTATTATAACAATGGCTATATAAAAGTTACGGTTGGAGAGCCGCAGATTCACTTGACAGATGACATGAAGGGCATGAAGATTACCATTCAGATTTCGGAAGGGGAACAGTTCAGAGTGTCATCTGTGGAGGTTACGGGGGAGAAGGTATACACTGAACAGGAGGTGCGGCAGCAGATAAAAATCGCTCCCAAGATGGTTTTCAGCAAAGCGGTATTGCAACGAGATGTTGCTGCAATAAGTGAGCTGTACGCCAACAATGGCTATGCGCTGGTCTCAATCTTTCCTGATCTCACACCGGATGAAGAGAAAAAAGAGACCAGGATAGTTTTCAAGATTAATGAGGGCGATAAATACAGGATTGGTAGGATAGAAATATCAGGAAATACGAGGACAAGGGATAAAGTGATCCGAAGGGAAATACGGTTGGATGAGGGCGACCTTTTTAACGCCGCGTCGCTTAAGAGGAGCTATGAACGTCTCAACAACCTCCAGTTCTTTGAAACCGTTGATATTTCACCGAAGCCGGAGCCGGAGGAAAAGCTTGTTGATGTGGATGTGAAGGTAAAGGAAAAATCAACAGGATTCTTGAGCGTTGGCGGGGGATACAGTTCGGTTGATAAAATCGTTGGCATGGTGGATGTGACTCAAGGGAACCTATGGGGTACCGGCCAGTATCTGAAATTACGCGGAGAGCTTGGCGCTTTGAGCTCATACTATGAAGTGGCATACAAGGATCCATGGTTTTTAGATAAACAATTATCCTTTGGGGCGAGTATTTATAGGAATACAAGGGACTATGGTGATTTTGACAGGGAGGGATATGGTACTGAGTTTTCCCTCGGGAAAAACTTCTGGGAATACTGGACTGCAACGCTCTCATACAATTTTGAGGATGCTCTGGTATACAATGTTTTGGATACTGCATCAACCGTGATAAAAGATCAGGGAGGAACATACATCACCAGTGCTTTTTCTTTCTCACTGATGAGGGATTCAACGGATAATCATATAGACCCAATGAGGGGTTCAAGAAATGACGTGTCTGTGACTGTTGCTGGGTTTGGAGGTAATACTGGATATATCAAGGGCATTGCGGAATCTGGCTGGTATTTCCCAATCTTTGATGTGACTGCCATCCATTTGAAGGGGACGATAGGCTATGAAACGGCAATATTTGGGAAGAAACTTCCTCTTTATGAGCAGTTTTATGTGGGTGGCATCAATACTGTTCGTGGTTTTGATTTTGGTTATGCTGGACCACTGGACATCAATGGACAGCCGATTGGTGGCACGAGAGAAGTGATTTTCAACTCTGAATATATCTTCCCGATTATACCGGAGTATAAGTTCAAGGGCGTGGTCTTTTTTGATGCGGGCAAAGGCTATGATGCTTCAGAGGGCTTATTGACAAACTTGCGATATGGTGCAGGTCCTGGCATAAGATGGATATCCCCTGTGGGCCCGATCAGGGTTGAATGGGGGTTTAATCTCAATAGAAGGCCAGGCGAAGCAGCGAGCAAGATTGAATTCACTTTCGGTTCAGTCTTTTGACATAATACTCACGAAGGATCAACGGCGTGGATCAGTAGGGACATCTTTTCTGTTTCTCGACCAGCATCCTTATCACTTAAACTACATGGAGGATTGATGATGAAGAAATTTCTGGTAGTGAGCCTGTTGGGAGCAGTTCTGCTCACCTGTAGCATGAGTTCAGCCGTACTGGCTGCAGACAATTTTAAAGTTGGCGTGGTGGATTTATTCAAAGTACTTAATGAATCAGATACTGGCAAAAGGGCAAAGGCTGACCTGGAGTCACTGATAAAATCGAGGCAATTGGCCATGGATGAGAAGGGGAAATCCATAGAAAAACTCAAGGCAGACTTTGAGAAACAAGCATCCTTACTCTCCCCGGAGGCAAAAAAGGCAAAGGAAGAAGAGCTCGAGCGTCTTGTCAGGGATTATCAGAGAATGGGTACCGATTCACAGGCGGAGCTGAAGAAAAAGGAATCTGAGTTGACAACGAGCATACTGAATGAATTGCGAGAGCATATTGCTCAGGTAGGTCAGGAAGAGGGCTATACATTAATACTCGAGAACGCCGGAGGGGTCGTACTTTATTTTGATAAGCCCCTTGACCTGACGGAAAAGATAATCAAGAGATATAATGAAGCAAAGTCTAACCCAGCAAAAAAATGACAACGATGGAATGAGGATTCTGAGTTACGATAGAAGAGCCGCTCATTAGAGAATGGGAACTAATTCTCCTATTCGAGCCTCAAGACAACCAGCATGAACCTAAAAGATATAGCTGATTTAATAGATGGCAAGCTGATCGGTGACGGCGAACTTCAAATAAAAGGCGTTTCCGGCATTGCGGAGGCAAGTTCAGAAGATATCACTTACCTATCGGATAGTAAGTTGTTGAAAGAACTTCGTCACACTCGGGCTTCAGCAGTGATTGTCAAGGAGTTTGTCGACGGCTTGGAAATGCCGCAGATTGTGCACCGAAACCCACAATTTGCCTTTGCCAGCCTTCTATCTCATTTTCACTCAAGCTCTAGAGAATTCCAGGGAATAAGCGAGCGTGCTTTTATTGCACCGGGGGCTCATATTGGCGATGACGTCACCATTTACCCGTTCGCATACATTGCTGAAGCCGCCAGCATAGGATCGCATAGCGTGATTTATCCTGGGGTATTTATTGGCGAGAGGGCGAGTGTGGGTGAGGGATGTTTGATTGACGCAAATGTTACTATTCGCGAAGGAGTTACCATTGGAAGCAGGGTAATAATCCACGCAGGCGCAGTCATAGGCGCGGACGGGTTTGGATATGTATTTGAGGATGGCATCCACCACAAGATTCCTCAGGTCGGCACGGTTAGCATTGAGGATGATGTGGAGATAGGGTCAAATGTGACCATTGACAGAGCAACAACAGGGGCTACGGTTGTTGGCAAAGGTACCAAAATAGATAACCTTGTCCAGATTGCGCATAATGTTCGTATTGGCCGGAATGTTATACTAGTTGCTCAGGTTGGCATAGCTGGCAGCGCGGAAATAGGAGATGGAGTTATTTTGGCGGGCCAGGCGGGAGTAGCGGATCATGCTGTTATCGAAGCAGGGACAATAGTTGGGGCAGGGACTGGCGTTATGGGAAAGTTAAAACGGGGTGTGTACTTCGGGTGGGTGGCAATGCCCCACAGGGATTGTTTGAAGTCACAGGCAGTATATGCCAGATTGCCTGAATTGAAGAAGAAAGTTCAGGAACTTGAACTGAGAATACGTCAATTGGAAGAGGACTGATAATCAGGTCATAAGGCATGTCAGACATAATCAGTCAAGGACTCATGAAAGAAGCATGCCGGGAGGGAAGATGATCGACACCAGAGAGATTTTATCCTTACTTCCTCATAGGTATCCCTTTTTGCTAGTTGACAGGGTTGTGGAATTAGAGCCAAAGGTCAAGGCAATCGGGATTAAGAATGTTACCTTTAATGAGCCTTTTTTTCAGGGGCATTTCCCCAATAATCCAGTGATGCCCGGTGTTTTGATCGTCGAGGCCATGGCTCAAGTGGCGGGGATACTCGCATTTAAGTCAGGCGTACAGGGCAAGGCAGTATATTTTATGAGTATCGAAAAGGTTAAATTTAGAAAGCTGGTCTTGCCAGGAGATCAGTTAAGACTTGAAATCAAAGTTACGCATACGAGGGGAAGCGTATGGAAATTTTCGGGGAGTGCCTTTGTCGGCGATAAATTAACCTCAGAAGCAGAGTTTACCGCAATGGTCTCTGACAAAGAGCTTTAGGGGTCTGAATGGCACGAAAGATACATAAAACGGCAGTAATCAGTAAGAGAGCAGAAATCGATGAGCACGTGTTTGTCGGTCCTTTTTGCTGTATCGGCGAAGGCGTTACCGTTAAGAAGGGATCGAAGCTTCTCTCCAATGTGGTGATAGAGGGGCTGACTGAGATAGGAAACGATTGCACGATCTATCCTTTTACTACTATCGGTCTCCCACCGCAGGACCTCAAATACAAGAACGAAAAGACAGGGCTGAAGATAGGTGAGAACAATATCATAAGAGAATATACCTCTATCCACAGGGGTTCCGTGGGTGGCGACGGCCTCACAGAGATTGGAGATTCAAATTTTTTCATGGCCTACGTGCACATCGCGCACAATTGCAAGATAGGCAATTCGACTGTGATGGCAAATGCGGCCACTCTTGCGGGACATGTCGTCGTAGAGGATTTCGCGGTCATTGGTGGCATCGTTGCGATCCACCAGTTTACTCGTATAGGCGCCTATGCCATGGTAGGAGGCTTTAGCGGCATAGGTCAGGACATCCCCCCGTATACGATGGCTTCTGGTGCAAGAGCCAAATTATATGGGCTAAATGTCATTGGTTTAAAACGTTATGGCTTTTCCGAGGAGACGATTAACATCCTGAAACGGGCATATAAGATACTCTTTCGTGAGAAAAGAACATTAAAAGATGCCCTGAAGAGAATCAAGTCCGACCTGCCTGAAACAGAAGCACTACAGCACCTCGTAACCTTTATTGAGCAGAATAGAAGAGGTATATGCAGATAGGGTTGATCGCGGGTGCAGGTAAGCTCCCCCAGATAGTTGCAGAGGATGCAAAAGAACGCGGGTACAAGATTATCATCGTTGCCCTTGAACATTTGGCGGGCACTGAATTAAGTCAGCTTGCCGATGTCATAAAATGGATCAATGTGGGAAAATTCGGGGATATCATTGATACATTAAAATTCTATGACGTAAAACAGACGATTATGGCCGGGAAGGTACCTAAATCCCTTCTCTACAAGTCAAAGATGGTCCCAGACCTCAGGACAATGAAACTTCTCTTTTCTCTTAAAGACAGGACCGACGATGCGATCTTAAATGCGGTCACAAAAGAATTGGAGAAAGAAGGGATCCATCTGATAGACACCGCAACATTTAGCCCGCATCTCCTCACCCCGGAAGGTCTACTGACTAGAAGGCCTCCGACAAAAGATGAGATGACAGACATAGAATTCGGATGGATGATAGCGAAGGCAATAGGAAAATTGGACATTGGACAAACAGTAGTAATAAAAGAAAAGGCTGTGATGTCCGTGGAGGCTATCGAAGGAACCGATGAGGCTATCCTCAGGGGAGGAAAGTGGGCAGGAAATGGCGCGGTAGTGGTTAAAGTCAGCAGACCACACCAAGACATGAGACTCGATGTGCCTGTGGCAGGAGAGACCACTTTGAACGCTATGATTAAAGTAAATGCGAGGGTTCTCGCCATTGAGGCACACAGGAGCATGATAATTAATAGAGAAATGGTAACAAAGGAAGCAGATAAGGCTGGCATTACAATCATTGGATATAGAAAGAATTCGTAATTGATACAATGTCATATCTTTCATCAATCAGAGAAGGCATAACCATAGTAAATAAAAACTGGCAGTTGGTCCTTATTCAACTTGCGTTCATACTTTTTAGTTTCATCAGTTTTTTCCTGGTCGTCGGTATTCCTATAGCGATCGCGTTTATCCTTTTCGGACTCGATTTCACGGAGATATTGAGACTGAAGGATATCGTAAGTATCTTTCAGGGTTCCATTGAACTGTTGAAGAGATATTTTGGCATGGCGGTATTGGTAATAATGAGTTTTATTTTTTACCTTGTGACCATCGTTATTCTGTGGGTTTTTACCTTGGCGGGAACGATGGGACTCCTTGCCACGACGATACAGGATGCAACACAGCAATTCACGATGCGTCGTTTCCTCTATGAAGGAAGAAGGTTTTTTTTACACCTCTTCACATTCCTGCTGGTGATAGGAATGATTTTTATATCACTTGCAATTATTCTAAGTGTCATCGGAAGCGGAGTATCGACGGTAATTGAAATAGCGGAAACTCAAGAAGCGACCCTTGCCCTTTTTTTTGGGGTCTTTTTTTCATTGGTGCTTTTCTCTCTAGGTATTTTCTTGATCCTCTCTACGCTTTCCATTGCCGTCTATGGAATGGCCTACATGTCGTTTCATAAATCAAGGACATGGGAAACGTTAATAGAGACGCTGAAATATCTTTATGCAAGACCGGCTTCGATAGGGTTATACGGAACACTTTTTCTAGGATATGGACTTATCGGTTTCCTAGTAATTCTCATAGGCTCACCACTTGCATTGATCCCTATTCTAGGAGCGCTTTTATCATTGCCATATCAGTTAATAATATATATCATTCAGGGATATGTGGGCCTCATTACACTCGCTGCGATATTTTATTACTTCTTTAAGACGGGCCTCCCTCAGCCTCCCGATGGCCGGTCTTTCGTCTTTCCGGAAAAGACCTTGTCCAATGAGGGTTCGAATATTTCAGAAGACTTAGCTGGTGTGCAGCCTCCTGCTCCCGAGCAGAGGGATGAGCAGCAACAAGACTGATAGAGAAGGTTTTTTCAAAGGATGTCCTAATGTATCGCTTAAATACTTCCTCATCAAAACTCTTCCGCAATTCTTTTAATCCCACCATAGAATCCTGCAGAACATTAGAGTGTGTTCTGTTCGAAGGGTTAATTACAGCGGTGATTCTCTCATAGTCCATAGTATAGGGTATTGAACCCTGTTGCAAAAAACTTTCGGGCCATCTTTTCTGTGCCGAGCCTATCAGTTTTTTTTTGTCAAAACATATTTCACCGAAGGATGCCGAGTTGAAGCACAGCGGGCTCTTTATCAGCGTTCTCCCTGATTCACGCTTCATTTTCATCTCCACCTCTAATCCCAGCAAAGTCACTGCAGACCTTAGGGCGCTGCTCAATTGTAAGTATGAGTCCAATAGACCGTGAGAAAAAAAGCCATCATTCTTTGAGCAGAAACTGTAGGTAAGCTCATCTCCGTGAAGTATGGCCCTGCCACCCGTGGGTCTTCTGACTACAGCAATACCTTGCACTTCACAATATTGTTCGTCAATGTCACTGATCTTCTGGAAAGAACCTAGGCTGATAGACAATCTTTTCCACCCATATAGCCTAAGAGTTGGTGGGGCATCCCCGTTTCTCACAGAGGCTGAAATGGCCTCATCAAGCGCCATATTGTAAGCGGCGTCACTGCTTCCGGAATCTATAAACCTCCATGTATCCATTCTTGTCAAGTTACGAGATGCTTTTTCATCAGTTGCTTTTCTTGGATTTCCTGGGACCTAACAGAGACAAGTCCTTTTAAAATATTATTTAATGGCCTTCTGACACCGCTTGTTTTAAAATACTTGAACAGACTATAATGTTAACCCAAAGGATAAGCTAAATGGAATCGGACTTTTTTTCACAGATCAAAGCTCGCGGTGCACCTCTTGTAGCCGGGGTCCTTACTGACAAGGATGTGAGCACTCTGGATGGGAACTCTTTGGATGCCGTCGACGTTATAGAGTTGCGGGTGGATATGTTCGATGTCCTTTCACCAGACCATGTGGATTCAATTTTTACCACCACTAGACACCGATTTAGAAAACCTTTAATAGGAACCATAAGAGATATCAGCGAAGGAGGACAACAAAAAATTGATGACAGGCTGAGTCTCTATAAGACCATTGTGCCGTTGTCCGATTTCATCGATGTTGAGCTTCAATTTACGAGTCTTTTTTTAGAAGTGAGCAGGTTAATTACCAGTTCCAAACCGCTTCTCATCGGGTCTTACCATAACTTTCAATCTACGCCTGACGATGCATTTCTCGATGACTTAGTTTCCAGAGGGAAAGATCTTGGCGCTGATATTGTAAAAGTAGCAACAATGGCCAACACAAGAGAGGATATGGTTAAACTATTGCTATTCACTTTAAGGAATAGACATAAGGGACTGATCACCATGTCCCTGGGGGATCAAGGATTGCCGACGAGGGTAGTGAGCCCGCTTTTCGGTTCTCTCATAGCTTACGGTTTTCTAAACGTTCCTTCAGCACCCGGTCAACTCTCTATAGTTGAATTAAGAGATATCTTCAACATTCTGAAGATCCGATAAATCTAGCTATTTATCGTCACCAGAAACAACGACAAGCTAATTATCCGCGGTCGGATATTTCTTTGCCACCCGTAAAATATCCTCTTCTGTTCCTTCGCGTCTGCAGTAGTGTTTCCTTAGCGTCCACCCCGCACCATATTTGAAATGTTGTAAGAGGCTCTTTATGGTATACAATGAAAGGGGCCTTCAGGCTGTTGTCGAGGTCGCCGTTTTTCAATGGAGGCGGACAGATTGTTGAACATGCAGGAAAGGGAAAAAAGAAGGCTGGACAGAAGACACAAAAAATATAAAAGTAAAGGCTTTATTTTCTATTTAAGGAATTCTGTATGATTAATCTCACTCCGTATTTCTCCAAACCTCTATCGCTATATCAGGACACATTTCAGCGCACATAGCACAGCCGGAGCATTTTTCAGCATGCGCAAAGTGAGCGGTGAAATAGCCCATACTATTAAAAGTCTTATCCATTATTATTGCTCCATTAGGACACGACATAATGCAGTACTTGCAACCTTTGCATGATTGTTTATCAATGACAATCATACCTTTAGCCTTCTTTTTTACCTTCCCCTTCATTTTTCACCATTCAGTTAATTTAGTGGGCCTCATCAGACCTTCGTGGGTTTATTTGTTTCTGTTAATACTGAGTAATTCTCCCGCATGTTTTAGCGCACCATCGGTGACCATGCCGCTGAGCATACGTGCTAGTTCTTCCTTCCTCTTAGTCCCTGTCAATAGGTCAATTGCGACTCTAACGTTGTCTCTGAATATATCCTTTGTTACGCGTATATGGTGGGACGCCTTTGCCGCAATCTGAGGAAGATGGGTAATACAGATTACCTGACAATTTGACGCAATGGCTTTCAATTTATTCCCCACATGCTGTGCAGTCACGCCTCCAATCCCGGCATCTACTTCATCGAAAATGAGTGTCTGTTCAGCAGAAGAAGGGAGCGGGAGGGGTGGAACTTGGTGACTTGTCAACCTGCTTAGCTCAACACATTTTAGGGCAAGCATTATCCGCGATAATTCTCCGCCGGACGCAATCTTAATGAGCGGTTTGGGGGCTTCGCCAGGGTTACCAGAAAACATAAATTCAATATCATCCTTGCCGTGTTCAGTGAGCGTTTCTCTTTGCTTCATATCAATCTTAAACTGAGCTCTTTGGAAACCAAGTTCGCGCAACTCGCTGCTAATCAGCTGCTCCAGTCTCGCAGCGATCATATGCCTTTTCTTGGATAGCCTGTCTGATAATGCTGTCAAGGTATCATTTTTTTTAGTGAGGTTGCTCTCCAAAACGTCCAATTTTTCTTTAATGTGTTCAAGTTTCTCAAGTTCCTCCTGCGCCCTTTCTTTGTATAGCATTATCCCATCAACGCCCTCACCATATTTCCTTTCAAGTCTCTTGATGCCCTCCAGTCTTTCATCGAGTTCAGAAAGGTGTTGAGGGTCGGAGTCATATTTGTCTCTGATATTTCTGATAGCTATGAGAGCATCCTCTATGAGAGGGACCGCTGATTCCAATGTGGCCAAGGGGTCTTGAGCGTCAGAGTCGATGTGGGCCATCTCTTTTATGCGTGCTACTACCATAGAAAGTTGTTCCAGGCAAGATGAATCAGCACGGTAAAGTAAGTTGTAAGCCATGTCGGCTGTCTCTTTCAACTTGCTAAGATTAAGCAGGATTTTCCTTTCTTGTTCAATTGTTTCTTTTTCTCCGGGTACAAGTTTTGCCGCATCGATTTCATGCAACTGAAATCTCAGAAATTCTATCCTTAGGCTTCTCTCTTGCATTCGAGAGCGCATCTCACTTACAGTATTTCTTAAAGTTATCACATCATTGTAAGATGATGTCATAATGTGGGCTTCCTCAAACAGACCTCCTAAGGTATCGAGAAAGAGCAGATGGTTTTCTTTTCTCAGGAGACCTTGATGTTCGTGTTGACCATAGATATCTATAAGGCTCTTTCCTATCACAGAGAGCGTAGAAAGATTGACTGACGTATCATTAATGTAAGCCTTTGTCTTTCCTTGTAATGATATACTTCTTCTGAAAATCATACCATCACCACTCTCTATGCCAAGCTCATCAAGCAGCGGATGATTTATTGGGTCAAAATATGCCTCAACATGCGCCTCTTTCTCGCCAGTCTTGATCACTTCGGCAGATGCCCTGTCGCCAAGAAGAAGACCGAGGGCACCTACTATTATGGATTTGCCTGCTCCAGTTTCACCGGTAAGGATCGTTAGACCTGAAAGAAAGCTGATAGAAAGGGTATCTATAATGGTGAAATTTCTGATTCTTAATTCAGTGAGCATACGGGTCACCACCCATCTCGTTCAATTGGTTTTTTACAGTGGTAGATGCCCTGATTTATTGATAATCAATGCCCGGCTCCATCTAACGTATGTCTTTGAAATCGTCCTCTTTGACAGGTCCAAGTATTGCCATGCTCATTTTGCCCTCATTAATAAGTCGACAGGCTAAGTCTTTTACATGTGAAATCGTTACTGCCTCAATTTCCCTCATTATCTCCTTCTGCGTAAAATATTGCCCATAATATATCTCCTGACGGGCTATACTCTGCATCCTGTTGCTTGTAGATTCCAGTCCAAGGATGATGTTACCCTTCAGTTGATCTTTTGCCCGTCTCAATTCACTATTGGAGATGGTGCTGTAAAGTCCTTGCATTTCTTTGATGATGAGTTCAGTAACACTGACCGCCCGCTTTCTACCAGTACCTGCATAAACAGCCCAAAAACCTGTATCCTGATAGGAGGATACAAATGAATAGATCGAGTATGCATAACCCTTCTTCTCTCTAATTTCTTGAAAGAGTCTTGAACTCACACTGGACCCAACGATGGAATTCAAAATCGCGATTGCATATCTTTCCGGACTTGCAAAGGACAATCCTTCATAGCCACAGCAGATATGCGTCTCTGACAGATCTTTGGGATACACTTCGATTGCACGCCTAAAAGAGGGAGGTGAAAAGGATTGTGGTTCAGAGCCTCTCCGGAGGTTTCCCAGATAGTGGTTGAGTAGATTTATGACATGGTCAGGCTCAAAATTGCCAGCACATGCCACTACCGTGTCGGAGGTTCCATAATATTTCCTAACATGATTTAACAAATCATCCCGGGTGAATGTTTTGATGGTCTCCCTTTTGCCAAGAACAGGTTGTCCAAGTTCTGTCTCCCCCCATATTGTCCTGCTGAAAAGGTCATGTATATATTCATCAGGGGTATCCTCGACAAGCTTTATTTCCTCTTTAATCACCCCTTTTTCTTTTTCTATTTCCTCTTCCTGGTACAGTGAGTGCAGAAATATGTCAGTTAGCAGTTCAACGCCCTTGTCAATGTATTCATCAAGGACTTTTACGTAGAAAGCGGTATTTTCCCTTGAGGTAAACGCATTGAGGTCGCCTCCAAGTGAATCAATATGAAATGATATATCAGTCGCCGTTCTTTTTTTTGTGCCTTTAAAAAACATGTGTTCCAGAAAGTGAGAAATGCCATTTTTATCAGGCGTTTCATGACGGGAACCCACCTTTACCCATATCCCCAGAATAACGGAGCGAAAATTCTTCAACTGCTCCATCACCACGGGAATATCATTAACCAGTGTGCGCTTTGTAAACATGCTCAGTGAAATAATAAGCAGCAGACGATGTTTGACAAATAAAGTAGTTTTAAAGGGTTCATCTTACTGTTGTTTCTCAGCTTGTGCCCTGAGAGCGTCTTTTCTGCTTAACCGGATCCGTCCTTGATTGTCAATCTCAATAACCTTCACAACTACCTCGTCTCCCACATTCAGCTCATCAGTAACTTTTGCTATCCTTTTCTCAGATATTTGCGATATATGGACAAGTCCGTCTGTTCCTGGCAGTATCTCAACAAAAGCCCCAAAATCAGTAATTCTCTTCACTATCCCCTTGTAGAGCTTGCCAATCTCCGCCTCCGCCACGATGCCTTGTATTATTTCTATTGCCTTTTTCGCAGAGTCTTCGTCAGTAGATGCAATATTGATACACCCAGTATCATCTATATTTATTTTTACTCCCGTCTGGTCTATAATCCCACGAATAATCTTTCCCCCTGTACCTATGACGTCGCGGATCTTTTCTTGCCTTATCTGCATGGTGTATATCCGTGGCGCATGAGGAGAGAGGTCCAGCCTTGGAGACGCGATAGCTTCATTCATCTTATCAAGAATAAACAGTCTGCCTGTCCTTGCCTGCTCGAGCGCGGTCTTAAGAATTTCACTGCTCACGCCGCCGATCTTTACATCCATTTGGAAAGCAGTGATGCCCTTAGCTGTACCAGCCACCTTAAAGTCCATGTCACCAAGATGGTCTTCGAGGCCCAGGATGTCAGTCAGAACGGCAACTCGGTCATGTTCCTTTATGAGTCCCATGGCAATGCCTGCGACAGGCGATGATATAGGAACCCCGGCATCCATCAAAGAGAGCGTTGTCCCGCAGACGGTGGCCATGGAAGACGAGCCGTTGGATTCGAGGATATCCGAAACAACTCTCACAGTATACGGGAATGTCTCCTTGGCAGGAATTACATAGCCTAATGCCCGTTCTGCTAAAGCCCCGTGACCAATTTCCCTTCTGCCGGGGGACCGGAGCGGCTTCACTTCTCCCACACTGAAAGGAGGGAAATTATAGTGGAGCATGAATCTTTTATAGATCTCACCCTCGAGGGTTTCTATTTTTTGCTCGTCTTCAGCAGTCCCCAGAGTTGTCACAACGAGAGCCTGTGTTTCTCCTCTGATAAAGAGTGCCGAGCCATGAGTACGAGGAAGGATTCCCACGTGGCACGATATAGCCCTTATCTCGTCGGTCTTCCTGCCATCTGCCCTAGTTCCCTCCATCAGTATCTTATCCCTGACGATCTCCTTTTCGTAACCCTCGAAAATGTTCGCTATATCCCTTGTCAAATCCTTATCATGGATTCCAAAAAATAGCTCAGAGTTTTCTGGCACATTGATATGTCGTATCGCATCTTCCAGTATGATGTCCAGAGCGCCCTGCCTCCGCTGCTTATCAGATATCTTTATTGCCTCATGCACCTTTTCAGATACATAATTCCTTACAAGATTTTTGAGATCAGCATTTTCAATGACAGGATCAACCGGTCGCTTTTCTCTGCCGGCCTTATCCCGCAATTGGTGCTGAAGCGTCACAATTCGCTTGATCTCTTGGTGTGCGAACTCGATAGCCTCCAACAACACAGACTCCGAAACCTCAGCGCTTCCACCCTCCACCATTATCACGGCATCTTCTGTTCCGGCTACTATCAGATTAAGTTCCACGTTTTCACATTCAGCGAAATCAGGATTGATGATTAAGTTGCCCTCAAGCATCCCGACCCGTACTGCCCCAACGGGGCCATGAAAAGGTATGTCGGAGATGTGAATAGCAGCGGAGACGCCGATGATCCCGAGTATGTCCGCAACATTTTCGGTGCCATAAGACAAGACTGAGACTATACCCTGTGTTTCACAATAGAACCCCTTCGGGAATAATGGCCTCATCGGACGATCGATCAAACGAGACGTCAACACCTCTTTTTCAGAAGGTCTTCCCTCTCTCTTAAAATACCCCCCAGGAATTTTGCCTGCGGCGTATGTCTTCTCCTGATAATCAATAGTAAGGGGGAAGAAATCTAAACCTTCCCTTGTCCTCTTGTTAGCAACTGCTGTTGCAAGGACAACAGTATCACCAAACTTTACTACAACCGCACCATCTGATTGTCTCGCCAACTGCCCTGTCTCAAGGATCAGCCGTTTTCCCTTTATCTCTAACTCAGCATTTTTCATTTACTATTCACTTGTCTCCTTAACTGTATGGTTCTATTGTTCATGAGCTGCAAACTCTGCCTATTTCCTGATCCCCAGTCGTTCTATGACTTTATCATAACGGCTTTTATCAGAAGTTTTCAGATAATTGATAAGCTTCTTTCTCTGAGCAACTAGTTTCAAAAGACCCCTCCTTGAGTGATGATCCTTGGTGTGGGTCTTAAAATGCTCTGTAAGATATGTTATCCGTTCGGTCAACAGGGCGATTTGTACCTCGGGAGATCCAGTATCACTGTTGTGAACCTTAAAAGATTCAATAATCTCTTTTTTCTTCACCGTATCGAGCGCCATGATATCACCACCTTTCTGCGCAAATAGATTGTTATACTATTAAGTCCGAAGATTAGTCACATCGAAAAATATTTTTTAGACTAATAGGTTAGCACAGGGATTCAACCTCTGTAAAGCTTTCAAAAAGCAACGAGTTTGGCTGACACTTTTTTGCTCGGCACCTACACTGGCCACAAAGAAGCTTTCCCTCTCCAAACCTGCTTTTGATACTGCGCATGCTTTCTTAACTGCCATTGTGGCGTCTTAGCTAGGTACTCCCCTTTTAATCTTCTCGCTTGTTCGCTCTAACTGCCTCCATCAAGTCCATTCCGGACTCGTCTGCAGATTAACGAGGCAGATTATCACATGCCCGTCTTCCTTCTTCAAGTGAGACCACTCCTCGGAAATGAGATGTCTGCCTTTTTTCTCTGCGTCATCAACAACTGTAACAGTTCGAAGGGCACAGCAGTTTGCAGACTTAGGGCCAATGCAGGGTTCTTTGGAGACTAGAACTTCCCCCACTCCTGCTTTTTACTGAAATCTCTCAGCGAATTGGTCAGTTTTCGCGTCAAGAAAACCTAGTAGTAAGCTTAAGGAGGACAATTGTCCTCTAAGTCTGCAGCTATTGGTAAATCATTTGACAGTTATTTTGTCAAATAATCTGCTTGAATGATCAGTTTTACATAATGTATCATGATGAATCACTTAAATCAATCTACAGTCTTTAATAAACGCATGTGTTAAAAGTGTCATTTTGCGTCGTCGCATGATGGCTGTTAAATAATTAACACAAAACGCCGGAGGGCTTTTTGAGTGACAGCATAAGGGTAAGATTTGCGCCGAGTCCCACAGGATACCTGCACATCGGCGGAGCGAGAACAGCCCTATTTAACTGGCTTTTTGCAAAAAAAAATAACGGCGTCTTTGTGCTGAGAATAGAAGATACCGACAAGAGCCGTTCTACAGATGAATATGTAGAGGCTATTATTGAAGGGTTACGCTGGTTAAGACTTGATTGGGATGAGGGTCCCCATCGACAAACCAACAGATTTGATATTTATAGGAGCTATGTTGAGAGATTACTGAGAGAAGAGAGGGCCTATCGGTGCTATTGTACCCCTGAAGAACTAGAGCAGAGAAGGCAGGAAGCTCTTTTACATGGGAGGACGCCTAAATACGATGGCAGGTGCAGAGATCGTAAAGAGCCTGTCGCAAACAAGCCCGCTGCAGTTAGATTCAGGATGCCGCAGGAAGGCCGCACGGTCATTAACGACCTGATAAAAGGGATGATCGCATTTGAAAATAATCTGTTAGAAGATATGATAATAATGCGTTCCGATGGGACTCCGACCTACAATTTCGTTGTTGTAGTTGATGACATTGATATGGCGATAAGCCACGTGATCAGAGGCGATGATCACATCAACAATACACCGAAACAATTGCATATATATAAAGCATTTGGATGGGACGTTCCTGAATTCGCCCATCTGCCTATGATACTTGGCGCGGATAAGGCACGTTTGAGTAAGCGACATGGGGCAACATCAGTCTTGGCGTATCAGGAGATGGGGTACCTGCCGGATGCCCTTGTTAACTATCTTGTCAGACTCGGTTGGGCGCATGGGGATCAGGAGATTTTTACAAGAGATGAACTGATCAGGCATTTTTCTCTTGAAAATATTGGGAAGTCGGCAGCAGTCTTTAATCCTGAAAAGCTATTATGGCTTAATGGTCAGTATATTATGAAATCTGATGCCGAGGATCTCGCTCAAATTGTAGTTCCCTTCTTGGTGAAGGCGGGCTTGATATCTAATGGCAAGGATCTTGATATGGGATGGCTAGCCAAGGCCGTTAATTCCCTCAAAGAACGTTGCCAGACGCTAATAGAGCTAACGAATTCACTCGCATATTATATTCCTGATTTTGTTGACATCGATCCCAAAGCGAGGGAAAAGTTTTTAAACCCAGATGGTTTAAAATATATTTCTATGTTAAATGAACGACTTCCGGGACTTGTAAATTTCAATGCTGCAGAGATAGAAAGAATGATCATGTCAATGGTAGAGGAATGTGGCGTTAAGCTCGGCTCGATAGCACAGCCAGTGCGTGTTGCCATAACTGGTTCTGCGGCAAGTCCAGGTCTGTTTGAGCTCATGGAGATAGTCGGGAAAGAAAAGGTAATGAAAAGATTGGCAAAGGTAATCGCAGGGTGATGCATGACAATAAGTAAAGAATTACTTGATATCCTAGTCTGTCCTCAATGCAGGGGCGATTTGATTTATATGGAGACGAAAGAAGGTTTAGTGTGTGACAAGTGCAAGCTTATGTACCCTGTGAAAGAAGACATTCCGGTAATGCTCATTGATGAAGCTATTGTGGTAGAATAAGTTATAGTTGCCAATTTGTAATTAGAAGAGTTTGAAATCACCGAGGATTTTATAGATTGCCGAAGTGGCGGAATTGGCAGACGCGCCAGGTTCAGGGTCTGGTGGTTGCAAGGCCGTGCGGGTTCGAGTCCCGCCTTCGGCATTAAAAATATCTTTTAAGTTCAAATAGTTGCACGCAATACAGTCTCGCCTTCAGTCCGAAACATGTGAGGTGATGTCCTTACCGGAGTCCGCAGCGGTTGTGTGATCTGACAACTGATGTTTCTTTCCGTTTCTACTGCGCAAGATTGCGAGGATGCCGTCTGCGCGAAGAAGGACTAAACCGCTAGCGCGGTAGACCTCCGTCTGCCACATGTTGTTTGAATAAGATCAACGTATTTCCCAGCCCAAATAGCCTCCTGTCACACTTGTTGTGAAAGCCGAATCTCATTACAAT
>JBKQMP010000152.1:0-26423 GCA_052146665.1 Dissulfurispiraceae bacterium
AAATCGCAATCATTGACCCGCCAGAATGCGATTAGGGTGGCAACAATCAGGAAAAAAGAGATCATTAGAAACTAATTATTTGACATAAAACACTCTTAGGCTGCCCAGCGGCAAGAAAAGTCCTGCCTTCATATAGCAGATGCACAGCTATCGTGAAATTATAACATAGAAGAACCAAGCTGCCTATTACTTTTGAAGTCCAGGAGGGACAACCGGACCCTATGCACTGCCGACTTTCGTAATACTTGATTTGCTCATCATCATGCAACGACAACGAGATCAGGTGTACCTAAAATCTAACGTTGATGATCATCCAGCGCCCTCACTGAGGTCCGAAGATCTGCCGGGCAGAGGTTAATATGACACGCGGTTGTCGCATCGCGTCTGTCTGCATTTTCATGGAGAGAAATATTGGACAACTAATAATCCGTCGCAGAGAGCTTCTTCCAAACGCTAAAATCTGAGCACGCATATCGACCTCGTTAGTCGATGCGGGCAGAAGTTCGGCAGAGTATTTCAGAATATATCGAAATAGTTTATAATCGTCAGAGGAAACATTCAGCCTTGGGGTATCTTTTGCCTTATTGCTTTGAACTGAATGCTCAAGCAGCCTAACCTAATTCGGTGTTCACTGAATCGTAGGAATGCCAGTCTGTACAAGAATGTCAATAATCGTATCAATAGAGGAAGCTGCATGACGGAACTTTTGAAAGTAAGGCACCAACCCTGGGTCGGCAATAAACCCATGATCAGCGCAGGACTGAACAAGATAGTTCTCAAACAGAGCAGGGGGTGCGCTGTTTTAATGGTTAGCGTGTGGTACAACTTGCTGCTTTATCACTTGCTGCTAATAGCAATTATTGCGGTGGCCGGGTGCACGAAGGTCGGACCGGACTATGTCAGACCAGATGTTGCCGTCTCCCAGAGCTGGATTGATGCTGGCGATAGCCGTGTTAAGAGTGAGACTTCCGATTATCGTGATTGGTGGAGGGCTTTCAATGATCCAGTTCTTGACCGCCTTATCGAAGAGGCCTATAACGGAAATCTATCCTTAAGGATAGCAGGCGTCAGGGTGCTCGAAGCACGGGCACAGTTAGGCATCGCTGTTGGAGAACTCTATCCCCAAACCCAGCAGGCGCTCGGCTCATTGCAGTATAACCGCGCAAGTCCGACAGGGCCTGCCCCTGTGATGCCGCCACAGTATTATCAATCCCAACTGGGTGTGACTGCGAGCTGGGAACTGGACTTCTGGGGCAAGTTTAGACGTGCGATCGAGTCAGCTGATGCTAGCTGGCGCGCCACGTTAGCCGATTATGACAGTGCTCTTGTGAGCCTTACGGCTGATGTTGCGAATTCCTATATTACCATTAGGACACTCGAAAGGCGGATCGAGATAGCGCGTCAAAATGCCGAGACCCAGAAAGAAAGCCTTAACATAGCAGAGGCGAGGCTTAAGTATGGCACGATCACTCAACTCGATGTCGAGCAAGCCACGGCCTTGCTCAATGACATCCTAGCCTCGATTCCTTCCCTTGAGGCACAACTTCGGCAGGAGAAGCATACGCTCAGCGTACTACTCGGCCAGCCGCCGAGAGAGCTTTCCGAGTATCTTGGATGGACTGCAGATATTCCCGTCTCTCCCCCCAGCGTAGTGGTCGGAATCCCCGTGGACTTGCTGCGCCGCAGACCCGATATTCGGAGCGCCGAGTATAAAGCGGTGGCCCAAAGCGCTCAAATCGGAGTGAGCAAGGCCGACCTTTATCCGGCTTTCTCGCTGTTGGGAACTTTCGGCTTCGTTTCTACCACTACAGGTAATTCGAGCCTTAGCGATATGTTCAACTGGAGCAGCCGTGCTTTCCAGGTTGGCCCGTCCATGCAGTGGAATATCTTTAATTATGGCCAGATTACCAACAATGTGAGGGTGCAGGACGCACGTTTTCAGGAGTTGATTATCGCATATCAAAACGCCGTGCTTGCCGCACAAAAGGAGGTTGAAGACAACCTAGTGGCTTTTCTCAGGGCACAGGAACGCGCTCAGCTCCTGGCTCAAGGCACAGCGGCTGCCAGAAAGGCCCTCGATCTTGCAGTCCTGCAATATCGGCAGGGAATCAGGGATTTTACAACAGTCCTGGTCGCGCAACAGGCTCTTTTGTCCGAGCAGGATAATCTGGCTTCTACATTGGGAAACATATCCAACAATTTAGTTCAAGTATACAGGGCTTTGGGGGGCGGTTGGGAGGTTAGGGAGGGCAAGGAGTTAGTGCCGCCTGACATAAGGGACCAAATGGCCGAAAGAACCAACTGGGGAGGCCTGCTTTCACCAGCATCCTATAATCCATCTGCTCCCGGGGAGACAACATCCATTGTTCCTAGCGCAAAATGATGCTGACCGGGTGCAGGGGAGCTGAACCTGATACAATCTGAGGAATGGAGGCAATGTGAGGGTTTGCGGAGACAATAAGATTGCTCGACTGATTAAAAATATCGTCACCTTGACTATGATACTGTTGTTCTTTCTGCAAGTGTGGGGGTGCGAAAAAAAGGCCCAGGCGCCGCCTCCAGCTCCAAAAGTGACGGTTTCTCGACCCATACAACGTGTAGTTACGGACTATTTGGAGTTAAACGGCAATACCCAGCCGGTCAATACCGTGCAGTTGGTCGCCCGGGTTGCGGGGTATCTGGATAAAGTATTGTTTCAAGACGGCCAGATGGTCAGTAAGGGTCAGTTGCTCTTCACCGTTCAGGATGATACTTACATAGCCGGTCTGCAGCAGGCTGAAGGGCAGGTGCTTGCGCAAAAGGCACAGTTGGAATACGCTCAAAGTCAGCTGATTCGTTATACGAACTTGTTGCCGGAGAAAGCATCTTCCCAAACGGACGTGGACAACTGGCGATTTCAGCGGGACTCCGCCAAAGCCAATCTTGAAACGGCTGAAGCAAACCGGGACCTGGCCAAGCTTAATCTAAGCTATACGAAAATCATGGCTCCATTTGCGGGCCGCATCGATCGAAGACTACAGGATCCGGGCAATTTTGTGGGGTCCACGGCAAATAACACAGTGTTGGCGCAGTTTACGCAAGTCGATCCTCTCTATGTATATTTCACTGTCAGCGATACGGACTTGGCGCGCCTCACGGAAAGCGCGCAGGGGCTGCCCGGGCTGCCCAACGGCAAGCAACGATCCTTGTTTATCGGGTTAGTCAAGGAGAAGGGCTATCCTCATGAGGGCCGTATCGACTTTGCTGCCACCACTCTGACCAGCACTACCGGTACTTTGCTGATGAGAGGAATTTTTTCAAATCCCGAGGGCAAGATCCTGCCGGGCCTGTTCGCTCGCGTGCACGTGCCTCTTGAAAAAAAGGAAGTTCTTCTGGTACCTGACGCGGCCATCAGCACAGACCAACAAGGCACGTACGTTTTAATTGTGGACGAGAAAAATGTGGTCGGGCGCCGGGCGGTGAAGACCGGAGCGCGCGTCGATACCCTCCGCGTCATAGAAGAGGGTCTTGATGGCAAGGAGTGGGTAGTCGTCATTGGGCTGTTGAAAGCGGCACCCGGCCGACAGGTTGCGCCCGAGCGGGAAACTGGCACATCCCCGGCGCCGACTTCGCAGACTTCCGAGCAACCACGGGAGAAGCGGTGATTTCCAATTACTTTATCGACAGGCCGATTCTCGCCAATGTTATGGCCCTTATTACGATTATTATTGGAGTAGTGTTCCTCAGGCGCCTTCCCGTAACGCAGTATCCTCAGATCATTCCACCAACAATCCAGGTCACCGCGCGCTATCCCGGCGCAAGCGCCGACGTCGTTGCCGCAACTATAGGAGTCCCGATTGAACAGGCAGTAAACGGCGTCGAAGGCGCTATCTACATGTCTTCCGTGAGCAGCAGCGATGGCTCATATACGCTGACGCTTACCTTTGATGTGGGAACCAACCTCAATACATCTCTGGCATTGGTTCAAAACCTGGTCAACGGGGCACAGGCCCAACTGCCAGGAGGCGCTCAGCAGCAAGGCGTCACTGTGCGAAAGGTCTCTCCGAATATTCTATTGGTGGTAAGTCTCTATTCTGACGATGAGCGGTTCGACGAGACCTTTCTGTCCAATTACGGCGTGATCAATCTGCAGAATCCGCTGGCGCGGCTACCCGGTATAGGGCAGGTGAGGGTTTTCGGCGCGGGCCCTTACAGCATGCGGGTTTGGCTTGATCCCCAAAGGCTTCAGTCGTTCGGGCTCACCACTGCTGATGTTTTGACGGCCATACAGAATCAGAACATTGAAGTGGTTTCCGGCCAACTCGGAGCGCCACCGATGTCCAAAGATCAGGCCTTTCAGTTTACTATCACCGCTCTGGGCAGACTGTCCAATGCCCGGCAATTTGAGGACATCATCATCAAGACCGCGACTGGTCCATCCGCACAGCTCGTACGCTTGCGAGACGTAGCAAAAGTTGATCTGAGTCAGCAGAATTTCAGCAACTATTCGGCCTTCACGGGCCACAAATCTGCTCAGATCGTCATTTTCTCGCTGCCTGATGCAAATGCCATCAATGTGGCTGACAGTGTTTATCAGGCTATGGCAGAAATGAGCAAGCAGTTTCCTGATGGGCTCAAATACGCCATTCGGTACGATACCACAATATTCGTTAGGGAATCCGTTGCCAAGGTATATGAAACTCTGTTCATAGCGGCCGTGCTCGTACTGATTGTAATTCTTGTGTTCCTGCAGAATTTTAGGGCAATGCTCGTGCCTGCCACAACAGTTCCGGTCACAATCATCGGCGCCTTCATCGCTATGGCAGCTCTCGGCTTTACCGTTAATATGATGACACTATTCGCACTGGTCCTGTCCGTGGGTATTGTGGTGGACGATGCCATCGTCATCGTCGAGAACAGCTCTTACTATATAGAGCGAGGATTATCACCGAAGGATGCAACCATCAAGGCCATGAAGGAGCTTACTGGGCCTGTAATGGGGATTACCCTGGCCCTGGTGTCGGTCTTTCTGCCCGCCGCTTTTCTGCCCGGGATCACCGGCCAGATTTTTCGTCAGTTCGCGCTGGTCATCGCTTCCATTTCGGTTATCAGCGCCATCAATGCCCTGACCTTGAAGCCCGTCCAGTGCTCTCTCTGGCTGAAGCCCCGGGGCGACAAGCCGCCCAACTGGTTTTACCGCGGATTCAACCGGATATTCGGCGCCATGACAAACGTGTATGTGAGCATAGTTGCGCGAATGGTGAAACGGCCTTTTTTATTCGTTATTATCTTTGGCGTGGTGGTAACCAGTGCATTCCTGGCTTTCCTCAGCAGGCCCACCGGTTTTCTTCCGACCGAAGACCAGGGTTACGGTATTATGGTTTCCCGCCTGCCGGAAGGCTCGTCCCAGGAGCGCTCAAGGGATGTCGCAATTAAGATCAACGACATCCTGAAAAAAACCCCTGGAGTAGATTTCTGGGTACATATCGGGGGACTATCAATCCTGGATGGGGCAAACGTCTCGAATATTTCGACGACGTTCATTGTCTATAAACTATGGAAAGATCGCGGTAGCGCACTGAGCCAGGACGTAATTATTTCGAGCATAAACCGTCAGCTGTCCGGCCTGCAGGAAGCGCAAGCTTTTGTCGTAATTCCGCCTCCTATCCGCGGCCTTGGGACGACCGGCGGCTTTCAAATGATGGTGGAAGACCGCCGCGGCCTGGGGCTTCCGGAATTGAAGCGCGCAACTGATGAACTGGTGCGGGGCGGTAACGCCGCCACCGGCCTTCGAGGACTGGCGACGACTTTCAGTACGAGCAGCCCACAGATTTACCTGGAAATCGACAGGACAAAGGCGCAGGCATTACAGGTTCCGATAGCGAATGTCTTCGATACCCTGCAGGCATATTTGGGATCTTCCTTCGTCAACCTTTTCAACAAATACAATCAGGTATTTCAGGTCTACATTCAGGCGGAAGACCGCTATCGGATGCAATCGAAGGATATCAAGAACCTCTATACCCGCAATTTGCTTGGCGAAATGGTCCCGCTGGGCAGTTTTGTCGACGTGAAGGCAGTGCAGGGGTCCGAATTGATTACACGCTATAACCTCTATCCAGCCGCCGCAATTTTCGGATCTGCCTCGACCGGCTACAGTTCCGGTCAAGCTCTCGGTCTGATGGAGAAGATGGCGGGCGAAAAGTTGCCTGAAGGCATAACCTACGATTGGACATCCACCAGTTATCAGGAAAAGAAGGTAGGATCGCAAGCCTATGTAATCTATGCCCTTTCCATTATTTTCGTGTATATGGTGCTGGCGGCCCTTTATGAAAGCTGGACATCTCCCGCTGCGGTCGTCTTTGTGGTTCCCATGGCATTGGTTGGCGTGCTTTTGGCTCTAATCGTCCGTGGATACGACAACAATCTTTTCACGCAGGTGGGCCTCGTTCTGATGATAGCGCTGGCCAGCAAGAACGCCATTCTAATCGTGGAGTTCGCGCGCGACATGCACCGTGAAGGAAAGTCGATTACTGAAGCAGCAGTACAGGCCACGCGCCGCCGATTCCGGCCCATCGTGATGACATCTTTCGCTTTCATCCTTGGAGTAGTGCCCTTAATAGTTGCCTTTGGCGCCGGATCGGCGGGGCAGCGAGCCATAGGTACCGTTGTTTTCGGCGGCATGATTTCCTCAACTCTGTTGGCCATTCCCTTCGTGCCGGTCTTTTATGTAGCTCTTGAGCAACTAAGCGAGCGCTTGAGAAAAGTGAAACAGGAAAGGCCGCCTAATGCCTGATTTTTTTCAAAAGAACAATCCAATGGAGCATAAGGCCAGTAGAATAAGTTTTTTAGGGCGATGAGGCTATTTTTTTACCTCGACTGATCAAATTCGCGGTCACAAGCATAAATTGAGGCATCAAGCCGTCATGGAACGGAGTACGACAGAGCGATCGAGGAAACTGTGACATAGGATACGTCTTAAAAAGGAGATTGAGGAGATAAAAGTTTTCAAACCTTTAAAGAAAACGTTGTTCTCAAGATTTTGAACCTATTCAATTTTCAATTTAGTCTTTAATGACGTAATTTGATATTTACGTTGCCTCGTCCGGTTACCGGCATTATCAGTCGCTGTTGACTCAATGCTTGTTGGAGTAGCCCAGGGGAGGTGATTTTTTCATCAATCCGGACTGGATGACAATACCCATTATAGCAAGGCAAATGAAGACTAGTTCTGACATCTGGTGCCCGAAATGGAAAGACTTGACAATGAGCATAGAGCCCATAAGGGAAGAAATGATAATCAGACTCCATCCAAACAGAACAGTCATAAGGACCGCTCCGGCCAGACCTCCAGCAATAAAGAGAAACCAATGATAATCGCCGATTCTTACGCTAAAGGCCTTCAGCAGTTCAATGAGAAGATAGCCTCCTGCGAAAAAACCTCCGGCCAGCACAGCAAATTTTTGAAGGAAGACGGCCACCATAGCTCCCAACGCACCGGCGAGTAGGGCGATAATGAGTATGACGCTGTGAGGCTGACTATGGAGGGTCCTCTCCGCAAAATCGAAGGCAAAGACAAAGCCGACACCGCCGAGAAAGAGCCAGAAAAGTCTTGCCCCTGTGACGAGGAGAGCGATTCCGAGGAATAGCTTGAATAGGGTCATGAGCTGCCCGCCTTCCATGGTAATAGTCTAACACCTTAGGCATAAATTTAGTGCGCAAGTCTTCTCCTGGCGGCCATATGGAAAAGTCCGGACGAGGGGAAGTATCATGCACTTTAGAAAATCGAGGCATTCTTGAAGGTCTCACTTCCAGCTGACTTTTTATAACTAAAAGGGTTGCCATGTGGTTTTTTGACAAATTCGAGCCAATAACTCCTGGTTACTGGTTCAAGGCAGTACCTCTGCAACAGGGCAACTATGAGAGATGTGGGTATTATGCAGGGGGCTTATGATTCACATAGGAGTCAGGTTTAATCGTTACGCTTGAAAAGAGGCCGATAATGTTTTTTGAATGAATAAACATTGACAAAGACTGAAGCCATGGTACAAGTTAATATAAAGTGTATTCGCAATAAACCAAACATCCTATCTAGAGGAGGCAAAGAGCGGTACGTCTTGTCGTCAATTCCTTCGGCTGTCGTACGCTATGCTCGCGTAGACCCGTCATAAAGAACCGGAAGGTAAGTTTTGTAGTGACAATGGGGAGGGGCATATTAAGCAGAAACAACATTAGACCGTTTTTATTGGTAAGGAGGACATATGAGAAAGCTCACGATCATTGCTATCTGTACATGCCTAGTTTTTTTATTCAGCGCGGGTACGGCAGTACGTGCGGAAGACATCCACATACAGGGGTTTCTATATCTTTATACTAAAACGTGTGAAGGGGCGCAGCTTTGCACTTGTAACAGCCCCAATGACGTAGTCGTCACTGGCGGAGCCGTATGTAGTGAGGGTGAGAATGCGATTCCTTTTGTGTATGTAACCTCCAGTGGACCTACTTGCGTAGTTCCCGCCGGATCTCGGTATATTGGATGTTTGGACCCCACCCATGTGCCCAATGCGTGGTATGCAGAGTGTGGTCAATGCTTCTTCTCCATCAACGCTGACTCCGAGTCCCATTGCACTGTCAACTTGTTCCCTGTATCAGTTACGATTACATGCTTGAGAGGGTGATTTCAGAAGCTCCATGAATAAAAGAGAGTAATACAAGAAATAAAATGGATAATAGATGAAGAGGCTGCTTTTCCAAGGTGAGAGAAGAGCAGCCTCTCATTTCTGTCACCGGATGCAGTAAGGTCTCGACTATCAATATAGAGCATGCGCATTTCGGTACAAGATTGACGTCCTTCACATGCTGAGCTTTTTCTGTTGAGTTTCATTGGTACCAAAAAATTGCTTACCGTCACAGGTCAGGGGAAGTCTGAGGAAGGGCACTAATTTTTACCCAGAGAATGAGGTGCTCAGAAGGTGTCAAAATCGTCAAGATTCGCGTTTCGGCTCATCTGAGGGTTATCAGGCCAAGGTCAAAATAAGCAGGCATGGTAAAGTCCGAAGAATTGCGAGGACGATTTCACAATATTTGTCTCATCTACGAGTCGCAGACGCCCTAAAATGGAACGGCAAAATAAGTTTGTCTTTCTCTTTCATCCTGTAAGACAAATGCTTACAGAAAGATCAGACATCCACGGGTATACCTACTCGCTCTTTCCCGGTAGACTTCTATTATCAGAGTATCCCGGTAAAGCCAACCCCTTCGAGGCACGATGCAACAAGGACGCGTGTGCGACAGGGCTGTTTATCCGATACCGAAATGAGGAGGAACAGACAATGGATGAGCAATTCAAGCAACACGGGGCGTTCAGTTGGTGTGAACTGATAACGACGGATGCTGATGCGGCAAAAGTCTTTTACACAAAGTTATTCGGATGGGACATGGAAGATATGTCAATGCCCGGGATGAACTATACCGTGGTCAAAGCGGGGGGCAAGGGGATTGGCGGAATCATGTCGATGCCGAAAGAAGCCCAGGGGATGCCACCGATGTGGGGTGCCTACGTCACAGTGGATGATGTTGACTCGACGGCACGAACCGCAGAACAGCTTGGCGGGAGGCTATGGGTGACTCCTCGGGACATTCCAGACGTGGGGCGATTTTGCGTGATTCAAGACCCGCAGGGTGCCGTGATTAGTGCCATTACATATATAAAACGTGAGAGTTAAGAGCCTGATCGCCGCATCAGCCCCAACTGCATGTGGACTGTGCTTTCTTTGTAGCCCAGTATAGGGTAGCCTGGATGGCGATGGTAGTATGAAGAGGTTGGAAGATGGGTCCCGACGTTTACGTCTTATCCAGGGCGGTCTGATTGAAGTCTCCGTTTGCCTCGGCCGCTTTTACAATTAAAAGTGGGTGACAATTACGGACACGACTCAGAAAGACGTTCATCACTTTTTATAAAGGAGTTAATGATGGCAGAACAAAAGGTAACCGCAATCATAATAGCAGCATTAATCTGTCTCTATGCCGGATTCGCAGCCGCTGAGCCTGCAACAGTCCCCTCAGTTCCCGAGGCCCTCAAGGTCCCGTCAAATCAGGTGCTATCGATAAAGCTGACCGGCATAGGCGTCCAAATATATGAATGTCGGGCGGATAAAATCGATCCGTCAAAATTCGGATGGGTTTTTAAGTCCCCTGAAGCTGACCTTTTCGACAGTGCCGGTAATCTGATAGGCAAGCACTATGCGGGACCGACTTGGGAATCCAACGATGGGAGCAAAGTGATCGGTGTAGTTGAGGCACTATACAACAGCCCCGAGACATCTTCCATTCCATGGCTCCTGTTAAAGGTAAAATCCAATTCCGGCTCGGGTGTCTTTAGCCGCATATCAAGTATTCAGCGTATAGACACCGTCGGGGGAGCAGCGCCTGCGGAAGAGTGCGTAAAGGAACAGGCGGGCACAGAGATGCGAGTACCTTATCAAGCTAAATATTACTTTTATATCCCAAAGCCTTAAACCCGGACCTATAATTTTTGAATGCTTGCGCAGCCCAAAAGGGGATGCGAAGGACTTTGCCAAGTTGATCACAACGCCGCTCCCCATGCCGGTACTGGTTCTTAGTGACCGTCAGAGAGCGGCGCTATCGTCAGATGTTGCGCTTTCCATGCTGAAAGTCCCTCCGAATAAATTACTATATTCGTGTAGCCATTGGCCGCAGCCTTGCTTGCCATTTTGCAGTCGCTCCGCGTTTAATATCATTACAGTAAACTACCACGCCAAGCTTGATTGACGCGCCTACCCCATGATAATTACGTCTCAGTCGGAATGTGGGGAGCAAGGAGCCGAGAACCACCGCACAACACTTTGTATGATGCGTTGCGCAAGTGGCGTATTTTGCGCAACCTACCGCCCTTCAAGAAATTTGATGAGAACTATCTTGCTCCACCTTCCAGTGGCATGAACCCTTCGGGCCGAAGGAGACCGCGCTTTTCCAATATCTTCGAAAAGTCGTCCGACAGTAGGGTCTCAACCAGTCTTTCTCGGGCTTCGAGCTGTCGTGCTGACCAATTTCCCTTGATGCGGACCACGAATCGAATGCTACTGATTGTCCCCTCTAGCGGATGTGGATCATCAACCGTGCCGCCGAGCGGCACTATATCAAAGATGTCTGGAAATGTCTGCAAGGTAAACAGCCCCAGATGGTACAGAATTATGGCGGCATCTGCCTTTCCATATGCGACAGACCAGGGCAGATCGCGATGATGGATGCGCGCACCGGCCAGCCATTTGTAGGGGTCACCACTGGCATTGTTAAAAATGCTGTGGATCAGGGCCTCAGCAGACATCTGCGTCGGACAATGCTTGTCGTGGGCTGCGATGCCGTATAGTGTGCCGAGATAATTGTCGAACGCGCCGGGTTCTAGCTGCGGATTTGGCGTTACAAGCCTCACGTCATTACGGCCGAGGTCCCAGACGGAACGAATGTTTTTCGGATTGCCTTTCTTAACCAGGATCACTGTGCCTCGGTCCCTGTAGAGCGGGTAAACAGGTCCGTCCGCATAGCCTGCGTGAACCAATTTATCCATGACAACACCGGAGGCAACGGCAACTGACGGCATACAAGTGATATACAGATTCCCGAACTCTAGTGTCTGGTTTTTTATCTGCTCAACGATGATCGGCGGGCTTGTGGTATAAAAGCAGTTATGGAGCGGCTGGTCCTTGAATTTCTCTAGGAAGACCGGCCATACATCTCGCAGGGCTGGATGGTAGTTGCCCTCCGTGGAAAGCATTAGGTCACAGGACGAGATATTGCCGTGAAAGTCAAATAACGTGTTGGAGGTCGGATCGTTTAGATTAGGCGTAACCATCCCCCGGTCAGCCGGCCAATCCAGCAACTGCGGGGTGTCGATAACGGGGTTGCCCATGATTTTAGGCATCTCCGCCCATCCATTCAAGACAGAAATAGTTGAGGCAACAATGACCATTCCTAACAGATAATACTCTCTCATCATAGCGCACCTCCTCGTAAACGTCTCGGCATAATTAAATCTGAATCAGAGAATATAAAACTACGGCAGCGGCCTTTCTTAGTTTAGGAGTGGCTGCACTTTCGATCTTACACTCCAGCCTGTCCAGGCCAAGACATCTTTCGTCAAGCAATGTACCCACAGGCTCATGAAACTTGGAATTGTTTAGAAGCCGCATCATAGTAAGGGCCTCTTGGAGTGTCATCTGTTATGAAGTTGTTTTTTTGTGTTCTGCCCATCTGTTCCATGAAGTCTTTCCTATTTTATACAACATATCATTAAACCAGCAAAGAGAAAGATTGTGTATCTCATATCAGTCCAAGCGGCTCCGAGTTGGAGGTGTTCACCGTAAAATGATTTGCTGACAGAACTAAAAACCGGCCTCGTATTTTCGTTACCGAGGTCCTCCCTCCGCGCTTTGTAAGCCTATAACGCGTCGGAGACGAAATATAGCATTGGGAACCTTAACGTCCGGCTTCCTTTCTTGCGAAATATCAGAAGAAACCTGTAACGGGAATGGACCAAATGATATGACTAAGGTTGTCGGCAATCGGTTGCAAAAGCATCGGCTGTGTCGTTGTTGAGAGTCGTAATTATGAGATTTTCTCATATGGATGGAGACCCTTGTGTAGCTTGCTATTTGCGCGGGTTAGGAAGGGCTATGATAGGTGGACCTCTTTACACACTGAGGGCGTTGATCAGCAAATTATACCTAAGGCCCTATGACTTGTCTTCATCAAGGACCTCTCGTACCTTCGCCAGAAGGTATAATGGAGAGACCGGTTTGTAAATCAAATGGGAATCCTTGTCGAGAGACACCTTCTGCTGAATAATATCTGTAGCGAATCCGCTGGAGAAGATGACCTTTATGCCAGGTTTTATCTTCCGTATCTCATCATAAGCCTCTTTGCCATTCATCTTAGGCATGATGACATCGAACAAAAGGAGCTGTATGCGATCTTTGTTCTCCTGGTACTTTTTCACCGCATCCTCGCCATCGATAGCCTCGATGACCGTGTATCCGAAATGCGTCAATATTTTATTGGTAAGATTCCTTACGGATTGATTGTCCTCGGCCATCAGGATCGTTTCCGTCCCTCCGACAGTCTGTTCCGCTGTGATAGTAGGTTCACTCTCGGCTTCTACTGACTCGATCAGAGGCAGATATATCTGAAATGTCGTGCCTTTAGTCTGATCACTATGAACATTAATATACCCCCCGTGCTGCTGGACAATGCCATAGACGACTGAAAGACCGAGACCTGTCCCTTTGCCGACTTCCTTGGTCGTAAAGAAGGGCTCGAAAATCCGCTGTCTGGTTTCATTGTCCATCCCGTGACCCGTATCCGAAACCCTAATCAGGGCATACCTGCCGGGAATTTGAAGTCCATGAGTCGGGGTAAATTTTTCATCCAGTAAAACCTCTTCAGTCGTGATTGTGAAGGTACCGCCCTTAGGCATGGCGTCATTCGCGTTTGTCGCAAGGTTCATAAGGACCTGCTCAATCTGGTGTGAATCACCGAGAATTACAAGCTCTTTTGGAGATAGTCTCGAATCAAAGACGATATCCTCTCCGATGACACGAATTAAAAACTTCTTGATCCTATTAATAATGCCGTTAAGATCCACGGGCTTCCTTACAATGGAATGTTGCCTGCTGAACAAAAGCAGGTCCTTTATAAGATGGGTGGCCCTGTCCGAGGCCTCTAGAATGTGCTCGACGTTCGTACGATTGGGATCGTCTTTTGCCAATTGCATGAGAATGATACTTCCGTAGCCGATAATGGCTGTCAGTATATTATTGAAGTCATGCGCCACGCCGCCGGCAAGCTGCCCGACTGCTTCCATCTTCTGTGCCTGACGAAGTTGCTCCTCAAGCTTCCGGTGTTCGGTGACATCTCGCACGATATGCACACTGCCAATAAGCTGCCCGTCCCTGTCACGCAATGGGGTAGTCCTGACTTCGAAGAAACCATTGAGGTTCCTATCGAAGAACTCGCTCCGCTCTTCCGCATTGCTGACCAGCAATCTTGCATGCGGACAGAAATCAGGGGGTGCGACTGTGCCGTGCATAAGTTCGTAGCAGGGGCGTCCCACCAATCGCTCAGGAACGCTGCCCAGTCGCACCGCCATGGCCCGGTTTACCCTGACAATACGGTGTTCTGTGTCTATCAGTGCAATGAAATCAGGAACCGCATCAAAAGTCCTTTCCCATTCTTCCTTGGCACTAATGATAGCTAACTCATTCACCTTGCTCTCGGTCACGTCGCGGAGGAAGCCGGTAAGGCGGTCCGGCATTCCGGTCCCATCCGGCTCCGCGCGTCCTTCAGCGTGCACCCAACGAACCGAGCCATCAGGACGTTTAATCCGAAACTCTGAGACTTGATTCCCTCTTATTTGTGGTGGGACCGCCAGCATTGCCATCAATTCTTTCTTATCATCAGGATGTATTGCTGCCAGCAGTAACGCATCATTGGGAGCCAATGATTGCGGCTCATAGCCAAAAATTCGGAACACCTCATCCGACCAGACATATCTCCCGCTGTACAGGTCTTTTATCCAGCTTCCCACATGTGCGAGGGCCTGCGCATTGTTAAGCTGTTGTTCTGTCTCCCTGATGAGTTTGCCAACCCGCCAATAACGGTAGATCTGCCAGGCAAACACCGTCGTGAGGATTGCGAACAACAGAGCTAAGACCGCTGCCTGTCGGAATTCATTTTTCCACGGCGCCAGATAGTCCTCCTCTGCCATCCCGGCGATAACCCATAACGGAAACTGGTCAATCCTGCGAATCGAATAACTCTTCTTAACGTTGTCAGTGGGAGCGGTCGCTGTGTAGAAGGCGGCCCTCGTTTCCGCATCCAGCAGGGCCTTTAGTTGCGGAGACGGCTTCTGGGTTCCGATGGCGCTCTTCTCGCCAACGTTTTCGGGATTACGTGCAAGAGTGGTTGTCTTATCCCACAAGCTGACAACCCCGTGCGGACCCAAGTCGACAGCCGAGAACATGCGGCTTATCTTATCGACTTCCACAGAAGCAAAAACCTCCCCTCCGAAAGATCCGTCCGGACGGGAAATGCGGCGTGAAAAGATCAACACCTGCTTATTGGAAATTCGTCCAAGGATCGGTCCCGTAATAACCAGATCTGCTTTTGGATCTTCCCGGACACGGAGGAAATGATCCCGGTCACCTACATTCAGTCTTTGGCTCGTCGCATTATTGGTAGCATAGATAAGGTTTCCTGCCTGATCGACTACGCGCATGCCGAGAACATCTGGAACGAGCGCGGATTGTTTCGTGAGGAATTGCTCAAAAGGGCTGTAGTCTGGTCGGCTGACAGCATTTACCCGTGCTTCCTCATCCGCTACTGTACGCAAGGTAAGGTCAATTTCTTTGATCAGGGTGATCAGGTTCTGTTCTAAGACCTTCGAGAGGTTGGAAACATTAGTCTGCGCGTTCGTTTCGTATTGGATTCGGCTTTGCCGAAGGGCCCAACCGAGCGCACTGTCGACTGCCAAGATGAGCATGAGACACCCCAGGGTAAGTAGGACTATGAGCCTCCCATGCGTCATGTGAGAAAGCGTTTCAGCCGGCGCACCCCCGCTTTATGCGAGTCCATCATAGTCTTTCATGACGACGCCGATCAGTCTGAAAACGATTATCCGCACTGTCACCTCTTTTTTGGATGTAGGACTTAGTATGGAATCTGGAGCGATCACGATGCCAATAAAATGTTTAAAGTGTGATTAAGGGCATCGATCGTGTAGGGCTTGTTCAGGAATGCCGCAAAACCGTAGGATCGGTAGTCAGACACTACAGGGGCATCTGCATACCCGCTCGACACCACTGCCTTTACCCCTGGGTCTATTTCATGCAGCTTCCTGACCGCATCCTCTCCCCCCAAGCCCCCCCTGACCGTTAAATCCAGTATTACGATATCAAAGGCTCTGCCGGCTTGCTTTGCCTGCTTATATTTTTCTATCGCATCCTCTCCGTCCTTAGCAACCTCCACCTCATGGCCAAGGGTCTCTATAAGCTTCCTTGCCACCTCTATCACCATCTCTTCATCATCCATAACAAGTATCTTCCCTTTACGCACGGCAGCAGAGCCGGAAACCTGGGATTCCTTCGCTTTTGTATTGTCACTTGCAGGCAGATAAATGGTGAAGGTGCTCCCCTTTGCCGCTTCAGACGCCACATCGATCACTCCCCCATGGTTTCTGATGATCGAATACGCAGTCGCCAGCCCAAGCCCGCTGCCCTTCTGCTTGGTCGTAAAGTAAGGGTCAAAGATCCTCGGCAGATATTGCTCAGCGATTCCCACACCAGAGTCCGTAACGGCTATCTTGACGAACCTGCCTCCTTCCGGGAAAAAGGGATTACCCCCTTTGGCTATTTGCACATTTCTCGCCAAGATCTCGACAGTCCCTCCAGAAGGCATCGCTTCTGCTGCATTCAGCACGATGTTCTGGATTACCTGACCTATTTGCCCTTCGTCTGCCTCTGCTTGCCATAGCCCGGCATCAATGCTGCTATGGTAATCAGAGCGTGATCCGCTCAGGGCTAAGCTTGCTGCGTCCTCAATTGCGGGCCGCAGGGCGATCAGTTTTTTCGCAGGCTTGCCGCCCTTGGAAAAAGTCAGTAGCTGTGTCGTGAGGTTCACTGACATGTGCAGAGCCTTCTCTGCCTGCTCAAGCATGACAAGGGACTTGTCTTTCTGGTCAAGCTGCATTTTTGCTATCGAGATATAGCCGAAAATACCCTGCAGCAAGTTGTTGAAGTCATGGGCTATGCCGCCAGCTAGCGTCCCAATCGCCTCGAGCTTCTGGGACTTGGCCCTTTCCTCCTCAAGAAGATACTTTTCCGTCATGTTGCTTAGGACTTCTATAACAGATGTCATATTACCGGAAGCGTCTTTTACCGGGAAGGTCTTTATTTCGATGTACGTTTTGTTGCCATCCTTCTCAGTGTAATCGTAAACCGTCCGTTGAGGCATCCCTGTATCAAAAGTGGCTCTGACAGCGCATGTCTCGCTTGCCTCTGAACAGGCCTTGAATGCCTTGTAGGTTATTTCATAACATCTTCTTCCGATGATATCACCAACTTGCATTGCCACCCATTTTGAGAAAGTCTCGTTGGCCAGCTGTATTCTAAGGTCTCTGTCTATGACAAGAAAACCATCATCAACATTGTTCAGCGTGTTTCTTAACATTTCCTCGCTCTGTTTTAACTTCTCCTGCGCATTCTTGCGCTCGGTGACATCCCGAAAGCTCCACACTCGCCCGACAATCTTATCCCCCATTCGATGTGGCATTGAAGAGCGTTCGAAGATCCTGCCGTCTTTGAATTCCAGTATGTCAAAGCTCTCTTGTTCCGGTTGGGCATAAAGAGCCTCTACTTTGGCAAGAAATCCCTGAGGGTCTTTTAACTGATCTAAGACAAATTGAAGCGCTTCTCTGTCATCCCTGGATGACATTATGTCATCGGGCAAACGCCACATCTCCGCAAAACGTGCGTTAAAACTTACGATTTCTCCCGCGCCGTTCACAACCAATATACCGTCTGCGGTGGACTCCAGAGTCGCTTGCAGCAGAGACAGGGACTGTTGTTGAACGTCATCGGCGAGCTTCCGCCTGCGTATTTCCTGATCTGCCTTCCTATATAAGAATAAACCGGCCAGTCCTACAACAACGCAAAACACTATAAGAAAAGAGCCAAATTTCCTGAAGAATTGAAGAGATATTTGCTGCGACAATACATTGCTCGCAAGCAAATATCTTGCTGTCCATCCAGGGAGATTGGCGATTTCCTTTTGATACAGGAGGTAGTGTTTCCCCTTACTGTCAAAAGCATCATGAGTGTCCTTTTCTTCCAAGCCTATCCACTCTATGGGGCCTTCACCAAATTGCTGTGACGTTGTCACCGCGGAAAGTTCTTCCCTCGGAATCCTCCACAGGCTGTGGTATAACCACTGCGACCTGTTAGAAATAAAAACGATACTATGAGAGTCCACAAGCATTAGAGTCCCCTTCTGTCTTGCATTAATTTCTTTTTCGATGGGTTGAGAGGAGCTCTTAATTACAAGCACCCCCAGTGGCTGCTTGTGGCCACCACCATAAACCGGGTAACTAAAAAATAAACCCCTTTTCTTTGTGACAACTCCGAGTGCCGGATAAATAGCCGGTATGCCTAAAATAGCATCCTTGAAATAAGGCCGAAACGCAAAATTCTTGCCCACAAAACTGTCTGGAGTATTCCGGTTGGATGAGGCGATTGTGTTACCGGTTTGGTCTATTAGATAACAGACATCTGCCTGAATTGTAGACTGAAAATGATCCAGTATCGCAGTGGCCTGTCCAATGCTGACGGGATCCTTCCTCAACAACGCCGTCGGCAACTCCTTCAGGCCAGCTAGGGCGGCAGATATCCGCTGATACTGTGTCAAGGAACTTGCTATCCCCTTGGCAAAATCTTGCACATCGTCCTGGACATCTCCAACAATATCACTACGCAGTGCCTCTCTGACTGAATGGAAATAAATACCCCCTCCCACAGCCATGGTGAGAAAAACCAAAAGAGAAAAGAAGACTATGATTGCGCGGATTTTCATATTAATGTCTCTCTGCCGTGTATTGTATCGAACTCATCTTGAAAAATCACCCTTTTTTTGGATCGCGATGTTTCAGCTGTGGAATTCATTTGACGCCGTACTTCTGCTTCAACTGGCGTGATGCCTCTTGAGTAGATCTTTTTTCTTGAGGTAAAACCGAGCTGTCTTGTTGCAAAACTGACGACTATGCCGTGAGACAGCTGTGTCCACGACAAGTAGCGCACGCGCGTTTTCATGGACGCTTCAGCTGCAGACTCCCCATGAAGGTGTTCCCACAGCCTGCCCTCAAAGAAGGACGCAGATCTCATCTCTCTGCCTTTACCCGGAAACGTTCACTCTGGCAGAACTAACCTAGGCTCATCAAAGAAACGCACCGATCAATTACAGACTGGCTCTTCCGGAAACGCTGTCGGTCAGGCGATACTTGTGTTCCTCTCTGCACTCTTGCCGGGGGAAAACATGTTGTCGTGTTTATCCGGGGTCAGACGCGTTGGTCACTTCCGGAGCGAACGCTACCATTCACAAACCAGCATGAGATTTCGGGTTTAGATGATAACAAACGGTTAGCTTTCGGAGAAACCAGATAGAGGTCATGCGGAATCCCGCAGAGGTTTTTTGTCTCCAGACGATGACTTTTTTCGGACTTAAAATGAGACGAGAAGGTGCTCGGTTATTTAATGAAGGATGGCGACAGAGCAGAAAATATGATTTCATCCCGCTCTACGTCATCCCAGACTGTGGTAAATCATGCGGTTATCTCAGGTACGCTGACAACGAGGAGGGGCACTGCTTCTTCTGGGTGAAAGTGGTCGATCCTAACCTAGCATGCGCTCGTTGTCGCGGGTTCACCAAGCAAATATCGAAATTACGTTGTCCCGATAAGGGCTCTTGGGTGGTATTTAGATCGCTCTGACGGGGGCAAGGATAACATTTTCATCAAGCACATGGCATCGGCAAATTTTTGAATAAGGTGATGCGGTAGACAAAGGTGTCTAAACAAAGACTAAAAGATGATATTTCAATGCTGTTGCGTTGAGCTATGGCCATGGTTGCTCCAGAAGACTTTCCTTGCACGGTCACGACTCAGTCTCTTGACAGGGCAACGGGTCATCGTAGTTGAACCTAACCTTTATATAACGGTCTTTGGCTGAAGGTAGGACTTCTCTTAGAAATAAATAACTTATAAAGTTTCCGGCAGTGTTTGTCCTGAGTGAACTCTTGCAGAATCATCAACTGCCCCTTCCTGAGTTTCGGGTTACTTCCTGCGGATTCTCGGTGAGTGGATCTTCGATGTGTCAGCGATTGATTGTGCCGACTCTGTAACTTGTAAATTTGGCGCAGTCTAAGATGACGTTCAAGGATAAAAGAATCTCGATGAACGGTCTAACCCCCGAAAATATGCTGGCCGCTCGATATTTCGAGCGGCCAGCATAGTCTATTGACCCGGTGGGGGTTGCGGTGCAGAGCCGTAACCTGGAGGTGGAGGCGGAGGTGGCACACTCTGTACATTTCGAGTCCGACTCACGACGCCGGGAATCAGGTTCCCATTGGCATACATGCACTGCTGATATGCCATATCGTATCGCCGTTGCGCCTGCCATCCATAAAATTGACCGGCATTGGCACCTGCCGCTGTTCCGATAAGAAGTCCGCTCCCGGCACCGATAGCAGCACCGATACCCGCACCCGCACCGCCTGTCGCGGCTCCGATGGCGGCGCCGAGGCCTGCTCCGATGAGCGTGCCGCCGATGACTCCTGCGGCGGTATTCTGATTGGCCACCTGCTGAGGGCTCAGCCCGATTCGCTGTTCTGCCCACTGCCTGCAGATGGCGTCCTCGGCCTGAAATTCTTCAAAAGGCTTGTTGGTGGGTGGTAGCACCATCACACTAGGCCCAGTCGGGAGGGTCGCACATCCTCCGACCGTCACCAGCACCAGAAACGCTAAAATGCCTTTCTTGACGATCATCATATCACTCCTCCGGGCCCTCTGGAGCCGGGGCAGGAACAACCTTCATCCAGCCTTGAGGACATCTTTTCACATAAGGATAATAGCCCTGAGGATTCTGGCAAAAATACCAGTAACCCTGTTGCGCCCGTTGGGGGGCTTGCTGAATATATTCCTGAGGCTGCTGTTGGATGGCAGTTGCTCCAGAATAGTCAGGGTAGTATGGATAAGACGGATAGTACGGATAACCCGCGGTACCCCACCACCACGGACCCCATCCGCCCCATCCCCATCCTGGCCCAATCCAAACACCGCCGCGCCAGTAACCTCCGCCATAGTAACCACGACCGCCATAGTAACCACGACCGCCCCAGTAACCACGACCGCCCCAGTAACCACCACCGTGCCAGCCACCGCCACCACCATGCCAGCCACCACCACCACCGTGGTATCCGGCGCCGTATGCAAATCCCGGCAGGCTAGCCGCAAAGACGAGTATCAAAACGGCAAGAACAAGATAAATGGTCTTATTCATATCTCCCTCCCTTTGCATGAAGGCTCTCTTGATTCTTCCTTCATTGTCGAATAAACTTTTCATCTTTTTCTTCTATAATAGACATTATAACAGCCGAAAGGTTACAAAAGAAAAAACACCCATTCGGACAGAAGCGAATGATCAATCCCGTGACTTGACACATTATGACAGTCAGCTGAAATTAGAATAAAAGTTAGAAAAAACAATGAGTTGTATGCCATATCGTTTGATAGGGGCCGGTATACTCACCCTAATAAACGTACTGACTGCCACATGTGACATCCATTGGTCAGCTCCCTTGGAACATCTATTTTCTGAAGAAACCTTGTGCCTGTGGCAAGAAAGCTGTGAAGCTGAGAAAACGCTTCATTAGTGTCAAAATATCCTTGGGCTACATGTTTCTGCGAAAAAGATCCGATGATTTCAGCCAAAGGCATAATGCGGACCCGTATGACGCGTATCAGCTGTTCTCCATCTGAGAGAAATCTTGCACTATTCCAGAGCTTTGTCAATCAGTGCGTCCACTGCCCTGAATGGCGCCTCAGCAAGGCCGTGCCTTTGCCTTAGGTAATCCGGGCTGTTATAGCTCAGTATTACTCTTCCATCCGTTCTCTCCCATGCCACGGCCTTCAAGGGCAAATCGATAGCTAAGGAAGGATATGAATTCATCAACGGAGTGCCTGCTTTCGGGTCGCCAAAGATTAACAGTTCGGTGGGCTGCATGCTCAGCCCCACCTTTTCTCCCGCAGCCTTCTGATCAATGCGGGCGAAAATGGTTATGCCCTTGGATTTCAATACATCTTCTAAGCGATCCAGCGTTTCTGCCACAGAGTACTTGCTCGGCTTACTGATGATTCCCTTGTCACTGGACTGTTGCTCCATCTTTGATCTCCTTCCGGTGTCCGGTCTTTAATCCTGTCCAAGATCTGACCCGTTGCCGCTTACTTCCAGGATCATAAGGGTGGTCCCCAAAATATTAAGAGACCAGTGAGTTGCGGTACATGCCAGAATTGTCAGCAACCAACCTTTCTTTTTACAGATCTCCCTCCTTTTTTTGGGTGAACTTCATGGCGAGAAAAATGGTGGATTCTTCGCGGCAATACTCGCAGTCATCTGCATAGGCGGGCATGAAGGCCCCTCCGTTTTTCTTTTGTTGTTCTTAATTGAAGTCTATAACAGGATGAGAAAGAGGGCAAGTTTTTCTTGAAGGAAGGGACTAAAGGGGATCAATGTCGGCCTGCCAATTTAGTGTGACGCCACTTACCTAGGATGACCAGCGACGATGCTCAAGATTTGTTTCCAAGGGAACCGCGCGTTCTGGTACAAAACCCATGGTGTCAGATGCAGGAAGCAGAACTCCAATAGAAGCATAACAGGACAGATAGCATGTTTTGCCCCGCCCTCTTGCCAAAAAGCTGCAAGAGTCTATTTTCTTTTGAGGTGTAATGGGTTTTTCGACTTCTTTCAGGACTCCTTATTCTTATCAATATTAGATTTTTGAGCATTCGTTGGCGAAAGGCGCTCGCAAGAGTCATTTAGGCTCCCTCATCTGTACAAGAAAGTCCCGTATCCTTTCCGTATTTTTTCCGAGGTCACTCACACCTACGCGCGATTCAGACCGAATATCCACTCGGCATCCTGGAGTCTGCTGCGTGAGCCTGATCACAATGTCGTCGTTGAACCCAAACCAGAAAGTAGTGGCAACAGCTTCAATGCGCCCTGCGTTCTTGTCAGCGTCGATGAGCTGCCATCCCAGCCGCCTGGCCACCGCAACGGCTCGTTCAAAGGCCTGATCGGGAGGAACAGGGAGGATGAGAGGAATGATATCTGGATAGGCCTTCCGCTGCTGGGCAGCCACCTCCTCGCCACCATAAATAGGAGAGTTCTCATTGTTTTTGAGAAGTCTCAGGACTGTGAAAAACTGTGGGGGGTTCTGAGTGTCGGTAGTAATGTCGTGAATCCGCGGCACTCTTTCAGTCACGTGTTTCCAGTGAAGCATTAGACCTACGAGGAAGCCGCCTATAACCAAACCCAGAAGGGCCCACAGGAAACCGCGAACTATAACGATTCGAAGAGACGCTATGAGTCCGATCAGTGATAGGGCTGTCGCGACGACTCCCCCGTAAGCAGCCCAACGGAGCACCGAGATACCGGTCCGGTAGTTCCATAGCCCATAGTTGGTGCCTGGTCCCGAGAGGAGTGCAGCAAGACCTGCCAATAGGGCAGTGAAAAATCCTGCCATAGCAATTAAGGATGGCTTGCTCGTCGTTTGCCTGGATACTCTTCCCATCTCTGCCCGGGCCTCCTGCCTCCCGATAATGTAGTAGATATTTTAACAAACTTTTATCGGGTTGTTTATAATAGGGTGATGGAAAAAACGGCTATCATTGACATAGACAATACCTTGTGGCAGTTCTGTGATGCCTTTTATGAGGAACTGAGGAAGATTAACGAGAACTTCCCCCCTCCGGCAAACTGGACAGACTGGGACATTTGGGATGGATATTGTACTGAGCAGGAGTTTCAAAAGGCAGTAAATGCTATTCATCTAAACCAAGACAACAATGCGTTTCAACCTTATCCCGAAGCCAAGACCTTCCTTTCAGCGTTGAAACGTAATGACTACCACATTACCATAGCAAGTCATCGTTCTCCCGAGTACATGAGCCAGACCGAGAGATGGCTGAAGAAGCATGGATTAGTTTATGATGACATCCACCTGTCCTATCACAAGACTCGTTTATTTAGTAATGGCATTCATGTGGTGGTGGACGATGCCCCACAGGTATTGGAAAAAGCTGTAGAGAGTGGGGCTTTAGCCACAGGGTTATTATTCCCGTGGAACCGTGCCTATCTTGATAACGGGTTCAGGCTATGCAGTAGCCTTGATGAGATTCTGGACGGTATCCTTAAACGGTAATGAAAACACAAAGAAAATCGGGATTAATACGCCTACAGCAGTAATTATCAGAAACTTCCGCAGCCCGATAATACAGACTCGTGGTGAAATCCGCACAAACGCGGCAGGAGATCTCGCGATGTTCAAAGATTCCGCTCGAAACCACCTTGTTACTACATGATCCTATTCCCAGCCCTGAGTTAATCGAAGTTGACTCTCTGCATAGGGACTGGGACGGCCTTCCTTGTCTGCATCCCTGCCAGAGTGAGGTACATTATAGTGCTCACTGTATAATTGTTAAGAATAGGACTAAGCGAGGCCGTTTGAATGCGTCATGTTAAGGCGATAATAGTAATTTTGCTGTTAATCTTCCCGAAGCCCGGGATAGCGGACACATTGCCAGGCACAGACCAGGGCACCTTGTTCGTAGTAGTTTATGACTCAAATTCAATAGTAGTGGCTTCCGATAGTCGCATTACCACATCAAATGGGTCTGAACGGACATATTCGGATGGGAACGAGAAAATTCATGTACTGAACAAAGATCACATCTTCTACGCTGCTGGACTGGAAAGGTTGTATGAATCTGGCGGTAAAACACTTCTAAAGTTGGAAGATGTGGTTAAAGGGTTAGAAATAAATCAATCAAACAGCAATTATGAGCTTGCTACAATGTTTGCGCACGAACTAATGGAGAAGATGCGCACTTTGCCGAAATCAGCACTACTAGAAATTAACAGAGCATCGAAGAATATGGGGCAAGAAAATGTCTTTGAAGCTGAATTTGCAGGCATTGATCCAGATGACTCTCTTAGTATTGTATATGTGAAATTCTATTTTGAGGACGGGGGGCCAAATTCGAGGATAAAATACATAATTAGAAAGGAAGTCTTTGAAGGGCAGAGCATATCTTTTATAGGGCAGCAAACAGAATTACAGAAAGCATTTAACGATGACAATTCCGAAATCGGCAAACTAATAGAGTTCCGTCATTGGAAATCTTCTTTCTTTTCTAAGAAGTATTTGGATCCTTTTGTCACAGCTGAAGCATTTGTACGGCTTGGGATAAAATATTCAACAGGTACACGGATCGAAGGTTTAGGTTATCCTATATATGTTTATTCCATAGATAAAGCAAATGGGTTTAGAAAAGTAAAAGTGGCTAATGATGATCAAACTGTGTCATTACCATACTAGCATAACAACGCCTTCCCCCAAAGGAGGGGGATAACGCTTTGCCTTTTTCATTCCAGAGTGATCCACCTTTGCTTAAGGATGGCGTTGTCGTCTGACTAAGCTCGAGCATCCCGCATAGGTCTTCACTTCCAAATTTTCAAGCTGAATGAATCAGTTCGCCCGTTAGATGAGACTTGCCATTGACAGCTATCGGTCACATTCAGAAACCACTCACCAAGAAAAGCCTGCCGTCGCTCGCACTGATCTTCAGTCCGCACCCAAGAGATTAGTAGCATTATCCTTCAAAATAAGCCTTTCCAAATCCTCCCCCAGTTGAAGCCCCTTTAGAAGCTTCATCGTCTCCCTCTGGCTGGTCCATGGAGAATCAGTTCCAAAAAGTATATAGTTCTTATCGTGACTCAACAGCAACTTTCTTGCTTCTTCTTTTCCCATAAATTCAAGGCTCATCGAAATCTCCATATACACCTGTTTTCCAATGAGGGACTTTTCAACCTCCGCCCAAAGTTTCCAGGAACCGAGGTGGGTGGTAACCAATCGCATAGTGGGAAAATATTCCCTGACATACAAGATCTGTTCCGGATCGGCCCGCCGTATCGGCGGAAAGGCGATATCAAAACCGGTATGCAGCACAAGTAGCAGATTGTGCTCACACATCTCCTCATAAAGGGGAAAAAGTTTCTCATCATCAATATAAAAATTCTGGTAGTAGGGGTGGAGTTTTACGCCTTTAAAGCCCTCCCCCTTCAATTGAGAGATTCTCTCCCGACATCGCGGGTCATCCGGATGGACAGAGGGAATAGGAATTATTCTTTCCGATCTGATCTTTTTGGACCATTTCAGGATAGGATCGAACTGCGCAGGCTTAGTAGCGATTGAACAAACGACACTCTTCTCAATGCCAGACGTGTCCATGGAAGATAGCAAGGAGGATACTCTCCCATCAAGATGGGCTTTGACGCCACCCTCCTTTTCCAGAACCTGTATCGCCCTGCCTGCCAGATCATCTGGAAAGGCATGGGCGTGGAAATCAATAATTCCTTCCATCTCAGCACCATTATAATAAAATTTTCTTCCTAAAGATTTCAGAAAAAAGTTAGCATCGCAAAATTTTTATTTAGTGGCACTGAGAATATCGTCTGAATTCGGCACAAGGAGACAATGTTTTCTTGGAGGGAAGTCTTTCTGACGGCCAAAAGGACAACTGGGTTGCCAAGGGAGCATTTCTCAAG